>NZ_JBQXEO010000019.1:0-149278 GCF_052601155.1 Micromonospora yongxingensis
TGCGGGTCTCTCCGGCGTTTTTTCTCCTCCCTCCCCTCCCCCGCGTCGCCTCACCCGTCCGGTGGAGCCGACGCGTTCCGTCATCTCTCACGTTTTGCCTGCTCATACGCTGCGCCGAAGGCAGGTGGCATTCTCACACCCGGCGGAGGGCAATGGTGGCGTCGAGGCGTACACGTCGGATGGTGGTGTCGGCCGTGGCCGGCGCACTGTTCGCCCTCGGGGTGATCGCGCCCGGTCCGGCGGCGGCGCCGCTGCCCCGCGCCGCCCAGGCCGACGGTTCGGTGGCCCCCGAAGCGCGCGAGCCGCGCCCGCCGCTGCTTCCCGCCGACTTCCAGGGCACCGGCCGGTACATCGTGCGGGACCTCGGCATCGACGTGCCGTTCTCCTGGCAGGGCCGCGACGGCAACAGCCAGATGATCGCCGGTGGCCCGGAGCATCCGATCTGGTTCACGAACCTGATCTACGAGAACACGCTCTACACGCTCACCTACAGGTGGCCGAACATCCCGCTCTACCCGCCACGCGCGTGCAGCAAGATCCCCGGGTTCTTCAACCGCCAGATCTTCAACGACAAGCTGAAGACCGCGCGCTTCGTGGGACGGGAGATCCTCCAGGGTGAGAAGGATCGGCACGTCGACCACTGGCGGGTCGGTGTCGTCGGGGGGTCCACCGTGCCGGGCGAGTTCTTCCGGTTCCCGATCGCGCTCGGTGACATCTACGTCGACCAGCGGGACCCGAGCCGGTGGTGGCAGGTGTTGCAGTTCGGCCTGCAGAACCTCTTCGACCCGGAGCTGGACGAGTGGTTCACCATGACCACGTTCGAGCACCGGCCGGGCGAGGTCACGCTCCCCGACCGGTGCCCACCGCCAACCTCGTGACCGGTCGACCTCGCGGTCTAGAAATCGATCTTTTGTACGCAGGAGCAGCGTTCACCGTTGACGCGGCCACGAACCCAGCCACTACCTGCACATCGTCGACAGGAACCCTTCGCCAGGGGGTCCGTCGTCTCCGGTTCGAACCACGGTAGGCCAGCTTTGAAGCCCAGATACGACTGCCACAGGCTGTACAGGCCGACGAGGAGGAGCACCACCCCGAAGACGACGAGCCCGACGGGCTCACGCAGCCAGATGAGCAGGCCGCCTGCGAAGACGAACATCGGCCCGAACAGCAGATGCGTGAAGCGCGACAGCACAATCACGGCTCTGCCTCCTGCGTGTACACCGGGCGGGTGATCGGATCGATACTAGTCAGCCGAAGCCCGTGGTCCTACCCCGTGCGTCTCGCACCGCCTGGTCCACCGCGCGGTGGCGACGCTGCTAGGGCAGGGTGAAGAGGAGCGCCTCGATCTCCTGGTCACTCAGATCGCCGGAAACCCAACGGGCCGACCACTTCATAAGGGCCAATTGACACCAAAGATCTGAGCCGGGCAGAGGCACGGCTTTCATCCCTTGACCTGGGCCGGGTCATCGTCGGAGACGACGTGAAAACGGGTACACGGCGCGTTGCCGCACCTCGATATGCTCGGCCCCGCCATGGCGACGTACGCCATCGTCAACGGGGGGACACATTGATCGCGCGCGCACGAAGATTACTGGCCGCATCACTCGGGATCGTGCTCGGTGCGGGGCTCGTCAGCGTCACCGCCACGCCTGCACAGGCCTACGAGCAGTGGGACGTAACTAGGTCCGGCTGGGCGTACACCGACTCTCACCTTCCGAAACAGTCGTTCGTCAACCCTTCCGGTGACGCGCCAATCGGCGCCTGGGCGGACGAGGCCGGAAACAAGCACAAATCCCGGTCCTACTTCACCTTCGACATCTCGCGCTTCCGTAAAGCCGTCATCCACAAGGCGGACCTGGTCATCGCGGAGCGATCGGCCGCTGACTGCGCATCGGCCCAGCCGGTCGAGCTCTGGCGCACCGATCCGATCAAGGCGACCACGAGCTGGCAGGCAACGCCGCGCCGACGTGAGCTGCTCGGCACCGTCCAGGCCGGCGGCGAAGCCACCTGCCCCGGCTATCTGGTCTGGGACATCATGCCCGCCTTGCAGAAGCTGGCGAATCAGGACCAACAGACTCTCACCGTCGAAATCCGCGTGCCGCAGGTCCACGAGGGCAACCTCTCCCACGGCCGTAAGCTCCGCCCGTTCCCGGCTATCCGCAGCGAGGCCAACCACGCACCGACGGTGGCGCAGATTGGGCTCGAGTTTCCGTCGTGGTCCTGCGGCACCAAGGACAACCCGCAGCCGGTGGGGGCGCGCAGCTACACCTTCATGGTCCGGGGCGCGGATGCGAACAGCAACGATGCGAACTACAACGGACAGTTCGCGGCCTGGCCGGTCGGCCAGAAGGACCAGCGTTCCGAACGGTTCGGATCGAGTTACGGAGGCCATCTCTCCAAGGTCGCCTGGGAGATGGGGCAGTACCCGCACGGAACAGTGGTTGCCTGGACCGCCCGCGCCTACGACGGTCACGACTACTCGCCGTGGGCCAAGCCGTGCTACGTGAAGGTGGACGGGCAGCGGCCGGCCGCACCCGTGGTCACCTCGGCCAAGTACCCGGATGACGGTGAGTCGCACGGTGGTTCGGGAGTACCGGGGACGTTCACCTTCAAGGCCAACGGCACGCCGGACGTGGTCGGCTACTACTGGGGGCGCTTCGGCGAGACGTACAACTACCTCCCCGCGCCCGCACCCGGCGCGGACGTCACCCTTGAATACACTCCGACCTCGTTCGTCGAGTACCTGAGCGTCCGCAGTGTGGACAGCGCGTCGAACTCCTCGGAGGTGACCGAGTACCGGTTCCTGGTGAAATCCACGGCACCGCAGGTGCGGGTGACGATGGGTGGTGTCGGCCTGCCGAGCCAACTGGCGATCTCGACCAATGTCGAGGGGGTCACGGAGTTCGGCTACCGGATCGGCGACGGCGACGAGGTCAGGGTCCCGGCGAAGGCCGACGGCACAACCGACGTCCCCGTGGTGTTCACGCAGGCTGGTGTCATCAAGCTCCAGGTGCGCAGCTACGCCGGCACCGAGTTCGTCGGCGCACACACCGAGGACCTGTCGGTCCGTGACACCCCGTTCGTGGAGTCGACCGACTTCGCCTTCCCGGACCACGACGGTGTGGTGGACCGTCCCGGCAGCTTCACCTTCCGGCCGGGCCGAGTCGGGGTGGTGGCGTACGAGTACGGGTTCCTCTACGACGGGATGCAACGCGTCGACGCGGCAGCGGACGGCACCGCGGTGCTGCGCTGGACGCCGACGGAGCCGAACTGGTACGTGCTGAACGTGCGCAGCATCAGCGCCGACGGCACCGTCTCGGAGGTCGTGCAGTATCAGTTCAATGTCATCGACATCAAGCCGACCGTCTACTCCAGCACGTACTACGAGGGCGGCGTGTGGGGCGGCGTGGGCATCCCCGGTGAGTTCAACTTTGACACCGCGATGCCGGACGTGGACGCCTACCTCTACCGGCTCAACGACGGGCCCGAGCAGACCATCGACCCGGAGTACAGCTGGGCTCGGGTGACGCTCGCCCCTGACCACTCCGGCAGGAACACGTTGACCGTGCGTACGCGCTTCCTCGACGGGACCTTCTCGCCGACACGGACGTACACGTTCGAGGTCAGCGACGCACCGGTGGTGACCTCCAGCGACTACCCCGAGAGCGACTCCGCCGGCCAGCCAGGCCAGACCGGTCGGGTCACCTTCAACCCTGGCCGCTCCGACGTGGTGGAGTACCGCTACGTGCTGGAGTACAGCGGCGAGGAGCAGGTCGTGGCCGCCGGAACGGACGGTAGGGCCACGATCGAGGTCACCCCGACCCATCCCGGGTACACCCTGCTGACGGTCACCAGCCGGGCGGCCGATGGCACGGTCAGCGCGGAACGGCGGTACTTCTTCCGCGTACGCGACCCGCGCGTGAACGTGAACAGCGCCTACGACGAGTACACCCCTCGGGGCGGGATCGGCGCGATCGGTGGGTTCGGCGTCTACACCGAAATCGGCGAGGTGACGACCTTCGAGTACCAGCTCAACGGCGGCGCCTGGCAGAGCGTGCCGAAGACTCCCGACGCGCTGGTGACCGACATCTCGGTGACCATGGATCGCAACGGCGCGAACGTGTTCTCGGTGCGGGGTCGGACCGGGGCGGGCGAGTACACGCCACAGACGGACTACCCGTTCCTGGTCGGCACGGCGCCGCTGGTGTCGTCGAGCACCTACCCGGACAACAACCAGTGGGCCGGTGGCGTGGGCGTACCGGGTGACTTCACCTTCACCCAGGGCAGTCCGGGCGTGGTGGAGTTCGAGTACACGGTCGACGACGGGCAGCCGGCGACGGTGGCGGCGAATGCCGCCGGAGTCGCCACCGTGAGCTACGCGCCGACATCGGCCAGCTCGCACACCATGAGGGTGCGCGGGCGTACGGCCGACGGGGCATGGACCGACACGACGAACTACTACTTCCTGGTCAACTTCTCCTGACCCGGGCGATGACGCGGTGGGCCGTCCCGGATCGGACGGCCCACCGCGTCGAGCAGCGTCAGCTTCAGTCCACGCTGGGCAGCTTCGGGCCGAGGACGTCGTCGGCGTCGATGATCGTGTACGCGTAACCCTGCTCGGCCAGGAAGCGCTGCCGGTGCGCGGCGTACTCGGTGTCGATCGTGTCCCGGGAGACCACCGTGTAGAAGTGCGCCTGCCGACCGTCGGCCTTCGGGCGCAGCACCCGGCCCAGCCGCTGCGCCTCCTCCTGCCGGGAGCCGAACGTCCCCGACACCTGGATCGCCACCGCCGCCTCGGGCAGGTCGATGGAGAAGTTGCCGACCTTGGAGATGACCAGCGTGCGGATCTCCCCGGACCGGAACGCGTCGAAGAGCCGTTCCCGCTCCTTGTTCGTCGTCGAGCCCTGGATGATCGGGGCATCCAGGTATTCGCCGAGCTGGTGCAACTGGTCGATGTAGGCGCCGATCACCAGCACCTGGTCCTCGGGGTGCCGCTCGACCAGTGCCTTCACCACCGGCAGCTTGGTGCGCGCGGTGGCCGCCATCCGGTAGCGCTCCTCGGCCTCCGCCGTCGCGTACGACATGCGTTCCGCGTCGGTCAGCGTCACCCGGACCTCGGTGCACTCGGCCGGGGCGATCCAGCCCTGCGACTCGATGTCCTTCCACGGCGCGTCGTACCGCTTCGGGCCGATCAGGCTGAACACGTCGCCCTCCCGGCCGTCCTCGCGGACCAGAGTGGCCGTGAGGCCGAGCCGGCGTCGGGCCTGGAGATCCGCGGTGAACCGGAAGATCGGCGCGGGCAGCAGGTGGACCTCGTCGTAGACGACCAGGCCCCAGTCGCGCGCCCCGAACAGGTCCAGGTGGGTGAACGCGCCGCCGCGCCGCGAGGTGAGCACCTGGTACGTGGCGATGGTGACCGGCCGGATCTCCTTGCGGTCGCCCGAGTACTCCCCGATCTCCTCCTCGGTCAGCGAGGTGCGCGCGATCAACTCCCGCTTCCACTGCCGACCAGCCACCGTGTTGGTGACCAGGATCAGCGTGGTCGCCTTCGCCTCGGCCATCGCCGCCGCGCCCACCAGGGTCTTGCCGGCGCCGCAGGGCAGCACCACGACGCCCGACCCGCCGGCCCAGAACGCCTCCACGGCCTCCCGCTGGTACGACCGCAGCGTCCACGGCTTGCGGCCGTCCTTGCCGGCCTCGGCCAGCTCGATCGGGTGCGCCTCACCGTCGACGTAGCCGGCCAGGTCCTCCGCCGGCCAGCCCAGCTTCAGCAGCGCCTGCTTGAGTCGGCCCCGCTCGGACGGGTGCACCCGGATGGTGTCGTCGTCGATCTTGTCGCCGAGCATCCCGGCGAGCTTCTTGCTCTTGGCCACCTCGATCAGCACCAGCCGGTCGAGCGCCCGCAGCACCAGGCCGTACGCCGGGTCGTTGGCGAGCTGAAGTCGGCCGTAGCGGTCCATCGTGTCGGCCACGTCCACCAGCAACGCGTGCGGCACCGGGTAGCGCGAGTACTTGATCAGGGAGTCGACCACGCCCTCGGCGTCGTGCCCCGCGGCACGGGCGTTCCACAGCCCGAGCGGGGTCAGCCGGTAGGTGTGCACGTGCTCGGGAGAGCGCTCCAGCTCGGCGAAGGGCGCGATCGCCATTCGGCAGGCCTGCGCGTCCGGGTGGTCGATCTCCAGCAGCAGGGTCTTGTCCGACTGAACGATCAGTGGTCCACCGCTCACGCCAGCGTCCTCTCCTCCGGTTGGCCGTCCGGTCGTGGCGTCTGCTTACCCGCCGCCGGCCGACCATCCAGTGTTGCACGGTGCGGGATGTCGGAAGAAAGATGCTCACCGGGCGCAACCGAGATGGCACTCACGAACGTCTAGGAAAGGGACGACTGTCCAGGGGAGGCACCATGAAGCATGTCCGGATCACTTCCCGGCTCGTCGCCCTGATGGTGGTCACGCTGGTCGGCGCCGGTGCGTGCGCGTTCGATCCGCAGGCCGGCGGGGGTGGCGGCGGGGGAGCCGCCCCTGCGGGTGCGGCGGAACAGACAACGGGGGCGAGCGGCACGTCCGGGCCGGACCAGCGCGGCCGGCCCACGCCGACCGCGTCGACGCCGAAGCCGACCCGGAGCGCCACGCCGAAACCGACGGCCAGCGCCACGCCGAAACCTACCCGGAGCGCCACGCCGAAGCCGACCACCAGCACCGTCGCACCGGCCGCCGGCTGCCCGCAGGGCGAGCACCAGCGCGCGGTGGAGACCTACCTGGCCCGGTTGGGCGGGTTCGGGTCGGTGACCGTGGACGGCCGCCAGTCCGCCGCCGACTGCGCCGCCATCAAGAAGTTCCAGCGCCGGTACGGCATCCGCCCCGTCGAGGGGCGCGCCGGGCCGACCACCCACGACGTGGCCCAGCGGCTCGCCACCACAGATCCGGCGCGCTGTAAGACCGGCAAGGGCACCACGTTCTGCGTGGACCTGACCCGGCAGACCGTCTGGGCGGTCCGCGACGGCAAGGTGATCATGGCGCCGACGGTGACCCGGACCGGAATGTCCGGCTACCGCACCCCCGCCGGCACGTACACCGTCAACTACCGCAACCCCAAGGAGTGGTCCGACCCGTACGAGGTGTGGCTGCCGTACTGGCAGCACTTCACCCAGGGGATGGGCTTCCACGAGACCACCACCTACCTGCACGAGAAGTCGATCGGCTCGCACGGATGCGTCAACCTGCTGCACGCCGACGCCGTCCGGATGTGGGAGTTGGGGAAGGTGGGCACCCGGGTGGTGCTGATCGGCCGCCGTCCCGGCACCTGAGCCACCCCGCGAAACGCGGGGATAACCCCCTGTCCGACCGGTCCTGCGAGTGTCACCCTGGGAGTCCAGGACCGGACCGGGCGGGGAGGCTGGGTATGACGGTCGACCGTGACGTGATCGAAGTACACGAGCAGGCATCACCCGACGAGGTTTCCCGCGCGACCGTTGTCGCGTACGCCGTCGCGGCGGCACTCCTCGTCGCGTGGTTCCTCTTCGGCTGGCTCGTGCTGCGGCAGGGCTTCGTCGACTCGGTGGGGGAGTCCGCCGGCGCCGGCTTCGCACTGCTGCTGATCATCTCGGTCGTCGGCACCGTACGCCGCAGCCGCCGCTGACCGGCCCTCCGCGGCGGCCGGCGACGTCCACGGTCAGTCCGCCAGCACCGCCGCGGTGATCCGGTGCAGAGCGAAGGTGTGCAGCATCTCGGTCCGCTCGTCCTCGGCCCGCAGGTAGCCGGCGCCGATCGAGACCGGCTTGACCAGCCGCGACGCGGTCGCCCCGTGCGCGTCGACATACCCCACCCAGACCAGCGCCCGGTCGCGGACCGCCTGCTGGAGCACGGCCAGCGCCTCGCTGTGGGTGTGCGCCGGCACCGGGCCGCCGCCCAGCCCCGCCGCGCCGCCACGCACCACCGCCGGTGCCCGTCGGGCCGCCCGCGCCGCCGCCTCACCCCGACGGATCTGTTCCACCACACCCAACAGCTTCGGCATGGGCAGCTTCTGGACGGCCAGCGGGTCCAGCGTCCGGGTGGTCATCGGCACCCGGGCCGGCGCTCGCCGGACCCGTGGCCGGGACAGCACGGTGCTGCCGCTGGAGTCCTCGGGCACCGGGGCGTACCCGGCGTCGCGCAGAGCGCCCAGCAGTCGACCCACCTGGTACGGGGTGCTCAGCACCGTCGGCGCGAGCCGGCGCAGCGTCAGCGACTCCAACCGCCGGTCGGCCAGCACCTCCGTGAGCAGCGCCTCGTCGTCGCTGCGCAGGTACGCCCCGGCCGAGCCGACCCGTAGCCCGCCGTGCTTGCGGGCCACGTCGTCGATCAGGTAGCTCAGGCCCTGCGGCACCGGTGTACGGGACCGTCGCCGGAACAGCTCGTGCAGGTCGTCGGCCGAGTAGCCGGCGTCCAACGCGCGCCGCACGCTCGCCGTGGTGACCCGGTGCACGCTGGCCCCGCCGGCCGACTCCGGTTCGGTCATCGCCTCCAACTCGACGGCGAGCGCCGGCTCGGGCGGCCCGGGCACCACCACGGTCAGGTCGGCCTGCACCAGGAAGTGGTCGACCGGGGCGGGCAGCAGCGCGTCCAGCGCCCGAGCCGCACCCGACGGATCGCCGCTCTCGACGTCCGCGTGCAACCCCAGCGGGTCGTCGCCGCCCCGCTCGTCGGCAGAAGTCAGGTCGGCCAGCAGCAGCCGCCCGTACGAGGTGAGCGCCCCCAGACCCGTGACGCCGAGCTGCGCCGCCTCGGCCAGCACCTCCCGGTGGGCGGCCTCCCGACCCCGGCTGCGTCGCGGCGCCCGCCAGTCCAGCAGGTCCTGCACCTCCTCGGGGGTGGGCGCGGTCGCCGGCTCCAGATCGGCGAGTACGCCGAGCACCGCCCGCCGGGTGGCCGGCGCGCCGGCCCGTTCGGCCTCGGCCGAGAGCGCGGTGATCGGCCGGTCCCGGTCGTCACGACGGCCGACCAGCCCCACCTGCCGGCTCATCGTCAGCCATGCGCGGGCCAGCTGCTCCCAGCGCTGGGCCAGGGAGGCGGCACGCCACACCTCGTACCCGCCGGTCGGCAACACCTGTTGGTCCGCCCCGTACCGGGTGGTGGTCGCGCCGGGCATCTCCAGCTCGCCGGCGAGCCCCGCCGCGTACGCGACCTCCAGCAGCAACGCGGTGTTCGGCTCGTCCAACCCGGCCGTGCGGGCCAGCCGGCGCAGGTCGCGGACGCCGATGCCGCCCGAGCGCAGCACCGGTGCGGGCTCGGCGGCGAGCTGCTCCAGCAGCCCCTCGGTCTGCCGCACCACCTCCATGGTCTGCCCGGCTCCGGCCGAGTCGACGGCCTTCGCCTCGCGAGGTGCGGCGGCCACCGGCGGCGGGCTGGTGCGCAGCGGCCCGAGCGGGCCGCTGTCGCGGCGCAGCAGCAGGCCGACCTCGCGGGGTAGCTCCACCGTGCCGCTGGCCGTCGACGAGCCGTTCGACACGGGGACGAGCAGCCGGTTGTCGACCAGCCAGCGCACCGGGGACCCGGCGGGTGCACCGCCGTTGGTCGGGTCCGAGAGCACGGGGTCCTCCGCGCCGACCGGCGGGGCCTGCAACGCGCCCGGGGGCACGCTGCCCACTGGCGGCCCGGCCGCCAACCGGTCCAGGATCGCCCGGGCCGAGGGGGGTGCGGCGAGCAGCGTCCGACGCAGTTTCGCCGGGTCCGCGCAGAGCGCGGCCGTGCGCGGGTCCAGCTCCGCGGCGGGGTGGCCGAGCCCGGCGGGGTACGGGGAGACCTCGTCGACGGCGGGCACGACCTGGAGCGCGTGCTCCGGGCCGTACAGCAGGAAGAGCGCGCGCAGCCGGCCGACGGCGGCCCGGATGGCCGTCGGCGCCGGTGGGCGGGGCCCGGCGGTCGCCATGGCGAGTACGGCCTCGGTGGCCGTGGTGCCCTCGTCCGGGTCCCGGGTGAGTCGGGCGGCGTCGAGGATCTGGAGGGTGAACTGGTCCAGCCCGTCCAGCGCGCGGGCCACCGAGACCCGGGACTGGGCGCGGATGGCCAGGGCGGAGATGTCGGCCGGCACGGGCACGACGAGGTCGGGCCGCAACTGGAGGAGGGCGGCCAGCGACTCGTCGGGCAGCGACCGCAGGTGGTCGGCGAGTGAGGTGGTCATCGTCTTCCCACGCTAGCCCGGCATCGGCCCGTCGCGCCCCTCGGACGTCCGCCCGGCCGGAGTCCCCGGGTACGTTTCTCGACATGCCCGCACTGACCGTCGGATTCGATCTCGACATGACCCTGGTCGACTCCCGCCCCGGCATCGCGGCGGCCTACCGGGCGCTGACGGCGAGGACCGGGGTGCCGGTGGACGCGGACCTGGCGGTGTCCCGGCTCGGCCCGCCGCTGCGCACCGAGATCGCGCACTGGTTCCCGCCGGAGGAGGTCGAGTCCGCCGTGCAGGTCTACCGCGAGCTGTACCCGGCGTACGCGATCACCCCCACCATTCCGCTGCCCGGCGCCCGGGAGGCGATCGAGGCCATCCGGGCCCGGGGTGGCCGGGTGTTGGTCGTCACTTCCAAGATCGGGCGACTGGCCCGCCTGCACCTGGACCACCTCGGCCTGGTCGTCGACGAGTTGGCCGGCGACCTGTTCGCCGAGGAGAAGGCGACCGCCCTGCGGGAGCACGAGGCCACCCACTACGTGGGGGACCACGTGGCGGACATGGTGGCGGCGGAGGTGGCCGGGGTGCCCGGGATCGGCGTCGCGACCGGCCCTTGCTCCGCGGACGAGCTGCTCGCGGCCGGGGCGGACGTGGTGCTGGACGATCTCACCGGATTCCCAGCGGCGCTCGACGGCATGATCCAGCTAGCCTTGGAGCAGTAGACGGCTCAAGTGAAGCAGGGGATCTCAGGTGCCTACGGGTCGAGTGAAGTGGTACGACACGGCCAAGGGATACGGCTTCGTCACCAGTGACGAGGGCGGCGACGTGTTCCTGCCCAAGGGCGCGTTGCCGGCGGGTGTCACCGAACTCAAGGGTGGCCAGCGGGTCGACTTCAGCGTGGTGGACAGCCGCCGGGGCGCGCAGGCCATGGGCGTCAAGCTGTTGGACGCGCCGCCGTCGATGGCGGAGCTGCGCCGGCGGCCGGCCGAGGAGCTGCACGGCCTCGTCGAAGACATGATCAAGGTGTTGGAGGCGAAGGTCCAACCGGATCTGCGCCGTGGCCGGTACCCGGACAAGAAGGCCGCGCAGAAGATCGCTCAGCTGGTCCACGCGGTGGCGCGCGAGCTGGAGGTCTGAGGCACCAGCCCGGCGTCGGCGGCCCGGTCGAGCAGGGCCGTGACCGCTGCGAACCCGGCCTCGCCCAGGTCGGCGGTGAACTCGTTGACGTAGAGACCGATGTGCCGGTCGACGACGTCCAGTTCCATCTCCTGGGCGTGCGCGAGCACGTACTCCCGGCTGGCGGCCGGGTCCGCCCAGGCCTGCCGGACCGACTCGCGGACCCAGCCGGCCGCCGCCTCCGGGTCCACCGCGCCTTTCCGGCCCAGGATCGCACCGAGGGGGATGGGTAGGCCGGTGTCGGCCTCCCACCACTCGCCGAGGTCGACCAGCGCGGTCAGGCCGTGCCGGTGGTAGGTGAACCGGGCCTCGTGGATGACCAGCCCAGCGTCGTAACGGCCGGCTGCGACGCCGGGCATGATCTCGTGGAACGGGACCACCTCGATCCGGGCGGGCGGCCGCCCCGCCGACCAGAGCCGGAACAGCAGGTAGGCGGTCGTGCGGTCGCCCGGCACCGCCACCGTTGCCCCGGTCAGGTCGGTGCGGTCCGGCCCGCCGGTGCGGTCGCCCCTGGTCAACACCAGGGGCCCGCAGCCGCGCCCGAGCGCGCCGCCGCACGGCAGCAGATGGTAGTCGTCGAGCAGCCAGGGCAGCGCCGCGAAGCTCACCTTCACCAGGTCGAACGCACCTCGCTCGGCGGCCGTGTTGGTGACGTCCACGTCGGCGTACGTCACCTCGACCGGGGGCGCGCCGGGCACGCGACCGTGCACCAGGGCGTGGAAGACGAACGTGTCGTTGGGGCAGGGCGAGATCGCCAGGGAGAGCGCCACGTCCCCACGGTAGCCCCGCCCCCGCCCGGCACTCGCGCTCACCCACCGACTGTGACCCGGACCCGAGCGCCCGGACGCGCCAGCGAACGCCCACGAACGCTTACGACCACCCGCGGGGCCTTCGTCCCGCCGTAAGCCGACCGGTCCGGCGCGCTGCTCGCGGCGGGCGCGCCTGCTAGAAGCGGCCGGCGCGATTGCTCGAGCGGTCACCATCGCGACCCGGCATCACGGTCCAGCAAACGCCGCTCCCAGCGGGCCCTGCACGGTGCCCCTTCATCGGCGTTGCGTGACCACCCCGGACTCCCTTTGGAGCTGATGTCGCAAACGATTCAGCGAGCGGGACCGTGGCGCGTCAATGTTCCGGGCCGATCGTCGGTGTCCCGGCTGATCGTCGGGGTTCCGGGCGCTCGTCAATGTGCCGGCTGATCGTCGGGGTTCCGGGCGCTCGTCGGTGTCCCCGGCTGATCGTCGGGGTTCCGGGCGCTCGTCAATGTGCCGGCTGATCGTCGTATTCCGGGTGATGTCGTAAACGATTCAGCTCCAAAGGGACTGTGCGGAGCGGGTCGTCTACCGGCCCGGGCCTGTCCACAGGGTTATCCACAGCTCCAGCGAGGGTGTTGATAGCTCGACGGCTGGGCTGGAGCATCGGCCTGTGACCGAAGCGACCTACGGCACGGAGCAGACCGGTGCGCCGGAGATGGACGGCGTCGCCGACCTCACCGACCTCACCGACCTCACCGACGAGAGTGGCGGGGCCGATCTCGGCAGGGTGCTTCGGGCACTCCGCCGCCGGGCCGACCTGAGTCAGCGGCAACTGGCCGAGAAATCCGGGGTACCGCAGGCGACACTCGCCCGAATCGAGTCGGGGCGAGCGGTCGATCCCAGGTTCCGAACCGTGGAGCGGCTGGTCCGGGCAGCGGGTGGGGAAGTGGCAATCGGTGTGTCACCGCGGACCGCGGCCGCGGCGCCGGTTCCGCACGACGACATGCGGGACGAGGCAGGACGACGGTACCCGGCTCACCTGGACGTCTGGCCGGTCCACGAGCCCCGGGACTGGCCGGGTGCCTGGTGGGCGGAGTGGTACCGGCTGCCACCCGAACGGTATCCGCTCCCGTTGCCGCCGGCCGCGTACGAGCTGAACCGGCGGTACCGGGACAACCGTCGCTGGGGTGCCGAGGTGCGCCGGACGGCCCGGGTACGGCGGGTCACCGGCGGTGATCTGCCGGGTACGTGCTGGCGGTTCGTCGTCGAGCTGCCCGACGGTGAGCTGGTCGGTGAGGTGCGGGCCCACGAGCGCAGCCCGCACCTCGATCACGGGGAGTGGTACCCGGGCGAGCCGGAGCGGGAGATGGTCCTCGACGGAGTGCTCGTCGCCGCACGGTACCGGCGGTTGGGGCTCGGGCGTCGGCTCGTGACGGCACTCGTCACGGAGATGCGCCAGGAGGGGATCGACGAGGCGGCTGCGCTCGCCGAGAACTTCGGCATCGAGTTGCTGCTCGCCTGCGGGTTCGAGATCGAGGCACGCCGGCCGGCGGCGCTACGGCTGAGTTCGGGCCGGCGGCGGTACGGCTGAGTGCCCGCCGGGTCGACACCAGCGCCGCGTCGAGGCGGCGACTGGTGTCAGCGCAGCGCCGAGGCGGCCGTGGTCAGGGCGGTCAGGGCCTCGCGCAGCCGCCAGGCGTCCCGGTCGCGGGGGCCGATGGGGTTGGAGATGGTGCGCAGCTCGGCGAAGGGCACCCCGGCCTGCGCCGCGGCCACCGCCACGCCGTACCCCTCCATGGCTTCGGCGACCGCCTCCGGATGCCGCCGGCGCAGCGCCTCGGTGCTGGCGGCGGTGCCGGTGACCGTGCTGACCGTGAGCACCGGGCCGCTCGTGGCCCGCGGTAGGGCGGCCCGCAGCGTCGCCACCAACCGTGGGTCAGCCGGCACGACGCTGCCTCCGCCGAGCAGCGCGGGCGGCATGCCCAGCTCGTCGATCGGGATGAAGCCGTCCGGTGACTCGGCGCCCAGGTCGGCGGCGATGCTGGCGGTGCCGACCACGGTGTCGCCGACGGCGGCCTGACCGGCGAAGCCGCCGGCCACGCCGGCGCTGACCACCGCGCGGTACGGGCGGCCGGCCGCCTCGGCCAGCGCCAGCAGCCGTGCGGTGGCGGCACCGGCCACGGCCGGGCCCACGCCGACCGGAGCCACCGTCACGGTGGCGTCGGTCAACCCGGCCCGGATCGCGTCCGCCTCCGCGGGCACCGCCGTCACCACCAGCAGACCGGTCACGAGAGGGAGCCGGGGGACTCCCGGCGGGTGTCGTCGTCCGCGCCGCCACCCGGCCCACCGACCGCGGACGAGGGACGGTAGATGTGGTAGCCCGGTGGGGCGAGCCCCGGGTCGTCGTAGTGCGGTGAGCCGGCCTGGCTGGGCGCCGGCGAGGTGGGCGTCGGGTCGGCCGCCTCGTCGGCCGCCTCGTCTTCGGCCAACTCGTCGTCACCCAGCGGCCTGCCGGCCAGCTTCTCCCCGCGCAGCCGGGCGGCGACCAGCACACCCCGGGTGGCCGCCAGTACGCCCGCCCCGGCGGCGACCGCGATGCCCATGCGGCCGTCGAACGGGACCAGCCCGAGCCCGCCGCCGGCGACGAAGGCGAGCATCAGCGCCGTCTCGGAGTGGGCGAAGGAACTGGCCCGCAGCCGCTCCGGGATGCGCTCCTGGATCGAGGCGTCCACGGCCAGCTTGGCCACGCCGCTGGCCAGCGCGCTGACCAGGCAGAGCAGGGCCACCATCGGCAGCGAGAACTGGATGACGGCGAGCACGGCCACCCCGGCCACGATGACCATGCTGCTGGACTGGATGGTGGCCGGCCGGTGGATGCGCAGGCGGGTGCCGACGGCGGTGGCCAGGAAGCTGCCGACCGCCAGCGCGCCGCCGACCAGGCCCAGCGCCCACTCGGCACCCAGGTCCCGGCCGAACACGACGGTCGTCAGGTCGCCCTTTTTGATCGCGAAGGCGAGGAAGAGCAGCAGGAAGCCGTACACCGCCCGCAGCGTCGCGGCACCGATCAGGGTGGCGATCACCAGCCGGCCCGCGGGGCGGCCCCGGCCCAGCGGCCGGTCCCCGCGGCGTCGGCCCAGCGCGCGCAGCGCCCGGGGGACCCGCTCCGGTGGCTCGGAGTCGGCCTTCGGTGGCAGGCGCAGCGAGATCACCATTCCGACCAGGAAGATCACCGACGCGACCCGCAGCGGCCACTGCGGCCCGAACCAGAACGCCGCCAGCCCGATCGGCGCCACCAGTGCGCCCGCCACCGTGCCGTAGACGCTGGCCCGGGCACCCACCTGGGAGAGGCCCAGCCCTTCGGGCAGCAGTCGGGGCACGGCCGCCGACCGGGCCACGCCGTACGCCCGGGACAGCGCGAGCACCCCGAAAGCGGCCGGATAGAGCCCGAAGCCGTGGATGTAGTCGGAGATCAACCAGGCCAGGAACGCGCGGCCGAGCATGGTGGCGGCCAGCGCGTACCGCCGGCCGTGCCGGAAGTGGTCCAGCAGCGGGCCCACCACGGGGGCGAGCATCGCGAACGGCACCATGGTCACCAGCAGGTAGAGCGCGACCTTGCTGCGGGCCTCGCCCAGCGGCACGTTGAAGAAGATCGTCCCGGCCAGGCCGATGGCGATCAGGGTGTCGCCGGCGCAGGAGAGGGCGTGCAGGTCGAACAGGCGGACCATGCCGACCTCGCCGCCGGCGCCCCGGGCCCGCGCCCGGCCGGCACTGCGGGTCATCCAACGGCCGCCGCCCATCGAGCCACGCAACAGCAGCCGGATGGCGCGGATGCCGGTGCCGACGGTCCGCCCGAGGACGGAACGCCCGGAGCGGGAGTACGACGGCATGTGCACCATCCTCGCCCATCTGATCCGGCTACGCCGCACCACTGCGCGAAAGCTTCCCCGGGAGTCCCTGTCACCTCTGCGGGGAGCATGGGGAACAATGGTGAGGTGACCAGGCCCGCCTCCACCCGCGCCGCCCGTCTCGACCAGGTCTGCGCCGCCGCCGTCGAGGTGGCCCGCGCTGGCATCACCGAGGTGGACGCCGACGATGTCGGCGACCACCTGCAGGTCGTGGCTGAGGGCGATCGGCTGGTCACCCACTACTTCGAATGTCGTCTCGCCGGCTACCGGGGCTGGCGGTGGGCGGTCACCGTCACCCGGGTGCCGCGCAGCCGCACGGTGACCATCTGCGAGACGGTGCTGCTGCCCGGCCCGGACGCGCTGCTCGCGCCCGGCTGGCTGCCCTGGCAGGAGCGGCTCAAGCCGGGCGACCTCGGCCCGGGCGACCTGCTGCCGACCCCGCCCGACGACGACCGGCTCGCCCCCGGCTACCTGCTCTCCGACGACCCGGCGGTCGAGGAGACGGCCTGGGAGCTGGGTCTCGGCCGAGCGCGGGTGCTCTCCCGGGAGGGTCGCGCCGAGGCGGCGCAGCGCTGGTACGACGGCGACCACGGCCCCACCGCGGCCATCTCCGCCGCCGCTCCGGCCGCCGCCCGCTGCGGCACCTGCGGGTTCTACCTGCCGCTGGCCGGCGCCATGCGGCAGGCCTTCGGCGCGTGTGGCAACTTCTACGCCCCCGACGACGGCCGGGTGGTGAGTGCCGACCACGGTTGCGGCGCCCACTCCGAGACGCTGATCGAGGCGGCCGAGACCGCCGTCGAGGAGTTGCCGACGGTGTACGACGACAGCGCGGTGGAGGCCATGTCGGTCAGCCGCGCCCCGGGCTCGGTGGAGGCCGCCGAGCCGGCGGAGCCGTACGGGCACCCCTGACCTTCCGCCCCGGCTGTCCGGGCGCGGCCGTCCGGGTCAGCTCGCGCGGCGGCGGCGTCGGTTGGCGTCGTGCCGCATCATCACGGCGAGGCCGGGGAAGCCCCAGAGGAAACCGGCGAGGCAGGTCCACAGCCAGTTCTCGTGATCGTGGTCGGTGAGCCAGCCACGGAAGAAGATCAGCAGGACCAGCCCGGCCACCGCCCACGCGATCAGCCCGGCGACGGCGAACGGCACCATCGGCGGGTCCAGCGGTGCGGGCCGCGGGGGCTGCTCGTTCGGCACGGGGGCAAGCGTACGCGATCCACTTCCCCTGCCCACCGGTGATCTGGGACGATGCGCGCGACAACCGGAAGATCACCTGCGAGGACCTGATGGCAGTAGCGCCGCCCGAGAACGGCACACCACCCGACCCCGCTCACCCACGTAACGGCTTCGACCGGTTCTTCGAGATCTCCGCCCGCGGCTCGACGTTGAGCCGTGAGGTACGTGGTGGCCTGGCGACCTTCTTCACGATGGCGTACATCGTGGTGTTGAACCCGCTGATCCTGGGCGGTGCCGTCGACGGTGACGGCAAGACCCTTCCCATCCCCGCGCTGGCCGCGGCGACCGCGCTGGTCGCCGGCCTGATGACCATCCTGATGGGTGTGGTCGGCCGGTTCCCGTTGGCGCTCGCCGCCGGTCTGGGCGTCAACGCGCTGGTGGCGTACGAGATCGCCCCCGAGATGACCTGGGCCGACGCCATGGGTCTGGTGGTGATCGAAGGCGTGATCATCGCGGTGCTGGTGCTCACCGGCCTGCGGACCGCCGTGTTCCGCTCGGTGCCGACCCAGATGAAGACCGCGATCGGCGTCGGCATCGGTCTCTTCCTGACCATCATCGGCCTGGTGGACGCCGGCTTCGTCCGGCGCGTCCCGGACGTCCAGAACACCACCGTCCCGGTCAGCCTGGGCATCGGCGGCAAGCTGGTGAGCTGGCCGCTGCTGGTCTTCGTGGTGGGTCTGCTGCTCACGCTGGTGCTGGTGGTCCGTCGGGTGAAGGGCGCGATCCTGATCGGGATCCTCGCCTCGACGGTGCTGGCGGTGATCGTGGAGGCGGTCGCCAACATCGGCCCGTCGTTCGTCGACGGCAAGCCCAACCCGAAGGGCTGGGCGCTGAACGTGCCGGAGCTGCCGAAGACGGTGGTGGACCTGCCGGACCTGTCGCTGCTCGGCAAGTTCAACGTGCTCGACTCGTGGGGCCGGGCCGGTTGGCTGGTCGTGCTGATGTTCGTCTTCACCCTGCTGATCACGGACTTCTTCGACACCATGGGCACGATGGTGGCGGTCGGCCAGGAGGGCGGCCTGCTCGACGAGAAGGGCACTCCGCCGAAGGCCAAGGAGATCCTTCTGGTCGACTCGATCGCCGCCGCGGCCGGCGGTGCGGCCAGCACCTCCAGCAACACGTCGTACATCGAGAGCGCCGCCGGTGTCGCGGAGGGTGCCCGGACCGGTGCGGCCAACCTGGTCACCGGTGTGCTCTTCCTGCTGGCGATGTTCCTGGCGCCGCTGGTGGTGGTCGTGCCGTTCGAGGCGGCCTCGACGGCGCTGGTGGTGGTCGGCTTCCTGATGATGACCGCGGTGCGGACGATCGACTGGTCCGACTACGAGATCGCCATCCCGGCGTTCCTCACCATCGTGCTGATGCCGTTCACCTACTCGATCTCCAACGGGATCGGCGCGGGTCTGATCACCTTCGTGGTGGTCAAGCTGGCGCGGGGTAAGGCCCGGGAGGTCCACCCGCTGCTGTACGGGGTGGCCGCGCTGTTCGTGCTGTACTTCCTGCGCGGGCCGATCGAGTCTCTGGTGCTCTGATGCACGTCCGGGCGGGGAGACCGAATCGGATTCCCCGCCCGGACCAGCACAAACCTCCTCGTGAGCCTGGTCATAACCGATGTCGTTAGCCAGGCTCATTAGTTAAGCTAACTATCGTGACGGAGCGGACGGTGACGGCGGAACGCGTGCCACCGGCGCAACTGGCTCCCCAGTTGCGTGATGCGATCACCCGACTCAACCGGCGGGTCCGCCAGGCCCGACCGGTCGGCGACCTCACGGTCACCCAGGTCTCCGCGCTCACCAGCCTGCGGCTGGCGGGCGCGCTGACGCCCCGGGAACTGGCCGACGTGGAGCGGGTGCAGCCGCCGACGATGACCAAGATCGTCGCGAAGTTGGAGGAGCGCGGCCTCGTGCAGCGCACACCCCATCCGACCGACGGTCGGCAGGTCATCCTCGCGGCTACCGAAGGAGGGCAGGCCGTGCTCGACCAGTTCGAGCGGGCCCGCGATGAGTGGCTGGCCCACCGGCTGGCCGCGCTCGACGAGGACCAACGGGAGACCCTGCACAGGGCCGCCGAGATTCTCCAGCAGCTCGCTCGCGCCTGAGCCGCGCCCGCGCCACCGGGCCGTGCCGTCACGTGTCGATGACGCGTACGTCCGGAGGAGGCGCACCAAGAGTGCAGGCCAAGTTGAGCACGATGTTCCAGTCCCTGCAGGTCCGCAACTACCGGCTCTTCGCATCCGGGCAGCTGATCAAACTGATCGGCGTCTGGATGATGTTCATCGCCCAGGACTGGCTCGTCCTCGAGCTCTCCGACAACTCGGCCACCGCGCTCGGCGTGGTCACCGCGCTGCAGTTCACCCCGGTGCTGCTGCTCACCCTGCTCTCCGGCCGCCTCGCCGACCGGTACGACAAGCGGGTGCTGCTCTTCGCCGCCAACGCCTTCTGGACCGTGCTGGCACTCGGTATGTCCCTGCTGGTCCTCACCGACCTGGTGCAGCTCTGGCACGTCTTCGCCTTCGCCGCGCTGCTCGGCACGGCCAACGCCGTGGAGACCCCGGTCCGCCAGGCGTTCGTCTCCGAGCTGGTCGGCACGCCACTGCTGCCCAACGCGCTGTCGCTCAACGCGGCCGTGTTCAACTCCGCCCGGATCGTCGGCCCGGCCGTCGCCGGTCTGGCCATCGCGGCCTTCGACGTGGGGCCGGTCTTCCTCTTCACCGCGCTCAGCTCGGTCGCGCCCCTGGTCAACGTGGTCCGGATGCGCACGGCAGAGCTGCACCGCGACGCCCTGCTGCCCCGCGACGAGCGGGCATCGGCCCGGGTGGTCGACGGGCTGCGGTACGTGTGGCGCCGCCCGGACCTGCTGCTGCCGATGGCGGTGATGTCGGTGATCGGCATGTCGCTGTTCAACTTCCAGCTCACCCTGGCAGCGCTCGCCAAGACGGTCTTCCACACCGGCGCCGCCTCGTTCGGCCTGTTCAGCACCGCGCTGGCGGTCGGCGCGCTGGGCGGCGCGCTCAGCGGCACCGGTCGGCGCAGCCGGCCGTCGGTGTGGCTGGTGCTCGGTGCCGCGATCGCCTGCGCCAGTTTCGGCACCCTGGTCGGCTTCGCGTCGACGTACTGGCTGGTCGTGACCCTGCTGGTGCCCACCGGCTTCTTCATGGTGTTCTTCGCGCAGGCCGCCAACCAGCGGGTCCAGTTGGGTGTGGACGCGGCCTTCCGGGGGCGCGTGATGGCCCTGTGGGTGTTGGTGTTCCTGGGTACCAACCCGGTCGGCGCGCCACTGATCGGCTGGGTCGCGGAGCACTTCGGTGCCGGCGCCAGCATCTGGATGGGCGGGCTGATCTCGCTGGCGACCGCGCTGATCGCGCTCACCTGGCAGCTGCGCCGCTCCGGTGCCCGGCTGCGCTTCCGGGTGCTGCCGATGCCCCGCTTCTACGTGACCTCCACCGACTGCTGAGACCGCTGAACCGGCCCCTCGCCCTTCCGGGGCGGGGGGCCGCCGCACCCCCACCGGCGGGCGTCCCGTTGAGCGGATGGCGCGGATGCGGCCAATTCGGTGGCGGGGCGGCACGACGGGGCTTAGCGTCGATACGTGGGTGTCGGACGCGCGCTGATGCTGGCCCTGGCGTTCCTCGCCGTGGCCAGTCTGCCGGCGGCCTTCGCCCTGCTCTTCTGCGCCGACGAGATCCTGGACCGGGTGGTCTGCGGCTGGTCCGAGTGGCGTGAGCGCCGGCGGGAAAGACGCACCATCGCCCGTCTGGACCGCGCCATCGAGGCCGACGCCCTGACCCGGGACATCGACCTCAGCGATTTCGACCGCACCGACCGGCGCCCTCTCGAACAGCTCGCCGCCGACCTGCGCCGCCTCGGCGGCCAGCGGATCGGCGGCACCGGCCGGTCGATGGTCTGGCACGGCGCGGTGCTCCAGGCGTACGACGACCGGCTGCGGCTGGCCTGCCGCGCCCTCGGTATCACCGAGCACCTCGGCGAGTTGACCGGCGTCGACCAGGAGATCGAGCGGGTACGGGTGGAGGGTGTGCTGCACGCGGCCGGGCTGGCCCTGCCGGCGGCGCGGGCCGGGCACCGGCAACGGCACCACTGAGCGGCACGACGCTTGCGGCTCTTCGTGGCGGTCTACCCGCCCATCGAGGCGGTGACCCACCTTGGCGTGCAGGTCGCCCGGCTGCGGGTCGGCGCGGCGGCCGCCGCCGGCACGAACGTCCGGCTCGCCGACCCGGCCCAGTTGCACCTCACCCTGGCCTTTCTCGGTGAGGTCGAGACTGCCCGGCTGGTCGAGGTGGAGAGCGCGCTCGGGCTGGCCGCCGAGTGGTTCCGAGAGGGCCGGGACGCCTCGCCGCGACTGAGCCTCGGCGGGGGCGGCCGGTTCGGCCGGGGCCGCTTCACCGTGCTCTGGGTCGATCTCCGGGGAGAGGTCGAGTTGCTGCACATGCTGGCCCGGCTGATCCGGTCCCGGCTGCGGCACGCCCGGGTGCCGCACGACGACAAGCCGTTCCGCCCGCACCTGACCGTGGCGCGGCCCGGCGATCGGGTGGACCCGGCCGACGTCGAGGCCGACCAGGCCACCCTGGACGCCTACCAGGGTCCATCGTGGCCGGCGACCGAACTGCTGCTGGTGCGCAGTCACCTCGGCCCTCAGCCCCGGTACGACCGCCTCGCCGCCTGGCCACTCTGACTCGCTCAGCGGGTGGAGTTTCGCGCTAAACCCCACACTGCCGCAGGTTCACTTCGCGTGCCTCGCGCCGACGGGTGGCGAACCGCCACCCGTCAACGCGAAGCGTCAGGAGGACTCGCGCGCGGCCGGACCGCTGCCGAAGAGCACGTCGTCCCAGCTCGGCAGCCGCTTGCGCGGCTTGCCGTTGGCATCGGTGGACTCGCCGCCGGCCGCGGCCGCCGCGGCACCGGTCCGGCGGGGCCGCAGCACCGCCAGCGACGGCACGGCCGGCACCTCCTTGGGCGCGTCCGAGTCGTCGTCGAAGGCCGACCCCTGGCCGCCGCCGAGCAGGGCCGCCGCGCCACCGCCGACCGGGCGCTGCCGGGGCGCGTCCGAACCGGCAAGGGCAGCCGGGCTACGCGGCTCCAGGCCGCGACCCGACGAGGCCCCGAGCGGGCGGTCCAGCGAGGCGAGCAGCGCGTCCCTGCCGGCCCGGATAGGGTCCCGGCCGGGGCGTGGGTGCTCGGACGCCGCCGGCAGCCCGTGCCCACCGCGGCTCGGCTCGCCCCGCGACGGACCGGGCAGGGCGTGCCCGCCCCGCTCCGGCGCCGGCTCCTGACCGAGGATCGGCGTGGGCCGCTCGGCGCACAGGTACTGCGCCATGTCGTCGTGCGGGGTGACGGCCTGGCGGGTCTTGTCGAGATCCCAGATCGCCTGCGCGGTGGCCTTGCCGGACGGCCAGGTGGCGATGATCCGCCAGGTGCCGTCGTCGCGGCGGTACGCGTCCCAGGAGATCTTCTCGGTGTCGATGCCGTGCTGGCTCAGCCGGCCGTTGACCACCTCGGCGAGCGGGGTGGGCTTCTCCGCACCCTTGAGCCGGGTGCGGCGGGCGTGCTGGGCGAGCATCGCCCGCTCCTGGAGGACCGGGCCGGCGTAGCGCAGCACACGGTCGACCGGCACCCCGGCGATCCGGGCGACGTCCTCGGCGGACTCACCGGAGCGGATGCGGGCCTGGATGTCCCGAGGGGACAGTGAGGGGATCGGGTCGGCGGCGGCCGGCGCCACCGCGAGCGGCGGGGCACCCGGCTCGGCGTGCAACGCGCCGGCGATCCGGTCGTCGATCGGCAGGGCGAGCAGTCGCCCCACCTCGTCGGCGAGAACCAGAGCATGGCCGTCCTCGGAGAGGGCGACGAAGCGTACTGGGCGCATTGCGTTGCCTCCGTCCCGCTTCGCTGGCCGCACGCCACGAGTCGGCCACCCAGGCGTCTCGGACCACCGTACGCGCATCTGCTTCGGGGTGGGGGAAGCGACACCCCGCATGTCGCGACTGAGCTGCAACGATGATCACGGTCGGTGTCCGTCGGGGCCCCGACGAACACCGTCCGTGACGATCTTCAGAGTCGTTCGACCACGTAGTCGATGGACGCCGTCAGGGCCTCGACGTCGGCCGGCTCGATGGCCGGGAAGAGCGCCACCCGCAACTGGTTGCGACCGAGCTTGCGGTACGGCTCCGTGTCCACGATGCCGTTGGCGCGCAGCGCCCTGGCGATCGCGGTGGCGTCCACCCCGTCGACGAAGTCGATCGTGGCGACCACGTTGGACCGCAGCGCCGGGTCGGTCACGAACGGGCTGGCCACCGTGGACCGCTCCGCCCAGCCGTACACCGTCGCGGCGCTCTCCGCGGTGCGCTTCGCGGCCCAGGACAGGCCGCCCTGCGCGTTCATCCAGTCGGTCTGCTCGGCGGCCAGGAAGATGGTGGCCAGCGCCGGGGTGTTGTACGTCTGCTCCAGCCGCGAGTTGTCGATCGCGGTGACCAGGTCGAGGAAGGCCGGGATGTACCGCCCGGACGCCTTGATCTCGGCGGCCCGGTCCAGCGCGGCCGGCGACATCAGGGCCAGCCAGAGGCCGCCGTCGGAGCCGAAGCACTTCTGCGGCGCGAAGTAGTAGACGTCGGTCTCGCCGACGTTGACCTCCAGGCCACCGGCGCCGGAGGTGGCGTCGACCAACAGGAGGGAGCCCTCGTCGGCCCCGGCCACCCGGCTGATCGGCACGGCGACGCCGGTCGAGGTCTCGTTCTGCGGCGTCGCGTAGACGTCCACGCCGGCCTCGGCGACCAGGGCGGGCGCGCTGCCCGCGTCCGACTTGCGGACGGTCGGCTCACCCAGGAACGGGGCGTCCTTGACCGACTTGGCGAACTTGGCGCCGAACTCCCCGAAGCTGGCGAACTGCGCCCGGTCCCGGATCAGGCCGAAGGTGGCGACCTCCCAGAACGCGGTGGTGCCACCGTTGCCGATCACCACCTCGTAGCCCTCGGGCAGCGAGAAGAACTCGGCGATGCCGGCGCGCAGGCGGGCCACCTGGTCGCGGACCGTCTTCTGCCGGTGGGAGGTGCCCAGGTAGCTGGTGGCCACCTCGGCGAGGGCGGACACGGCCGCCGGGCGGACCTTGGACGGGCCGCAGCCGAAGCGTCCGTCGGCGGGCTTGATCTCGTCGGGAATCCGGATGGTCGGTGCGTCAGCCACGGTTCTGAAGGTCCTTCCGCATGGGCGAGGGCGGGCCCGGTCAGGGGGCCCGGTGCGGACCGACGGTGGGCGCGCACGCGGGCCGGTATCCGTACCGGTGATCCGGCGACACTGCCGGCCCTCATCCTCGCACCCTGGGCCGGCGGCGGATGTGGGGGTCCCGCCGGCCGGCCTGAGTCGTTCGCCACATCGGGGTGCCCGCCCGCCGACGGCGGACAGGAAAGGGCCCCTCCCGAACGGCAGCCGTCGGGAGGGGCCCCTCGCACACCTCAGACGCCGTGCGGGATGGCGCTCCAGCCCTCGACGTCGCTGGGCTTGCGGGTGTTCGGGCCCACGTAGCGGGCCGACGGGCGGACCAGCCGCTGCAGGCGCTTCTGCTCCAGGATGTGCGCGCTCCAGCCGCCCATCCGGGCGCAGGTGAACATGGAGGTGAACATGTGCGCGGGCACCTCGGCGAAGTCCAGCACGACGGCCGACCAGAACTCGACGTTGGTGGCCAGCACCCGGTCCGGGCGGCGGGCCTGCAACTCGGCCAGTGCCGCCTTCTCCAGCGCCTCGGCGATCTCGAAGCGGGGCGCGCCCAGCTCCTTGGCGGTGCGCCGGAGCACTCGGGCGCGCGGGTCCTCGGCCCGGTAGACCCGGTGACCGAAGCCCATCAGCCGCTCGCCGCGGTCCAGTACGCCCTTGACGTAGCCCTCGGCGTCACCGCTGCGCTCCACCGCCTCCAACATGCTGAGCACCCGGGACGGTGCGCCGCCGTGCAGCGGGCCGGAGAGGGCGCCGATGCCCGACGAGATGCAGGCCGCCGCGTCCGCGCCGGTGGAGGCGACGATGCGGGCGGTGAAGGTGGAGGCGTTCAGGCCGTGCTCGGCGGCCGAGATGAAGTACGCGTCGACGGCCTTGACGTGCCGCGGGTCGGGCTCGCCCCGCCAGCGCTTCATGAACCGCTCGACGATGGTCTGCGCCTTGTCGATCTCCTTCTGCGGTACCGCCGGCAGGCCGAGGCCCCGGGCGGACTGGGCGACGAAGGAGAGCGCGGTCACCGACACCCGGGCGAGATCCTCGCGGGCCTGCTCGTCGGAGATGTCCAGCAGCTGGCTGAGCCCCCAGTACGGGGCCAGCATGGCGACCGCGGACTGCACGTCGACGCGGATGTCGCCGGAGTGCACCGGCACCGGGAACGGCTCCGCCGGCGGCAGGCCCGGCCCGAACCGGCCGTCGACCAGCAGGGCCCACACGTTGCCGAACGAGACCTGGCCGATCAGATCCTCGATGTCGACTCCGCGATAGCGCAGCGCGCCACCCTCACGGTCAGGTTCGGCGATCTCGGTCTCGAAGGCGACCACGCCCTCCAGCCCGGGTTTGAAATCGGCCATGTCGCTCTCCTGGATCTGCTCGGTGCGCCCGATCAGCTCATCCGGCCCGGTCGGCCGAGCGCCTTAGGCGACCCTCAGGGATGTGTTCGGAACATCTTGCCTGCTGAGTAACCGGATACGCGACCCGCTGCGACTGTGCTGCACACGACATCCCCGGACGCGCATTCTGCGCGCCGCTCGGTGAGACTGGGCGGTGCGTGCTGGCCAGCGCGGGAGGGCGCCGGCGGGGCCGCCGAGAAGGAGTGGGTACGTGACGGGCGACACACCCGGCCCGGCCGCGATGCGTAACGAGTACGCCGCGGACCTGGGCCTGACCGAAGCCGATCTGGCCGCCGACTGGCACACCCAGTTCGACCGCTGGTTCGCCGACGCGGTGGCCTTCGGGCTGCCCGAACCGAACGCGATGGTGGTGGGCACCGCCGACGCCGCCGGCCGGCCGAGCGGCCGGACCGTGCTGCTGAAGGGGTACGACCCGGAGGGCTTCGTCTTCTTCACCAACCACCTCTCCCGCAAGGGCGTCGAGGCGTCCGCGAACCCGTACGCCAGCCTGGTCTTCCCGTGGTTCCCGATGCAGCGTCAGGTGGTGGTCACCGGGCGGATCGCGCCGGTCGACCGCGCGACGAGCGAGTCGTACTTCGCCAGCCGCCCGCGAGGCTCCCAGTTGGGCGCCTGGGCCAGCCCTCAGTCGCAGGTCGTGCCGGACCGGGCGGCGCTGGAGGAGAGCTACCGGGCGGCTGCCGAGCGGTTCGACGGCGAAGCAGTCATCCCGACGCCGCCCAACTGGGGCGGCCTGCGGGTCCGGCCCGAGTCGGTGGAGTTCTGGCAGGGCCGGGCCAGCCGGTTGCACGACCGGCTCCGCTTCCGCCGCACCGCCGACGGCGGTCCACCCGACGACGGTCCCGGTGGCGCGCCCACCGGGTCGTCGAGCTGGGTCGTCGAGCGGTTGGCGCCGTGACCGGTGTGCAGGAGGCCCGGCCGCGTGGAGCGCGCCGCTGGGCGATCGACGTGCGTCCGCTTCGGGTGCCGGCGTACCGGCGGCTCTGGCTCGGCAACACCGTGGCGATGTTCGGCTTCCAGTTCACGGCCGTCGCGGTACCCGTGGAGATGTACGCCCTGACCAGGGACTCGTTCTGGGTCGGCCTGCTGGGCGTGGCGGCCTTCGTGCCGCTGCTGGTCTTCGGGCTCTGGGGCGGCGCGGTCGCCGACGCCCGCGACCGCCGGGTGGTGCTGCTCGGCGGGTCGTTGCTGCTCTGGGCGTCCACCCTCGGGCTGCTGGTCCAGGCACTGCTGGACGTGCGCAGCCCGGTGCTGCTGCTGGTGCTGATGGCGGTGCAGTCGGTGGCGTTCGCGATCAGTTCGCCGGCTCGCAGCGCGATGCTGCCCCGGCTGGTCCCGGACGACCTGGTCCCGGCCGCCAGCACCCTGAACTACACCACGTTCACCGCCGCCTCGGTCGCCGGTCCGCTCGCCGCGGGCCTGATCCTCGCGGCCTCGCCGAACGTCGCGGTCGTCCTGCCGATCGCGTACGGGCTGGACGCGGTCCTGTTCACCGCGATGCTCTGGGCCGCGCTGCGCCTGCCCGCGCTGCCACCCGAGCCGACCGAGGACGGCCAGGCCCGCCGCGCCGGCCTGGCCAGCGTGGTCGACGGGTTCCGCTACCTGGCCACGACGCCGGTGCTGCTGCTCTCCTTCGGGGTGGACCTGATCGCCATGATCCTGGCCATGCCGCGAGCGCTGTTCCCGGAGATCGCCAACGAACGGTTCGGCGGAGGCGGCGCGGTCGGCCTGCTCTACAGCGCCATCGCGATCGGGTCGATGATCGGCGGGCTGACCTCCGGCTGGATCGGTCGGCTCCGCCGGCAGGGCCTCGGCCTGGTGGTCGCGGTGGTCGCCTGGGGCCTCGCGATCGCCGCCGCCGGGCTGGCCCACCAGCTCTGGCTGATGGTCCTGCTGCTCGCCGTGGCCGGCGCCGCCGACCTGGTCAGCGCCGTGCTGCGACAGTCGATGCTGCTGGTGTACGCGCCGGACCGGATGCGTGGCCGTCTCCAGGGCGTCAACACGGTGGTGGTGGCCGGTGGCCCGCGCCTCGGCGACCTGCGCGCCGGCACCATGGCCGCCGGGTTCGGCGGCGGCGTGGCCTGGGTGGCCGGCGGGCTCGCCTCGGCGGTGCTCGTGGTGGTGCTCGCGGTCGCCTTCCCGGCGCTGCTGCGCTACCGGGCGGCGACGGCATCGAGCGGTGACCGGACGTGACCGGTTAGGGTCGCCGGCATGGAAAGCCCCGATCAGCGCCCGTTCTCCGGCGCCCAGTGGACCATCTCCGCCGCCGGCCACGAGGCCGTCATCGTGGAGGTCGGCGGCGGGCTGCGGACGTACCGGCACGACGGTGTCGACCTGGTCGACGGCTACCAGCCGGACGAGGTCTGCCCCGGCTGCGCCGGGCAGGTGCTGGCGCCCTGGCCGAACCGGATCCGGGATGGCCGCTACGCGTTCGGGGACCGTACGCACCAGCTCCCGCTGACCGAGCCGGAGCGGCACGTGGCCATCCACGGGCTGGTCAACTGGGTGCCGTGGCGGCTGCTGGAGCAGTCGGCGGACGCGGTGACGGTCGGCTACGACCTGCCGCCGCAGCCCGGCTACCCGTGGCCGCTGCGGCTGCGCAGCCGGTGGAGCGTCGGCGAGGACGGGCTGCGGGCCGAGCACGAGGTGACCAACACCGGCGGTGAGCTGGCGCCGTTCGGTTTCTCCGTGCACCCGTACCTGCAGGTGCCGGGCGTCGCGGTCGACGACCTGGTCATGCGGCTGCCGACCCGTGGCCGGCTGCTGGTGGACGGGCGGCTGCTGCCGGTCGGGGTGACCCCGGTGGCCGGCACCGAGTACGACTGGACCAGCCCGCGCCGGATCGGCGCGGCCAAGCTGGACCTCTGCTTCGGTCAGGTGATCGCCGACGCCGACGGTGGATCGTCGGTCAGCCTGGCCGCGCCGGACGGCTCGGCCGGTGTGCGCATCTGGGCGGACCAGGAGTTCGGCTGGTGGCAGGTGTTCACCGGCGACGCGCTGACGGGCGAACGACACCGCCGCTCGGTGGCGATCGAGCCGATGACCTGCCCGCCGGACGCGTTCCGCTCCGGCAAGGACCTGCTCACGCTCAAGCCCGGCACGACCTGGCGGGGTGCCTGGGGCATCCGGCCCGGGGCCTGACCGGGCCGGCGGAGGGAGCGGGATGGAGTTCGCCGAGGTCGTCCGCCGTCGGCGCATGGTGCGCAACTACGACCCCGACCGTCCGGTCCCGCCTGACGTGGTGGACCGGCTGCTCGACCACGCGGTCCGCGCGCCGTCGGCCGGGTTCGCGCAGGGCTGGGGTTTCCTGGTGCTGGAGGAGGCGGCCGACCGGGAACGGTTCTGGGCCGCCACCACCCCGGAGGGTGGCGGGCGGGAGCGCTGGCTGGTGGGGATGCGCCGGGCACCGCTGATCGTGGTGCCGCACGCCAACGAGTCGGCCTACCTGCAGCGGTACGCGGAGCCGGACAAGGGCTGGACGGACCGGTCCACCGACCGCTGGCCGGTGCCGTACTGGCATGTGGACACCGGCTTCGCCGCCCTGCTGATGCTGCTCACCGCCGTGGACGAGGGGCTGGGAGCGTGTTTCTTCGGCATTCCGCCGCAACGGTTGTCCGCCTACCGCGACGCGTTCGGCGTGCCGGCGGAGTACCAACCCATCGGTGCCGTCACAATCGGTTACCGGGCACCCGACCATCGGTCACCGTCGCTGCGCCGTGGGCGTCGTCCGGTGGACGAGGTGGTGCGGCGGGGCAGGTGGAGTTGAGCGTGCAATCCTGTTTGTCCAGTTGAGGATCGGACGAGCGGTAGCGAAACTGACATCAGGGAGCAGAACGTAGGGTGCGCTGGGCCGCTAGGCTGGCACGGTCATCGGTGCCGCGCCGCGCGGTGCCCGCCGCGGCCCGGCTCGGCGCCGTCGGTCGGCCCGGCCACGGGGAGGGGAGCGTGCCGTCGTGATCTTCAGAGCGGTCCGGGACGGGCGTCCCTATCCGGAGCACAACCTGACGCTCAAGCAGTGGGCGGAGATCCCGCCGCGACCGCTGCGTCTGGACCAGTTGATCACCACCAAGCGTGAGTTGGCGCTCGACAAGCTCCTCGCCGAGGACTCGACCTTCTACGGCGACCTCTTCCCGCACGTGGTGCAGTGGAACGGCGGGCTCTACCTGGAGGACGGGCTGCACCGGGCGTTGCGGGCCGCGCTCCAGCAGCGCAACCAGATCCACGCCCGGGTGCTGGTGCTCTCCGAACCGGTCGAGTGACGCGACACCACCCACCGGCCTGAGTCTTCGTTAAGGTGGCGTCCATGACCGCTCCACTGGACCTGCTCGACCTCGATCCGTCGCTCACCGAGGAGGAGCGGCAGATCCGCGACGTCGTACGCCAGCTCGTCGACGACCGGGTACGCCCGCACGTCGCCGACTGGTACGAGGAGGGCCGGGTGCCGGCCCGCGAGCTGGCCCGGGAGTTCGGCAAGCTCGGGCTGCTCGGCATGCACCTGACCGGCTACGGCTGCGCCGGCGCCTCCGCGGTCGCCTACGGGCTGGCCTGCCAGGAGTTGGAGGCCGGCGACTCCGGCGTCCGCTCCCTGGTCTCGGTGCAGGGCTCACTGGCCATGTACGCCATCTGGCGCTACGGCAGCGAGGAGCAGAAGCAACGCTGGCTGCCGTCGATGGCGACCGGCGAGGCGATCGGCTGCTTCGGCCTGACCGAGCCGGACCACGGCTCCGATCCGGCGTCGATGGCCACCCGGGCGCGCCGCGACGGCGACGACTGGGTGCTCACCGGCGGCAAGATGTGGATCACCAACGCGCCGATCGCCGACGTCGGGGTGATCTGGGCGCGCACCGACGAGGGCGTCCGGGGCTTCGCCGTACCCATGGACACGCCCGGTGTCACGGCCCGGGAGATCCACCGCAAGATGTCGCTGCGCGCGTCGGTGACCGGCGAGATCGTGCTCGACGACGTCCGGCTGCCGGCGGACGCCCAACTGCCCGAGGCGGTCGGCCTCAAGGCCCCGCTGAGCTGCCTCACCGAGGCCCGCTACGGCATCGTCTGGGGCTCGGTCGGTGCCGCCCGCGACTGCCTGGAGACCGCGCTGGCGTACGCCACGACCCGCACCCAGTTCGGTCGCCCGCTGGCCGGGTTCCAACTCACCCAGGCCAAGCTCGCCGACATGGCCGTCGAGCTGGTGAAGGGGCAGTTGCTCGCGCTGCACCTGGGCCGGCTCGCCGACGCCGGCCGACTGAAGCCGGAGCAGGTCAGCGTGGGCAAGCTCAACAACGTGCGGGAGGCCCTGGCCATCGCCCGGCAGTGCCGCACCATCCTCGGTGCCAACGGCGTCTCCGGTGAGTACCCGGTGATGCGGCACGCGAACAACCTGGAGAGCGTGCTGACGTACGAGGGCACCTCCGAGATCCACCAGTTGGTCGTCGGGCAGCGGCTCACAGGGGTCTCCGCCTTCGCCTGACCTGCCCCTTTGTGCATTCCGGGCGCTCGACGCGCGGCTGTCGTACGGGGGCCGTACCGTCAATGCCAGACGACGTGTCTGACGAGGACGGTGAGGGTGATGGCCCGCGACGCTGGCATCAACGAGCCCACGAGGGAGTTCCCCGGTTACCCGACCGGCGACGACCTCAAGGAGCGGTCGGCCTCGACATCCGAGCCGACCTCGGACACACCGGGGGGCTCCGGCGGCCCGACGACCGGCGGTGCCGGTGGGCCGGCGCGCGGCCTGCTCGTGCTGCTCGGCGCGGCCGCGCTGGCCGTGGTGGTGCTGCTCGGCGTGCAGGCGACCGGGCTCCTTCCGGAGTTCCGCAACCCGTTCGCCAAGGAGCAGACCGACCGCAGCCAGCCGCCGCTGCTGAAGTCGATCCAGGACCTCAGCCGCTACGTGGCCGCCGAGGGCAACTTCCAGGTCGTGGTCGACACCCAGAACGACCGGCGCAACGTTCCCGACTTCCTGCTCAACGAGCGCACCCTGTTCGTCGGGGCGGGCAGCGTCGAGGCGTACGTCGACTTCGGCAAGATCGGTGAGGGCGCCGTCGTCGAGTCCGCCGACGGCACGTCGGTCGAGATCAAGCTGCCGGCACCGCAGCTCGGCGAGACCAACCTCGACCTGGAGAAGAGCTACGTCTTCGCCGAGCAGCGGGGTCTGCTCAACCGACTCGGCGACCTGGTCGGCAACGACCCCAACCGGCAGCAGCAGGTCTACCAGCTCGCCGAGGAACGGATCACCGCCGCCGCCCGGGACAGCGGGCTGTCCGCCCGGGCCGAGGAGAACACCCGCAAGATGCTGGAGGGGCTGCTGCGCTCCCTCGGCTACCAGCAGGTGACGGTCACCTACACCGCACCCTGATCCACGACCTCACACGGAAGCGCCCGCGCCGACAACCGTCGGGGCGGGCGCTTCCGTGCTGACCCCCCCGCGCCGCGCCGGGCAAGATCCACGCAACCTCAGGGATGGTGAGGTCTCCGGCGGTCGTGGGGCAGCACGTTGAAGTTGCTGCCTCACGCCGCGCGGTGTCCGGAGGGGAAGGGTCAGTGCCCGGTGGAGGCGAGGTAGCGGTCCTCGTTCGGCATGAGGAACCAGAGGATCACGTAGACGATCACCTGGGTGCCGGGCAGCAGCAACGACAGCAGGAACAGCAGCCGGACCATCCCGGCGGACATGCCGAACCGCTGACCGAGGCCGGCGCAGACACCGGCGATCATGCGCCCCTGGCGGGGCCGAACCAGTTTGCGACTCATCGTCGTACTCCCACTCTGCGGCGGTACGCCGCGTCTGCAATCCACGGTAGAAAGGGATGACCAGCTCGCCCTCGGTCCCGAGGACGATCGGCGGACCGTGGACCCGTAGGTGCATTACCCGGGGGACCCCTCCCCGACGCCTTCCGCGGGCGGGCGCAGGCCGGTACGTGGGAGATCGTGCTCGATCCTGGATGTGGTGGCCTCAGGTCGGGGAGGAGGCCACCGGATCGTGGATCGTGCGTGATCTTGAGGCGGCGGGCAGGTGTCCACGTCCCGGTGGCCGGGTGGGGCGTGAACTGGGCGGGTAGGCTCGCTGGTTGGGCACCCACACCCCGGGTGACCGGCGGCCACCCGACCGGGCGGCCACGAGCGGGGCCGCCTGACCGGTGGCCACGACAGGGCCGGATCCCGTACCACGGGACGACGGCGAGGAAGCGCAGCCATGATCAGTGTTTTCGATCTCTTCAGCGTCGGCATCGGGCCGTCCAGCTCGCACACCGTGGGTCCGATGCGGGCCGCTCGCACCTTCGTGGCGGGGCTCAAGGCCGACGGGCTGCTCGCCGACACGGCACGGGTGCAGGCCGAGCTGTTCGGCTCGCTGGGCGCCACGGGCCACGGTCACGGAAGCGACCGGGCCGTGCTGCTGGGGTTGGCCGGCGAGGCGCCGGAGACGGTCGACACGGACACCGTCGGCCCTCGGGTGGAGCGGATCAGGGCCGAGCGGCGGATCAGCCTGCTGGACGCGCACGAGATCGACTTCGACCCGGGCCGGGACCTGACGCTGCACCGTCGCCGGTCGCTGCCGTACCACCCGAACGGGATGACCTTCGTGGCGTACGACGGGGCGGGCGTGGAGCTGCGTAGCCGCACCTACTACTCCGTCGGTGGCGGTTTCGTGGTCGACGAGGCGGCCGCCGGCGCGGACCGGATCAAGCCGGACAGCACCCGCGTGCGGTACCCGTTCCTGACCGGGGCGCAGTTGCTGGAGGTCACCACCACCACGGGCCTGTCGATCAGCGAGGTGATGCTCGCCAACGAGCGCTCCTGGCGGAGCGAGGCGGAGATCCGGGCCGACCTGCTGGAGATCTGGCGGGTGATGCGGGAGTGCGTGGAGCGCGGCTGTGAGCGGGACGGCGTACTCCCGGGTGGGTTGAAGGTCCGGCGGCGCGCGGCCGAGCTGCGGCGCAGCCTGGAGGCGGACGCCGGCACCACCGACCCGCTGCACGCGATGGACTGGGTGACGCTGTTCGCCCTCGCGGTCAACGAGGAGAACGCCGCCGGCGGTCGGGTGGTCACCGCGCCGACCAACGGCGCGGCCGGGATCATCCCGGCGGTGCTGCACTACTACACCCGGTTCGTGCCGGACGCCTCCGAGGACGGCGTGGTGCGGTTCCTGCTGGCGGCCGGCGCCATCGGCGTGCTGTTCAAGGAGAACGCGTCGATCTCCGGCGCGGAGGTCGGCTGCCAGGGTGAGGTCGGCTCGGCCTGTTCGATGGCCGCGGCGGGGCTCGCCGAGGCGCTCGGGGGCACCCCGGAGCAGGTGGAGAACGCCGCCGAGATCGGGATGGAGCACAACCTCGGCCTGACCTGTGACCCGGTGGGTGGCCTGGTGCAGATCCCCTGCATCGAGCGGAACGCCGTGGCTAGCATCAAGGCGATCACGGCCGCCCGGCTGGCGCTGCGCGGCGACGGTGTGCACAAGGTGTCGCTGGACAAGGTCATCAAGACCATGCGGGAGACGGGCGCCGACATGAAGGTCAAGTACAAGGAGACGGCGCGTGGCGGTCTGGCCGTCAACGTGATCGAGTGCTGAGTCCGGCCGATTCGGGGCATTCGTTCACCGACTGCTAACCTGTCGTCCGTTTCAGGAGGCGGGAGGCTGCGGTGACCTCTGGCGTCGCGGCGTTGTGGTCGCACCGCAACTCGCTGCGCATCCTGGTCAGGCGGGACCTGGCGGTCAAGTACCAACAGTCGGTGCTGGGTTATTTCTGGTCGCTGATCGAGCCGCTCGGCATGGGCGCCATCTACTGGTTCGTCTTCGGCGTGCTCTACTCCCGGGACACCGGGAGGCACCTGGGCGAGGCGGCCGGGTCGTACCCGCTGTTTTTGATCACCGGGATCTTCGCCTGGATGTGGACCAGTTCGGCGCTGAGTGAGGCGACCAACGCCCTGACCGGCCAGTCGCGGCTGATCACCACGATGAACGTGCCGCGCCAGGTCTTTCCGATCGGCCGGGTCACCGGCCGGTTCGCCGAGTACGCGGCCGGCCTGCCGATCCTGATCGCCATCGCGGTGATCTACGTGGTGCACGGCCGGATCCACCCCGGCTGGTCGCTGCTCTCCCTGCCGCTCGCGGTGGCCGTCCAGGCGGTCCTGCTGACCGGGCTCGCGCTGCTGCTCTCCGCGTGGAACGTGCTGATGCGCGACGTGGAACGGCTCATGCGGCTGATCATCCGGGTGCTCTTCTACGCCACGCCGATCATCTATCCGCTCAGCCTGGTCCGCGAGTCGGGCCTGCCGGGCTGGCTGAAGGTCGTGTACGAGCTGAACCCGCTGGTCGGAATCTTCCAGCTGCACCACGCGATCTGGTACCCGGACGAGTTCCCGGACGCCCGGCTGCTCGCGACCACGGTCGTCGGCAGCCTGCTGGTGCTGGCCGCCGGCTGGTGGTCGTTCCGCCGGTTGGAACCCGCCGTGCTCAAGGAACTCTGATGGCCGCGCCGATCATCGAGGCCGACGGTCTGGGCATCCGGTTCGTCCGCAACCGCCGCCGCCAGTTGCGGCTGCGCGAGTTGTTCATCCACCGGGGTGCCCGCGGTGCCCTGCCGGGCCAGTTCTGGCCGCTGCGCGACGTGTCGTTCACCGTCGAGCCGGGCGAGACCGTCGGGGTGATCGGCCGCAACGGCACCGGTAAGAGCACTCTGCTGCGGCTGATCGCCGGGGTGCTCATACCGGACGAGGGCAGCATCCGGGTGCACGGTGCCGTGGCCCCGCTGTTGGAACTCTCCGCCGGTTTCTCCAACGATCTGACCGGGCGGGAGAACCTGCACCTGGTGGGTGGCCTGCACGGGCTGTCGACGGGCTACCTGAAGCGGCACTTCGACGAGATCGTCGAGTTCGCCGGTGAGCAGGTGGAACGGGCCATCGACACGTCGGTGCGGCACTACTCGTCGGGCATGAAGGTGCGCCTCGGCTTCGCGATCATCTCGCACCTGCCGCACCCGATCCTGCTGATGGACGAGGTGACCGCGGTCGGCGACGCGGAGTTCCGCAAGAAGTGTTACGCGACGATTGATCGTCTGCTCGGGGAGGGGCGCACGCTCGTGTTGGTGTCACACAACGAAAAGGACCTGACCCGGTTCTGCCGTCGGGGGTTGTACCTCGACGCGGGCCGGTTGACGCTCGACGGCACCATCGCCGAGGCGCTCGACGCGTACCACGCCGCGGTCCCGCGGTGACGCTCGCGATCGTGCTCGCCGCCGGGACGCCCGCGGCGGGCCTGACCACCGCGACCGGGGAGCCGCTGGCCGACCGGCTCGCCGCCCAGCTGCGTCGGGCCGGGGCGGACGAGGTGCGCTTCGCCGCCAACCTCGACGAACTGGCCGCGCTGGCCGACTCCGCCACCGGCCCGCTGCTGGTGACGGGCACCGACCTGGTGGCACACACCGCTGTGCTGCGGCACCTGGCCACCAGCCCGGTCGGGCCGACGGTGGCGCTGGTGCTCGCCGACCCGCCCGTCCCGGGGCGTACCGCCGTGCGCGAGGAGCGCGGCCAGATCGTCGACGCGGGCGGGCTGGACGCCCTCGACGGTGCGGCCACGGGCGTGTTCGGCGGTGCGCTGCGGGTGGGCGTGGACGACCTGCCGACCCTCGCCGCCGCCGCCCGGGCCGCGGCCTCCGGCGTGCTGCCCGTCGCCGCTCCCGTCGGCCCCGTCGGTGACGTGGCGCCGCTGTCACCGGCCGTCGGGGCGGGGACCGGCGCGTCGGTCGCGGCCGGTGGCCCCGGGTCCGCCGTGGACCGGCTCGTCGCGGGTCTCGCCGCGCTCGGCACCCTGATCTTCGCCCAGCGGGTACGCCTGCTCGTGGCGCACCGGGTGGACGATACTGCCGGGCTGGCGGCCGCCGAGGCGGCGGTGACGGCGGTCGACGAGGACCGGGCCGAGTTGCGGCTGTCGGTGAAGGAGAAGGACGACTTCTTCTCCACCTACTTCGTCAGCACCTGGTCGCCGTACGTGGTCCGGCTGGCGGCGCGGCTCCGCCTCACCCCGACCGGGGTGACGGTGATCTCGGTGCTCTTCGCGGTGGCCGCCGCGGTGCTGTTCGGGGTCGGTGGTCGGGTCGCGCTGGTCAGCGGCGCGGTGCTGCTCTACCTCGGTTTCGTCCTGGACTGCGTGGACGGCCAACTGGCCCGCTACACCCGGCACTTCAGCGCCTGGGGTGGCTGGTTGGACACGATGGCGGACCGGGCCAAGGAGTATCTGGTCTACGCCGGGTTGGGTTTCGGGGTGAGCCACGCCGGGCTGGGCAACGGCTGGGCGTTGGCGATCGCCGCGATGACGTTGCAGACCGTCCGGCACATGACCGACACCTGGTACGGGGTGCTGCACGACGAGGCCGCCCGCCGTCCACGGACGGCGACGGGTGCCAGCGGTGGGATCGGTGACCGGCTGAACGCGGCGTCGACCCGGGTGCAGGCGGACACGGGTTCGGTGTCGTACTGGCTGAAGCGGACCGTGGTCTTCCCGATCGGCGAGCGGTGGGCGCTGATCGCGCTGACCGTGGCGCTGTTCAACCCGCTGGTCAGCCTGATCGCGGTGCTGGTCTGGGGTGCGCTGGCGTTCGCGTACACCGGGGCGTTGCGGACGTTGCGGGCGCGCTGGATGTGGGTGCCGGTGCTGGACACCGTCGACGCGACCCTGCACCGCGACGACGGCCCGCTGGCCCGCCGGCTTCCGGTGGTCCGCCCGATGGGGCCGCTGACCCTGGCGGTGATCGCCGCGCTCGGCCCGGCGGTTCTCCTGGTCGCGGCGCTGCTGACCGACGCGCCCGGTGGGCTGCGCTGGGCGGTGCCGGTGGCGTTGCTGGTGCTGCTGGTCGGGGGCCTGGGTTCCGGAGCCGCGCACAACGGTCCGCTGGACTGGCTGGTGCCCGCCGCGCTGCGGGCCGCCGAGTACCTGTTCGCGATCGCGGTCGGTGTGGTCGGCGGTGCGCCGGGGTGGCTGATCTTCGGCTACGTCTTCGTGCTGACGGTGCACCACTACGACCTGACGGCGCGTCTGGAGAAGCGGCAGGCGGCACCCCCACTGCACCCGGCCACGCTGGGTTGGGAGGGTCGCTCCGTGCTGGTGGCCCTCGCGGCGATTGCCGGAATCGTGAGTATCGGCATGGCTACACTCGGTGCGTACCTTCTCGTGGTTTTCGTGGCGAGCGTCGTCCTGGCCTGGTTCGTCCGGCCGGCCCGTAGCGCGCGGGCGTCGGCCGCGCCGGCGGGCGCGGGAGGGGCCGCGCCGCGCTGACGGAGGGACGGCCGGATGACCCTGATCAGTTTCGTGGTACCGGCCTTCCGGGTGCAGGGATACCTGCGCGAGTGTCTCGACTCGATCCTCGGCCAGCCGGAGACCGACCTCGAAGTGATCGCCGTCGACGACTGCTCACCGGACTCCAGCGGCGAGATCATCGACGAGTACGCGGCCCGTGACCAGCGGGTCCGCTCGGTCCGGCTGTCGGAGAACGCCGGCCTCGGTCCGGCCCGCAACATCGGGCTGGACCGGGCCGTCGGCGAGTACGTGTGGTTCCTCGACGGCGACGACTGGCTGGCGCCGGAGTGCCTGCCGGCCGTCGCCGAGCGGCTGCGGGACACCCGACCGGACGTGCTGCTGGTCGACCACGTCCGGACGCACTGGAACGACACCGCCACCCGCAGCGCCATGGCCGAGGTTTTCCCGGAGCCGCCCGGCGCGACCACCTTCCGGCTGCGGGAGCGGCCGGAGGCGATGCGGCTGCTGCACACCGCGTGGAACCGGGTGGTCCGCCGGGAGTTCCTGGTCGAGATGGGGCTGCGCTTCGCGCCCGGCTGGTACGAGGACGTCTCGTTCAGCTACCCGGTGCTGATGGCGGCGCAGCGGATCGGCGTACTCGACCTGGTCTGCGTCAACTACCGGCAGCGCCGCGCCGGTGCGATCACCCGGACCCGCGGTGACCGGCATTTCGAGGTGTTCCCGCAGTGGCACCGGGTCTTCCACCTGATGGATTCCTGGGGGCCGGCGGTGGGCGATCTGCGGCCGGCGGTCTTCGAGCGGATGATCTGGCACTACCTGACCGTGCTCGGCAATGGCCAGCGGATCGCCCCGGAGCTGCGGCCGGCCTTCTTCGCGCAGATTACCGCCGACTACGCGCGGTGGCTGCCGGAGGGCGGCTATCCCGTGCCGGACGGGGTGGAGGGGATCAAACACCGACTGGTCGCCACCGGCCGCTGGCGGACGTTCAGCGCGTTGCGGACCGCCAGCCGGGCCCGCGACGTGGCCCGCCGACAGGCCCGTACCGCGCGGCGCCGGGTCGCTCCGGCCGCCCGGCGCGGCGCCCGGCTGACCCGGGACGGCCTGCTGCGCGAGTACTACCGGGCGGAGCTGCGCCGGCCGGTGGACCCGACGCTCGCGGTCTACGCGGCCTACTGGTACCGGGGCTACGCCTGCAACCCGGCGGCGATCTACGAGGTGGCCCGCCGGCTGGCTCCGGGGGTGCGGGGTGTGTGGATCGTGCGCCGGGACCGGGTGGACACCGTGCCGGCCGGGGCGGAGTACGTCGTGGCCGGCACTCCGGCGTACTACCGGGCGTTGGCCCGCGCCCGGTGGCTGGTCAACAACGTCAACTTCCCGGACTTCGTCCGCAAGCGGCCGGAGCAGGTGCACGTGCAGACCCACCACGGCACGCCGGTCAAGGTGATGGGGTTGGACCAGCAGCGCTACCCGATCGGGGCGGGCCGGATGGACTTTCCGGGGCTGCTGCGCCGGGTGGACCGCTGGGACTACAGCGTCAGCGCGAACAGCTTCTCCACCCAGATGTGGGATCGGGCCTACCCGGCCACGTACACCACGCTGGAGGTGGGCTACCCGCGCAACGACCGGCTGGTCACCGCCGGCCCGGACGAGGTGCGCCGGCTGCGCGCGGAGTTCGGCATCGGCCCCGACGAGCAGGTCGTGTTGTACGCCCCGACCCACCGCGAGCACCTGCCCGGCTACCGGCCGCCGTTCGACCCGGACCGGTTCGTCGACGCCTTGGGTGAATCCGGCCGGCTGCTGATGCGCAGCCACTACTTCCACGACCGGGATCGCCGCCCGGGACGGCAGGTGGATCGGGAGCGGGTCCGTGACGTCAGCGGCCACCAGCGGGTCGAGGATCTCTACCTGATCGCCGACGTGCTGGTCACCGACTACTCCTCGGCGATGTTCGACTACGCGGTCCTGGATCGGCCGATCGTGCTCTACACCCCGGACTGGGAGGCGTACCGGCTGGCGCGGGGGGTCTACTTCGACGTCACGGCGGAGCCGCCGGGCGCGGTGGCGACCACCTTCGCCGACCTGCTCGACCTGTTCCGTACCGATGCGGTGCGCTCGGACGCGGCGGTGAAGGCCCGCGAGCACTTCCGGGGTCGGTTCTGTGCGCTGGAGGACGGGCACGCGGCGGAGCGGGTGGTGCGTCGGGTGTTCCTGGACGAGCCGATCGGGCTGTCGCCGCGCTGCTGATCGCGCCGGGCACCGGCGTGTGTCGATTAATAGCGGCGTCATCGATCGAACATGAGACGTTCACCCGATGTGCTTATCGAATGATCCTGGTCACAGTCTTGTGGGGTTCGGCCGACGAGCTGGGGGAGGAGACGGTGACCACCGTCGCGCTCAAGGATGTCAGCAAGATCTTCAAGGACGGCACACTGGCCGTCGACAGCATCAACCTGGACGTGAACGACGGCGAGTTCATGGTGTTGCTCGGCCCGTCGGGCTGCGGCAAATCCACGGTGCTGCGAATGATCGCGGGTCTGGAGGATCCGACCCAGGGCGCCGTGCTGCTCGACGGGGAACTCGCCAACGACCTGCCGCCGCGCGATCGGAAGATCGCGATGGTCTTCCAGGACTTCGCGCTCTATCCGCACATGACCGTCGGCGACAACATCGCCTTCCCGCTGCGGCTGGCGGGGGTGGAGCCGACGCCGCGGGGTGAGCGGGTCGGCGACGTGGCCAGCGCGCTGGGCATCGGCGACGTGCTCGCCCGCAAGCCCGGCCAGCTCTCCGGCGGGCAGCGGCAGCGGGTCGCGATGGGCCGGGCGATCGTCCGCCGGCCCGGGCTGTTCCTGATGGACGAGCCGTTGTCCAACCTCGACAGTGGGCTGCGCGCCGAGCTGCGCGCGGAGATCTCGGGCCTGACCCGGGAGTTGGGCGTCACCACCGTCTACGTCACCCACGACCAGGCCGAGGCGCTCACCATGGCGGACCGGGTGGCGATCATGCGCCGGGGCGTGCTCCAGGACGTGGGCACCCCCACCCAGGTGTACGGCCGGCCGGCGACGCTCTACGTGGCCGCCTTCCTGGGCAGCCCGCGGATGAACCTGCTGGAGGCGTCGGTCTACGTCCACCTCGACCGGTACGTCACGCTCAACCTCGGCGAGCAGTCGCTCTACCTGCCCTGGGACGACATCCGCAGCCGGGCGGTGGCGCACTACCACGGCGAGCGGATCGTGGTCGGCATGCGGGCCGAGGCGCTGACCCCGGTCAGCCCGGACAGCCCGGGTGACGTGCTGCGCGGCCGGATCCGCTACCTGGAGCACCACGGGCACGAGTCACTGGCGTTCCTCGACATCGGGGCCACGGCGATCGTGGTCGACGAGATGGGCGCACCGCTGGAGCCGCCACCGCTGGGCCAGCGCGGCCTGCGCCGGTTCGGCTCGGTCATGCAGCGACTCACCGGCAGGCCGGTGGAGGCGGACGACTCGCAGGGTGGTGGCACCCGGACGAGCGTGCTTCCCGACCCGGGCCGGCACCACCGCCGCCCGGCGGAGTTGGCGGTGCGGCTGGCGCCGTACCCGGCGGTCGCCGCCGGTCACCCGCTCGCCGTCTCGGTCCGGATGGACGCGCTGCACTTCTTCGACGAGCGCGGCGCCCGGATCGACGTGGGGTGGCGTTGACACCACGCCGGAGCGGGGTGGCGGCGACGCCGCCGGTGTCCTACCGTCTGCGCACCCAGTCCACTGTGAAACACCACCGAGAGGGGTCCACCCGTGTCGGGTGACCGTCCCAGCCCGCTCGTCATCGAGCGGATCCTCCGCGATCGGCAGGGCATCTGGCAGCAGATCGTGGCCGAACGTGACCTGAACGCGTTGACCGGGCGGATGCTGGCCAGCTCCGCCATCGCGCTCGCCTGCTACGGCGCGGTGCTGGGCGCGTTCCACAGCCCGTTGATGGCGCTGACCTCCGCGTTGAAGCTGCCGCTGCTGTTCCTGGTCACGCTGGCGATCTGCCTGCCCACCCTCTACCTGTTCAACCTGGTCTTCGGCGCCCGGCTCTCGGTGCGCCAGTCGCTGGCGCTGGTGATGGTGGCGATCACGGTCACCTCGATGCTCGCGGTGGCGTTCGCACCGATCAGCCTCTTCTTCCTGATCACCGCGCCCGACTACGGCTTCTTCAAACTGCTCAACGTGGCGATCCTGACCCTGTCGGCGGTGGTCGGGCTGCGCTTCCTGACCGGTGGGATGCAGGTGCTCAACGATCACGGCCTGCTCGCGCCGGAGACGGCCCGGGCCCAGGCGGCTCCGGCCGCCGTGCCGGTTTCCGCCCAGGTCGCCGAGCCGGTCGCCGTGCCGGTCGGAGCGACGGTGGCCGGGTCGGCCGGTACGGCCCCGAACGGCGCCGCCCCCGACGCCGCGTCACCCGCCGTGGCGGCCCCGGCCCAGGTTCCTGCGCAGGCCCAGGGGCAGGTTCCGGCGCAGTGGCCCGGGCAGCCCGCCGGTGTCTCGTTCCCGCCCGGCATGCTGCCGCCCGGCCACCCGGCGTCGCAGCACCCGTGGGGTGCCCGGCCGACGCGGTCCGCCCAGCCGGCGGAGCGGCCGGCCAGCATGACGCTGCTCTACATCTGGATCCTGCTGTTCGGGTTCGTCGGCACCCAGTTGGCCTGGACCCTTCGTCCGTTCTTCGGTGACCCCGAGCAGGATTTCGCCCTGTTCCGCAGCATCGACGGCAACTTCTACGCGGAGATCCTGCGGACCATCGCCAACCTCTGAGCAGTGGGCGAAACCTGGGAAATGCCTGGTTGCCGGGGTGGTTACCGGCTAGTAACGTCGGGGTCATGACCATCGACTCCCGCCAGGTGGCGGCCGGCATGCTGGAAGCCGTGCCGTTCGCCCGCACGCTCGGCTTCGAATTCGTCGAGGTGGCACCTGAGGCGGAGGGCGGGGTGCGGGCGGTCGTCCGGCTCCCCGACTCTCCGGCCACCCACAACCACGTCGGCGGGCCGCACGCCGGGGCCATGTTCACCCTCGGTGAGACGGCCTCCGGCGCGGTGGTGGTGGCCGCCTTCGGGCAGCTGTTCGACCGCGCCGTTCCGCTCGCCGTCCGCGCCGAGATCGCCTACCGCAAGCTGGCCCGGGGTTCGGTGCTGGCCACCGCGCGACTCGGCCGGCCGGCTCTCGAGGTCATCGACGAACTGGAGGCCGGCCGGCGGCCCGAGTTCCCGGTCGAGGTGGAGATCACCACCGAGGACGGCACGCCCACCTCGGCCATGACCGTGATCTGGACGCTGCGGCCGAACTGAGCCGCGCCGACGGCGGCGGAAACGAGGTTTCGCGGCCCGGCGGGGTGGTTAGATTCGTAGCGTGCTGGGCCTACCTGCTCACGTGACCGCCTGTCTCTTCGATCTGGACGGTGTGCTGACGCAGACCGCCCGGGTGCACAACGCCGCCTGGACGCAGACGTTCGACGAGTTCCTGCGGCAGCGCGCCACGGCAACCGGCCAGCCGTTCCAGCCGTTCGACCCCGGCCCCGACTACAACCGCTACGTCGACGGCCGGCCCCGGGCCGACGGCGTCCGGTCCTTCCTCGCCTCCCGGGGGATCGTGCTGCCGGAGGGCAGCCCCGACGACCCACCGGACGCCGACACGGTCAACGGCATCGGCAACCGCAAGAACGTCCTGCTCCTGGAGCGCCTGCGAACCTCCGGTGTCGAGGTCTACCCGGGTTCGGTGCTGTACCTGCAGGCGGCCGCCGCCGCCAGGTTGCGTCGGGCCGTGGTGACCGCGAGCGCCAACGGGCACGAGGTGGTGGCGGCCGCCGGGCTGGAGCCCCTGCTGGAGGCGCGGGTCGACGGGCTGGTCGCCCGGGCGCAGGGGCTGCGCGGCAAGCCGCACCCCGACACGTTCCTGGCCGGGGCCACCATGCTCGGCGTCGATCCGGCCCAGGCCGCCGTCTTCGAGGACGCGCTGTCCGGGGTGGCGGCCGGCCGTGCCGGAGGCTTCGGTTACGTGATCGGCGTCGACCGGGTCGGGCAGGCCGACGAGCTGCGCGCGCACGGCGCCGACATCGTCGTCAAGGACCTCGCCGACCTGCTCGAAGCGCCCGACGCCCCGCCGGTGGCGACGCACCCGACCACCGAACGGGGTCCCGCGTGATCAGGGAGCGGGCCTATCCGGTCGAGCCGTGGCACGTCCGGGAGACCCGGCTGGACATGGACGTGCTGGCCCAGTCGGAGTCGGTCTTCGCGCTCTCCAACGGGCACGTCGGGCTGCGCGGCAACCTCGACGAGGGCGAGCCGCACGGCCTGCCCGGCACCTACCTCAACTCGTTCTACGAGCTGCGCCCGCTGCCGTACGCGGAGGCCGGCTACGGCTTCCCCGAGTCGGGGCAGACGATCGTCAACGTCACCAACGGCAAACTGGTGCGGCTGCTGGTCGACGACGAACCGCTCGACGTGCGCTACGGCGAGCTGCTCAGCCACGAGCGCATCCTCGACATGCGGGCCGGCACCCTGCACCGGGAGCTGCACTGGCGCTCACCGGCCGGCCGGGAGGTCAAGGTCCGCAGCACCCGGCTGGTGTCGTTCACCCAGCGGTCGGTCGCCGCCATCAACTACGAGGTGGAGGCCGTCGACGGCCCGCTGCGGCTGATCGTGCAGTCCGAGCTGGTGGCCAACGAGACGCTCCCCCCGCAGAGCAAGGACCCCCGGGTCGCGGCGGTGCTCGAGTCGCCGTTGCAGGCCGAGGAGGAACTCACCACCCCCGACGGTGGGCAGCTGATCCACCGCACCAAGGTCTCCGGCCTGCGAGTGGCGGCCGCGATGGAACACGAGGTGCACGGCCCGGACCACACCACCATCGAGTCCGAGGGCTACGAGGACTGGGTCCGCACCACCATCGGCTGCGTACTCAAGCCCGGCGAGAAGCTACGGGTGGTCAAGTACCTGACGTACGGCTGGTCGAGCCGGCGCTCCCTGCCCGCCCTGCGCGACCAGGTCGGCGCGGCGCTGGCCGGTGCCCGGCTGGACGGCTGGGACGGGCTCTGCCGGGAGCAGCGCGGCTACCTCGACGAGTTCTGGGACGCGGCGGACGTGCGGGTCGAAGGAGACCCGGAGGTGCAGCAGGCCGTCCGGTTCGGCCTCTTCCACGTGCTCCAGGCCGGTGCCCGGGCCGAGCGCCGGCCGATCTCGGCGAAAGGGCTGACCGGGCCCGGCTACGACGGGCACGCTTTCTGGGACACCGAGATGTTCGTCCTGCCGGTGCTCACCTACACGCAGCCGAGCGCGGTGCGCAACGCGCTGTACTGGCGGCACAGCACCCTGGAGCTGGCCCGTGAACGGGCGGAGACGCTCAGTCTCAAGGGCGCCGCCTTCCCCTGGCGAACCATCGAGGGCCCGGAATCATCCGGGTACTGGCCGGCCGGCACGGCGGCCTTTCACATCGCCGCCGACGTCGCCGACGCGCTGCGCCGCTACGTGCTGGTCACCGGGGACACCGAGGCGGAGCGGGAGATCGGGCTGGAACTGCTGGTGGAGACCGCCCGGCTGTGGCGCTCGATCGGCCACCACGACCGGCACGGGCAGTTCCACATCGACGGGGTCACCGGCCCGGACGAGTACACGGCGGTGAAGAACGACAACATCTACACCAATCTGATGGCGCAGCGGAACCTGCTCACCGCTGCCGAGGTGGTGATGCGCTACCGGGACGAGGCGTTCCACCTCGGGGTCACCGACGAGGAGGCGGCGAGCTGGCGGGACGCGGCCATCTCGATGCACGTCCCGTACGACGACGAGCTCGACGTCCACCAGCAGGTGGAGGGGTTCACCCGTCTCCAGGAGTGGGACTTCGCGCACACACCCGCGGAGAAGTACCCGCTGCTGCTGCACTACCCGTACTTCCAGCTGTATCGCAAGCAGGTGATCAAGCAGGCCGACCTGGTCCTGGCCATGCACTGGCGGGGGGACGCGTTCACCCCGGAACAGAAGGTCCGCAACTTCCTCTACTACGAGCGCCGCACCGTGCGCGACTCGTCGCTGTCGGCCTGCACCCAGGCGGTGCTCGCCGCCGAGGTGGGCTTTCCGGAGCTGGCACACACCTACCTGCGCGAGGCCGCGCTGATGGACCTGCACGACCTCAACGAGAACACGCGCGACGGCGTGCACATGGCCTCGCTGGCCGGTGCGTGGCTCGCCCTGGTTGGTGGGCTCGGCGGTTTGCGGGACCACGACGGCCAACTGTCGTTCGCGCCCCGGCTCTCCAGCCGGCTCAGCCGGCTGGAGTTCTCCCTCCAGTGGCGCGGGCTGGCCCTGCGGGTGGACGTCCGACCGCACCAGACGACGTACTCGCTGCGCCACGGCGGCCCGGAGGACGTGGTGGAGCTGCGCCACCACGACCAGTCGCTGCGGGTCACCTGTGACGAGCCGGTGACCGTGCCCGTCCCACCGGCCGACCCGTCCGGGCCACCGCCGGAGCAGCCGCCGGGCCGCTCGCCACTGCTGCGGTTGCCCGAACACGACCAGTGACGGCCGGGGCGGGAATAATCCCCGCCCCGGCCGCCGACGAGCGAACCTGCGCCCGCCCGGTTTGTCGACTACGAGATCAGATGGGCTCGCCGGTCGACGGGCGCCCGATCGCGTCCCGGGGCGCCATCGCCCGGGGATCATCGGGCAGGCGGGCCTGCGCGGCGTCGTCCGCCCAGTCCCGGTTGCGCTCGGCGTCCTGTTGGCGCCGGTCACGCTCGCTCATCTGCTGTTGCCGGGGCGACTGCTGCTCAGCCATGGCGATCCTCGCGATCCGTCGGGGCGCGGCTGCGCCGACACGGTCTGCGGTCGCTCGTCGCGTACCCGGGGACCTACCCGGCAAACGCGGAGCGGTCCGGTGGGCGGCTCCGGGCGTGCGGTGCGGCGGGCGGGGTACCCGGGACGGACGGCCAGCACGCGGAGGTGGGGTATGGACGAGCAGCGCAGCACGGTGACGATCCAGATCGGGGACGCCCAGCTCCCCGCCGACCTGATGGTGCCCGCCCAGCCGGTCGGCGTGGTGCTGTTCGCACACGGCAGCGGCAGTTCCCGTCACAGCCCCCGCAACGTGGCGGTGGCCCGGACGCTGAACGGGCGCGGCCTCGGCACGGTGCTCGTGGACCTGCTGACCCCGGCCGAGGACCAGGTGGACGCCCGTACCGCCGAACTGCGGTTCGACATCGGGCTCCTGGCCAGCCGGCTGGCCGGCATCGTCGACTGGTTGGCGGCCGAGCGTCCCGCCGGTGACGTGCCGATCGGTCTCTTCGGGGCCAGTACGGGTGCCGCCGCCGCCCTGGTCGCAGCGGCGTACCGCGCCGACCGGGTGGGCGCCGTCGTCTCCCGGGGCGGTCGACCGGATCTGGCCGGTGCCGCCCTGGCGCAGGTGCGTACGCCGACGTTGCTGCTGGTCGGTGGGCTGGACGAGGAAGTGATCGCGCTCAACGAGCAGGCGTTGGCCGAGATGGGGGAGGTCGGCGAGCTGCGGATCGTCCCGGGTGCCACCCACCTCTTCGAGGAGCCCGGCACCCTCGAGCAGGTCGCCGACCATGCCGGCACCTGGTTCACCACCCATCTCACCCCTGCGCCTGCACCGTCGCGTCGCTCATGAGGCCGACGGGGCGTCCGCCACGTCCGTGGTGGCGGGGGTGGAGTGGTGACGTTGGACGGTGTCGATGATGCGCCAGAGGACGGCGGTGATCGGGACGCTGACGAAGGCCCCGGCGATGCCCGCGATCAGGGTGCCGGCGGTGACCGCCACCAGGATGACCGCCGGGTGCAGCCGGACCTGCCGCTTCATGACCAGCGGCTCCAGCAGGTTGCCCTCGATCTGCTGAACGGCGATCACCGCGGCGAGGGTGAGCAGCGCGGTGGTCGGCCCGTTGGCGGCCAGCGCCACGAGCACCGCCACCGCGCCGGCCACCGTGGCCCCGATGATGGGCACGAAGCCGCCGAGGAAGGTGATCAGCGCCAGCGGCAGGGCGAGCGGCACCCGGAGCACCACCAGGGCCAGGCCGATGCCGATCGCGTCGATCGCGGCGATCAGCATGGTGCCCCGGCTGTAGGCACCCAACGTCTGCCATCCGGCGCGGCCGGCCTCGGTCACCACGGGCCGGTTCGGGCCGGTCATCCGGGACAGCACCCAGTGCCACATGGACCGGCCGTCCTTGAGCAGGAAGAAGAGCAGCACCAGGGCGAGCAGCGCGGAGCCGACCACCTCGCTGGCCGTCCGGGCACCCGCGACCGGGTCCGGCGAGCTGCCGCTCAGCCCCTGCCGGGCCTGGTCGACGAGCTTGTCGAGTTGGGCGTCGGTGACCGGCAGGGTGGAGGTGACGAAGTCCCGGCTGCGGTCCAGCCCCTGGGTCAGCTCCTGGCTGAGCTGGTCGAACTGGCTGGCGGTCAGGTTCCACACCAAGGCGCCGACCCCCACCAGGATGCCGAGGAGCAGCAGCACGGTGAGCAGCGCGGCCAGCGCCGCCGGCAGCCGCAGGCGGCGCAGCCGCAGCAGCACCGGGTCGAGCAGCGCGGTGAGGAAGATGGTGGCGGCCAGCGCGATGGCCAGGGGCGCCAGCAGTACGGCGATCCGGCCCAGCAGATAGAGACCGGCGACGACCACCACCAGGCAGGCGCTCCACAGCACCGCGGTCCGGACCAGCCAGGGCAGGGCGGCCCACGCCTGGCGCGGCCCCGAGCCGCCCGTCGTCGCCCCGGTGCCCGGCCCGGGTTCGTCTACCGCCATGTCGGTCCTCCTCGATCTCCGCGACGTCGTACCCGGCCAGCGGCGCGCCGACACCCGTACCGCTTCGACACCGGTGTACAGGGGACGGTCCGAGCGACGAGTCGTGGGGCGAGATCAACCGGTTTGCACCCTCCGGCACAGGGAACCCGAACGGGGAGTGCATCTGACTGGAGGAGGACCACCGTGGGTGACTTCATGGACAAGGCCAAGGATTTCGCCGACAAGCACGACAAGCAGGTCGACCAGGGGTTGGACAAGGCCGGCGACATGGCTGACAAGCGCACCGGTGGAAAGTACGACGACCAGATCGACAAGGGTGTGGACCAGGCCCAGGCGCGTACCGGCGAAGGCGACCAGGTTCGCTGACGCACCGGACGTGATCCCGGGTCGCCACGTCCGTGGCGACCCGGGATCGTCCTGTGCGGACTGTTCGTCACCCGATGTTCGCGCCTGACTCCCGCTGGGTCAGGGTTGCTGCTTGTCGCGCAGCTCGCTCATCGAGGTCGGGCGGCCGTCCAGCGCGTCGCGGAGACGGTCGACCAGACCGGTGCCGGGGTTGACGATCTTGTTGGCCGGCGGACGGTCCGGCGCCGCCGGGTGCGGCCTGGTCGGCGCGATCTTCTTGATCGCCGTGACCTTGCCGGCCAGCTCGGCCAGCTCCTCCCCGGCCACCGCGGCACGCAACCGGGGGAAGAGCTCGCTCTCCTCGTCCTCCACGTGGTGCCGGATGGTGCTGGTCAGGTGGGCTAGCAACTCGTCGAAGCGCGGATCGGACGGGTCGAGTGCGTCCAGGTCCTTCATGGTCCGCTCGGCGTCGGCGTGCTCGGTGATCTCGTGCTCGGCGATCTCGTCGCCGTCGGGCAGTGCCTTGCGGGCGAGCGGATAGACGTACGTCTCCTCGGCCACCGCGTGGCGGACGAGCTCGGCGATCACCACGTCGACGAGCTGGCGGCGGTGCTCGGGGGTGCCCTGCCGGGTCTCCAGCTCGATGAACAGTGTCTCGACCTCACGGTGGTCGGCGGTCAGGATGTCGATGACGTCCTGGCCGTCGGTGGTCGGTGGATTGGTCATGTCGCGGCCCCTTACCGGTTGCGGATCGGTAGGTGTGTGCGGCCCTGGTACCCCCCAGGGGCTGGGCAAATCCAGGGAGGCCGATGGTGTTGCCGTGGTCAGCGGGGCCGAAGGGCACGATTGTCCGGCCGACGCCGGGGTAAGCGCCGCCATGGCCGATGACCGTCCACCAGCCGACAGCGACCGGTCGCGGCTCGGCCAGGCCGCCGAGCGCAGCGGCCAGGCGGTCGAACGGGTGCGACGCCGGGGAGGGCAGGCTGGTCGGATCCGGGCCCGGCAGTGGGAGATCACCCTGGTGATCGCGATCCAGGCCGGGCTGGCGGCGGCGCTCGCCGCCCTGATCGCCCAGCACCTGCTCGGCCCCGGAGCGCACGTCTTCGCCCCGGCGGCCGCCGTCGCCACGATCGCCACCGCCATCGGGCAGCGGGCGCGGCGCACCTTCGAGCTGCTGGGCGGGGTGGGCATCGGCATCGTCATCGGCGACGCGCTGCGTTACCTGCTCGGCTCGGGCCCGTGGCAGACCGGCGCGGTGGTCACGCTCGCCATCGCCAGCGCGCTGCTGGTGGCCGGAAGGGGCGGTCCGCTGGTGGGTCAGGCCGGTGGTACCGCGGTGCTGATCGCCACGCTGGCCCCGATGGAACGTGGTCTGGAGCTGCCTCGGATCTTCGACGCCCTCGTGGGCGGGGTGGTCGGCCTGGTGGTCGTCGCGCTGCTGTTGCCGATCAACCCGATGCGCGTACTGGATCGCGCCGTGGCACCGATCGTCACGGTCCTCCGTGAGCAACTCGCCGAACTGGCGCAGGCGCTGCGGGAGCGCGACGCCGACCGGGCGGTGCGGGTCCTGGAGCGGCTGCGCGCCACCGAGGGCGACCTGGGTCGGCTGCACGAGTCGCTCAGCGGTGCGGAGGAGGTGGTGACGATCGCGCCGGCCCGCTGGCACCGGCGTGAGCAGTACCGCCGGTACGCCCACGCAGCCGAGCACCTGGAGCGGTTGACGCTGGACAGCCGGGCGCTGGCCCGCTGGTCGGCGACCGCCCTGCAGTACGGTGAGCCGATCCCGGACGAGCTGCCGGATGCGGTGGCCCGGCTGGGCCAGGCGGTGGCTGAGCTGAAGTCCGAGCACCGGTCCGGCGAGGACCCCGAGCGGACTCGCCGGTTCGTCCGGGAGTGCGCCGAACTGGCTGGTCGGTCCGCAGCGATCGGGGTGCGCGAGTTCGGCGACGCGCTGGTTACCGGCCTGCGTACGGCGTGCAGCGACCTGCTCCGCGCCACCGGTTGTGAACCGGACGACGCCAACCGGATGGCGCGCCGAGCGGCCGGCGCCGGTGAGGCGAAAATCCATCCGCCACCTCACCGGCAGATGCACCGGGCCCCGCCCAACCGCGCCGCCCGGATCCGCCGACGGACACGCCTCAGCGCCCGGTACCGGAACGGCGACCGGGCCGGCCTCCCCGACAGGGGGAAACCGGCCCGGTGAAAACCGTCGGGGTCAGGAGGAGTAGCCCCGCTCGGCGATCCAGTTGGCGACCTTCGGCAGGCTCATCCAGTACTCGCCCAGCGCCGGGTTGGCCGGGTCGGCGACCCGGATCAGGTCCCCGCCGTCGCGGTAGCCGACCAGGGTCAGGTAGTGGCCGCCCTCGTACGAGTGCGGGTTGCCGTCGGTGTCCACGGCCGTGCCCTTGATGTTGGCCACCACCGGCCGCCCCGCGTCCACCGCGGCCAGCACGTCCCGGCGCAGCTGATCGACCTGCTCGGGGCGAGCCACCGAGTCACGGATCTCGGTGGTCCGGTACGTGCCGCCGGTCAGCTCGTTCAGCACCCGGGTGGTGTCCAGGGCCGAGGGGGTGCCGGCCTCGGTGGTGCCGAGGAGCTTGGCGACCTCGTCCTGGGACACAGCCTTGCCCTGCGCGGACAGCGCGATCCGGGTGGCTGCCGGGCCGCAGTAGTAGAAGTTCGGCTGGGCCTGGTAGTCGATGCCGAGGATCCGCTCGGCGGAACGCTGGTTGCCCCGGTCGCCCTGGCTCGACGAGGTCGGGGCGCCGATGCCCTGCACCGGCGCGGCCTGCGCGGCCACAGCGGGGCCGAGGGCGCAGCCGCCGGCGACCAGCAGGCCGGCGACGGACAGACCGCTCTTCTGGATGATCGGGTTCATGGTCGAGTCTCCGTTCGGGGGTTGGGGCCTCCGACGGGCGGAGGGCAGCAGCACCGGGAAGGGCGCTCGGCTCATCAGGTGGGCGACGACCCTCGGCGGCTCGGCCGTGGGGCGTACCGGGGACGTAACGGCTCTGCTCCGGCGTGCATTCCGCCACCGGTTGCCGCTACGAACGTCGCGACTTGGTGCAACGGCTGCTGGTCGGGCGGGATTCCGGGCCCGACGTGCCGCTGCTCACGGCTCCGACAGCGACCGGGAGGAACGGATAACGCAGGCATAAACCGGACAAACGTCCTCGGCTCGTGCGACCGGCGAGAGGATGCCGATGGGTCAGAGGCTGCCCAGCAGGCCCGTCACGGTGATCTCGATGACCACCCGTTCCGGATTCGGGCGCGGGGTGCGATACCGCTCGGCGTAGCGGCGTTCCGCCTCCGCGACAGCGGCCCGATCCGACCTGAGCACCGCGCGGCCCTCGATCGTCAGCCAGCGGCGGCCATCGACGTGACACACGGCCACCGGGGTGCCTGCCGCGCCGGCAGCGGCCACCTGACGGGCCTTATGGGAGGTGTTGGAGGTGATCACCCGGGCCAGCCCGGCGGCCGCGTCGAGGGTGACCCCCACGGGTACGACGTGCGGGGTGCCGTCGGCGCGCAGGGTCGTCAGCGTGGCGAGGTGCCGTTCGGCGCAGAAGGCGGTGACGCGGTCGTCGTGCACGTCCAGCCGATGATCGCCCGCCATGCCCGTCCCCCGTCCACCGAACCGACCTCGATCATTTCACGCGGCGGCGTACGCGGTCCGGCGGCGCGTCCGGCTGTCCTGGTAGCCGGCGCTCGGCCGCCCGGCGCTGCTGCACCAGCCGGGTCAGGTAGATCAGTGCGCCGGCCAGGACGCCCATGTCGTCCAGGTAGATCGGGTCCGGAAGCAGGTCGACCGGAAAGATGGTGTAGATCAGCGCGCCGTAGAAGGCGACCTTGCCCCCCGCGCCGAGCCCGGTCAGCAGGCGGCGGGTCCGCACCACCCGCACCGCCAGCACCACCGCGCCGACCAGTGTGGCGATGGCCAGAATGCCGGCGACCACCACGAGGACCCACGCCTGTCGGGACATGGCGTCACGCTAACCCACCCGCACCGGTGCGGGAACCGGCGCGCCAAGGGATCAGAAGGCGGGTACGGTCGCGCGACCGCGGGCGACCACCGCGTTCTCCCGGGTCTGCTCGACCGCGGGCCGGACGACCTCACTCAGCGGCAGCAGCGACGCCGACTCCGCCACCCGCCGTCCGGTCGCCGCGTGGGCCTCCTCGCGCAGGCTGCGGGCCGCCGCCACGGCCAGCTCCGCAGCCCGCCAGGCGGCCTGCTCCCGCTCCACGGCGGCAGCGTGTCGAGCCGCGAGATTGTCCCGGATCGCCCGCTGCAGCACCAACTCCTGCTCGACCGGGTGCAGCCGCGGGTCCCAGCCGCCACGATGCGCGAAGACGTCGCTGAGCTGCTCCACCGACAGCTCCCGCCGCCAGTACGCGTCCAGCGCGGCCCGGTGCAGGTAGCGCTCGCGGTCGGCGTACTCGGCCGGGGTCCGGGCGGTGTGCGGCAGCGGCATCGCGGCCGCGGCACCGAGTCGTCGGACGGCCGCCTCGGCCGCCTCGTACGCCTGCCAGGCGGTCTCCACGGTCTCCTGCGCGGCCAGCCACTCCGAGCGGCGGCGTTGGGCGGTGGTGGTGGCCCGCTCGGCGGCCACCGCGACCTCCTGCGCGTAGCGGCTCTGCTCCCGTTCCTCGTGCGCCTGTTCGAGCTGGCTGGGCATGGCGGCGCGACGGATCCGGGAACCCGGGTCGATGCGGAACCTGCCGGGACGCAGCAGCAGGGCGGCGACAGCGACCACGACCACCCCGAGCAGGCCCAGCCAGATGGCGGCGGCCCGGGGCACGTCGGGCAGGAAGGCGGAGAGGACGGTCTGCATGATCAGCACCTCGCGGTCGAACGACGGGTATCGACGGTGGCGACGGACGGGTGTCCCGGCGGCACGGGCCGGGTGAACTGCCGAACCTCGGGGCGGTCACCGCTGTGCGGCGTCTGCCGGTGGGGTCAGCGTTCGGGTGCTCTTCGGCCGGCGTGGTCACGGCGACTTCGGTAGCGGGACTGGCGCCCCGCACCGGACCGCGTGGGTCGCGGGCGCCGGTGGTCGGCCGAGGTCAGCGGGTGGGCGGGCCGCGTCGGGCCGGAGTGCCGCGGCCCGGCTCGATGGCCGCCGCGTGCTGCCGACCGGCGGTGACAGGACCGGTCGCCACGGGGGCGACGGTGCTGACCGGTCGGGATGGGGCGGGCTGGCTCGCCCGCTCGGTGGCCGCGACGGCCTCGGGCCGGAGGGTGTCCACCCGGCTGCTCACGGCGCTGGGCCGCAGTTGCGTCGGTGCGGGAGGTGGGGTCGCGGCGAGCGCGCCTCCGATGCCGACCGCGAGCACCAGCGCGGTGAATGCCAGCCGGGTCAGCTCACGCACCGACCGCAGCACAGCCCACCGGGCTGGGCGGACGAGCGCTGCAGAGGACACAGGACCAACCTAACGCCCGTCCCGCGGCGGCGCAGCTCGGCGGGGGACCGTTCGAGGGTGACCGTCGCCACGCCGCTCACTGTGGACGGACGGACAGCACGCGTCGCGGCATGACGGTGGCCCCGGTCGGATCGGGTCCGGCCGGGGCCACGGTACGTTCGGCGCCACCGACGCTGTCGCGCGTCGGCGGTGGATCGGTCAGTCGGCGGTGCCGAGCACCGGCGGCGGAGCGTCCCCGCTGTCGCGCCACACCATCTCGTCCTCGGTCAGCCAGGTCAGCCGCTCGTCGGACTCGTCGTCGGTCGGTCGGCCGTGCCCGCCGAGCACACCGGGGCGTTTCGCGCCCGCGCCGCCGGCCGCCGCGCGACCCGGGGTCTCACCACGCCGACCGTCGATGCTGCGCCCGACGCCGGCGGCGGGGCGGTTGTCGGCTGCGGGCGGGCCAGCGGCCGGCCGGACCGAGGCGGTGGGCGTGCTGCCCGAACCGGCGAGCGCGGCGGTGCGAAGCACCCCGCCGGCCGGAGCCCCGCCCTGCGCCCCGAAGAGCAGACCCGGCCCGGCGCCGGCGCTGGCGGTCACGGTGGTCGGCCCGGACAGGCCGGCCAGACCGGCGGCCCCGCCAGCGAGCAGCGCCCCGCCGAGCACCGGGTCCGCGCTGGCCAGTGAGGTGCCGCCCTCGGTGGCGGAGCCACTGCCCGGGCCCGTGACGACACCCGGCGTGCCACCGGTGCCCGCGCCGTCCTGGCCGGTGCCGGACCCGCCGCCGACAACCGGGGGTGGGGTGACACGGTCGGGCGTGGTGATGGTGGCGTCGCCGGTGTGTGCGGTGAGCCTGGTGGCGGTGGGCGCGGCGCTCGGGGTGTCGGTGGGCGGAACGCTGCGGGGCGTCGTCGGGTCCTCGCGGGCCGTCTTCGGCGTCTCCGGGTCCGGAGGCGGCGGGTCGACCACCCGGTCGTACGCGGAGAGGTCGTAGCCGGCTGCCAGCTCGGCCACCACGTTCACCATCCGCTGGTGGGCCTTCTCCTGCTCTGCCTTGTCCTGCTGGTGACCCATGATGCCGCCGACCACCGCGCCGGGCAGGCCGAAGGTGGCGGCACCCCGGAGCGCACCGGAGATCGCCTGGTCGTTGTCGTCGGTCGCCTCGGGGCTCTCGGCCTGCTTGTGGGCGGTGCGCAACTGGCCGGCCATCATGGTCAGCCCCTGCTTGACACCGGCCATCCCCTCGCCCAGCGCCGTGGTGTGGGCGACGATCAGCGACAGCCGCCGCTGGAACTCCCGGCCCGCCGAACCCGTCCAGGTGTTGCCGAGCTTCTCCAGGTCGCCGCTCAGCTCACGGGCGAGACCGTCCAGGATGCCCTTGAGGGCGGCCCACTGGGCAGCCACGTCCTCGATCTGCTCCGGCTTGCCGGCCATCACGCCGTCGTAGAGCTGCTGGTGCGTGTGGCCCTGGTAGCGCTGGGTGTACTCAGACACGCCCATCCCCCTTCGGGGCCAGCGCCCGGTCGACCCCCGTCAGCGCGGCGGTGATGTCGGTGGCGTTGGCCGCGTTGCGCGCCTCGGCGGTGCGGTAGTTGGTCAGGATCGTGCTGGTCGCCTGCTGCGCAGCCTGCACCGCCTGCCGGAGTCGCTCGGCCTGGACCACATAGGACTGGTGAACGTCGCTGTAGCGGCGGGCGTTGTCGGTGGCGTCGGTGAACGAGCCCAACGCCGGAGGACGGCACTGCATCTCGGTGTTGAGCTTGCGCAGCACCGACTCGGCCTCGGTCAGCCGTGCGGCCAGATGCTGCTGGAAGTCCTCAAGGGACAACAGGTCGACTTCCGTACGCCCGGTCATGGCAACATCCCCGTCGTTCTGGTTGACAACCGTCAGCGGCTCTCAGGTTAGTCCACGGGTGCGACGCGGGGCGACCCGTCCGGACCGCTCAGTCGTCGGCTCCGGTCGATGCCGTGGCCACCCCGCCGCCAGCCCCGCCCGTCTCCGGAGTGGTGCTGGGTGAGGCGGGGGAGGTCGCCTCCGGCGCTGGCGCGGCCGGCGACGAGCCGCCGGGCGAGAAGAAGACCGACGCGTCCTTCCGGTTCAGGTTGGGCCCGGTCGGGATCAACGAGAGCAGTGAGCCGGGCACCGCCAGCGGGGTGACCCCTCCGTAGCCGAGGACGGCCATCGTCTCGGCCGACCCGAGCGGGTAGCGGACGCCCTGCGGGCTGATCAGGTAGATCGTCGACCCGGCGGCGGCAGATCCGCTGGTCCCGGCGCCGGGAGCGGCCTGCGCGAGCACACCCTTGCCGCCGGGCAGCAGCACCGCCTCGGCCGTCCGCACCGAATCGCGGGCGGTCTGTCGCACCGGAACCGGGCCCGACGCGTTCGAGGTCAGCTCCGCCGGCGCCCGGTCGAAGACCTCTACGGTCGTGGTCGGCGGGCCGCCTGCGCTGCCCGCCCGGTACGTCGCGCACAGCACGGTCTGCCCGGAGCGGGCCGCGTACAGCTCGGGCAGCCTCAGGGGCAGGCCCTCCTCGTCGACCCGCTGCTCGGTCAGCAGCCGCCCGGCCTGATCCGGCGTGATGTCGGTGATCTGACCGCCACCGCCGATCATCAGAAGCGCGGTTATCTCAGTGATTGAGACGAGCCCTTCACGGGTCAGCACGTAGTGCTGCCCGGCCGCCTGGAACACCTGACCGATGTTGGCCGGCTGGTCGGCCACGGCCAGGCCGCTGCGCTCGCCCTCACCGGGCAGCGACGGCTTCCGCAACGGCGGCCCGGCCGGCACGGCGTTGAGCAGTTGCTGCCCGACCGGCAGCGGTGCCGTGCCGGTCATCCGCAGGGCGGCGATCGCCTGGTCGCCGCCGACCACCTGCAGCCGGGAACCACCGGTGAGCAGGTACCGCTGACCGTCCACGGTGACCAGTACCGCGCGGTCACCCAGCGGCGTGCCGCCGGGCAGCGCCCGGTCGATCACCAGGCGGGTGCTGGAGCGGCGCGGGTCGGCCGGGTCGGGCACGTCGCAGACCGACCAGGGCAGACCGGTCAGCGACTTGCGGTCCGGCAGCGCGTCCGGTGCGCCGACGATGCCGACGGTGCGCCCGCGCGGCCGGTCCCGCAGCGACGCCTGGGACATCGTCCGCACCGTCGGGTCAGGGGTGTCCAGGACCAGCCGGGCCGACGTGTAGTTGAGCGTCGGAAGCAGCCTGCCCTCCATGAACACGTACGTCGCGCCGCTCTCCCGCTCGATGACCAGCGTGTTGTCCTCCAGCGGCGCGGTGTTCCCGGTCAGCTGGCCGTACGCGCCCACCCCGCCCAGCACCACGGCCGCGGCGATCACGCTGCCGAAGATGGCCATGCCGAGCCGTCGCATCGGCAGGTTGGTGGTCTCCGGATCGCCCGACAGCAAGGCGGAGACGATCCGGCGGGTGACGAAGCGGTACGCCTGCACCTGATCGCGGCGGGTCCGCATGACTTACCTCCGGCGGGGTGGATCCGCGACGATCAGGTCGGAACGCCGTCGCGGGCTTCCCTACGATAAGGGGCCGACGGCGGGTCTTTGGGACCACCGCCCGTGGCCGGCGCCGGAACGACCCGGTGCAGAGCCGTACCGTGCAGGAGGGACAGTCACCGATGACGCAGGTTCAGGCGCCACCCGCCCGAGTGACCACGAACCCGTCCGACGTCCCGGCGAGGGCGACGCCGCCGGCCGAGCGTCCCGGTCGGGGCCGGGTCGGTCCGATGCTGGTGGGGCAGCTCGTCGTGCTGGAGCTGTGCGCGGTCGCCGTCTGGGCCGCGACGGCCGGGCCCGGTTGGCTGCTCGCCGCGGTGGGCGCGATGGCGGCGCTGGTCGTCCTCGCCGCGTTCGCCCGTCGTGGTGGCCGCTGGTGGTTCGAGGACCTGCTGCTGCGCCGGCGGCTGCGGCTCCGCGGCGAGCGTGCCACGGCGGCGCTGGCCGACGGCACGGCGGTGGATCCCCGGCTGGCCGCGCTCGCCCCCGAGCTGAGCGTCATCGAGCTGACCGACCGGGGTACGCGCCTGGGCATCGGGCAGGACGCCCTGGGCTGGTTCGCCGCGGTCGCCCTGCAACCCGCTCCCGGCACGACGGTCGGCTCGATGGACGCGTCGGCGGTGGACCGGGCGCTGCGGGTGCTCACGGACTTCGCCGCGCCGGTCTCCCGGGCACAGGTCGTCGCGCACACCCTGGTCTGGTATCCGGCGCCCGGTGCTCCGCCGGCGGCGCACCGGACCGTCTGGGTGGCGCTGCGGCTCACCGTGCGCGACGCCCGGGTGGAGGCGGTGAGCCGGGGCGGCGGGCTGCCCGGCGTACACCGGACGTTGGCCGCCGGAATCGGCCGGCTGGGCAAGGCTCTGACCGCCGCCGGGCTGGCCCACCGGCCACTGGGCCGCGACGAGCTGCGCGCGGCCGTGGTCTCGGCGGCCGGGCTGGACCTCGTGCCGGAGCCGCCGACGGAGACCTGGCGGGGGTTGCGCGGCGGCGGCTGGACGCACCGCTGCCTGGCCCTGCGGGGCGGGTCGGACGCCCCGCTCGGCCCGCTGGTGGAGGCGATCACCGCGACCTCCGCGCCGTCGCACACCGTGGCGGCGGCGGTGTCGCCGGACGGGCGGGTGGCGGCGCCACTGCTGCGCGTCGCGGCCATGGACAACCACGTGGAGGCGCTGGTCAAGGTGGTCCAGGACGTCGCGCACCGGGCCGGCGCGTCGGCCCGGCCGGTGGACGGGCAGCACGCCCCCGGCGTGTACGCCAGCGCGCCGGTCGCGTCGACGCTGGGCGGCTCTCCCCGTCCGCAACCCCGCTGACCGTCCGCCCGTCGACCGGCCGTTGAACGGGCCGGTCGGCGCGGCGGAAACCCCGTCGGGTCAGGGGCGCAGGTTGACGATCCAGCCGTACAGGCCGCAGACCCAGACGGCGAGCGGCACCAGCGAGATGATCAGCAGGATCTCGACGATGTCGAGCAGCCGGCCCCACACCGGGGAGATGCGCTTGCCGGCCACGGTCAGGCCGTAGATCAGGCTGACCACGGCGGCCAGCAGTAGACCGCCCAGAACCAGGCCGAGCCGGACCGGCAGCGATCCGCCGGCGTAGGTGGCCGCCGCGGCCAGGCCAAGCCCGACGGTGCCGGCGAGCAGCACCGGGGTGCGCTGGGCGCGGCCCAGCAGCGGGCGGGCCCGCAGCAGCGAGAGCAGGGCCAGCACCAGGCAGAACAGCACCGCCGGCAGTCGGCCGTCCAGGGCCAGCACCAGCTGTGCGCCGAGCACCAGCAGCGACACCGTCCACAGCAGACCGGTGAGGAATTGGTCGGCCCGGTCACTGAGCTGGAGCACCTGCCGGCCGTCGACCGACTCGCTGTCGGTCTTCAGGTCCTCCGGACCGGTGGGGATCGACGGCACCGGGAGCCGGGCCAGCCGGTAGGCCGCCATCGGCAGCGCGGGCACCGCCCCGAACGCGACGGCGGCCACCACCGCCGCCGCTGCCGGCGCGTCGATGCCGAAGACCAGGCAGAGCACCGCGCCCAGTCCGGTCGCGGCACCCACCCCGATCGCGGCGAAGAAGAGCGGGTAGCGGTCACCGACGGCCAGCGCGGCCACCGCTCCGGCGACCACCACGGCGGTGGCCGCGAGCAGGACGTGCGGGCTGGCCAGGTCGGTCAGCGACCGGTCGCCGGCGAGCAGCAGCAGACCGCCGGTGCCGGCGTGCACCAGGCCGACGACGGCCAGCACCGCCCCGGTCCGGCTGTCACCGGCGGCCCGGGACAGGACCGCCGCGCCCACCAGCAGCGCCACCGTGACGAGCAGGGCGGCCAGCGCGCCCGGCAGGTGTGGCGGGCCGGCGAAGAGCGCGGCGACTGCTCCGGCACTGAGCGCGGCCGCCGCGAACAACACCGCGAAGGACCGGGTCGAGGCGACCTGCCAGGCGCCGGGACGCTGGTTGGTGGCGGTGGCGACCGCGTCCACCACGTCGTCGAAGACGATCTCCGGCGCGGCGGCCGAACGGGGATTGAAGTACAGGACCTCGCCGTCACGGACGCCGAGCTGCGCGGCGGTGCGCCCGCCGTCCAGGGGAGCACCGCCCAACCGGGACAGTGCCCAGCCGCCGTGCCGCACCCCGTCGTCGGCCAGGTCCTCCCCGGCGTAGCGCAGCAGGGTGGGCAGCAGGTCGGCCATCGGCACGTCCGACGGGAGGGCCAGATCCATTCGGGTACGGGGAGCCACGATGGTGATCCGGCTCAGACCACCGGTCGCCGTCTTCGTCGCCACAGTGGCCTCCAGGTGTCCGTCTACGATCAGCGGGCCGCGGTGCCGCGGTGCGGGTCCACCGCGCCCACGGGAGATTACCTACGATGACGGGCACGTACGATGCCCACCCGCGGACTTTGGTTCGCGACGGCACGTCATCAGGGCCGCTTCTGGGGAGGAGACAGCCGTGAGCACGGTCGTGTTCCGTCGGCTTCCGCGTCAGCCGGGGCCTGCTCTGCCGCGCGGTGAGGTGCTGCTGGAATCCCCGCCTGAGCTGCCCGAGCCGACGCCCCGCGGGATGGGGCAGCTGCTCATGATCCTGCCGATGTTCTGCGGGGTCGGCGCGATGGCCTTCCTCTACGCCGGCAGGGGCGGCGGCATGATGACGTACGTCGCCGGCGGCCTGTTCGGCGTCTCGATGCTCGGGATGGCGATCGGTTCGCTGAGCAACAGTGGTGGCAAGGACAAGGCCGAGCTGAACGCCGACCGCCGCGACTACATGCGCTACCTGGCCCAGATGCGCAAGCGCACCCGGCGCGCCGCCGAGCAGCAGCGGGCGGCGATGGCCTGGCGGCACCCGGAGCCCGACGCGCTCTGGTCGATCGCCGCGTCGCGGCGGCTCTGGGAACGGCGGATCACCGAGGACGACTTCGGCGAGACCCGCATCGCGCTCGGCCCGCAGCGGCTGGCGGTGGAGATCGTCCCGCCCGAGACCAAGCCGGTCGAGGACCTGGAGCCGATGAGCGCCATCGCGCTGCGCCGGTTCGTCCGCGCACACTCCACCGTTCCCGACCTGCCGACCGCGCTGTCGGTGCGGGCGTTCAGCCGGGTCGTGCTGCGCGGCGACCGGGAGCCCGTGCTCGACCTGACCCGGGCGGCGCTCGGTCAGCTCGCCACGTTCCACGCCCCGGAGGACCTGGTGATCGCGGTGGTCGCCGCGCCCGACCGGCAGTCCGCCTGGGGCTGGGTCAAGTGGCTGCCCCACGCGCACCACAGTGGACGTACCGACGCCGCCGGCGCCCGCCGGCTGGTCTTCGCCAGCCTGGCGGAGGCCGAGGAGTCGCTCGCCGGCGAGCTGGCCGGGCGGCCCAGGTTCGCGCCGGAGGCCAAGCCCCTGACGACCGCGCCGCACCTGGTCGTGGTCGTCGACGGCGGCGAGATCTCGCCGACCTGCCAGTTGGTCGGCCAGGGGCTGCTCGGCGCCACCATGATCGACCTCTCCGGTACGGTGCCGCGCGACGCCGGCCGTTGGCTGCTCTGCCTCGACGTGGGCGACGGGAGCACCCTCGACCTGGTGCGTGGCACCTCGTCCTCGCAGCTCGGCCGACCCGACCGGCTCAGCGCCGAGGCCGCCGAGGGGCTGGCCCGGCAGATCGCGCCCTTCCGGCTCTCCCAGCAGCAGACCAGCAGCGAGGAGCCGCTGGCCCGCAGCATGGAGCTGCCGGACCTGCTCGGCGTCGGCGACGCCGCGGCGGTCGACGTTCACCAGACCTGGCGCCCGCGCGGTCACCGCGACCGGCTGCGCATCCCGCTGGGCGTCGGCCCGGACGGCAACGTGGTCGAACTGGACTTCAAGGAGTCGGCGCACGAGGGCATGGGCCCGCACGGCCTGGTGATCGGTGCGACCGGGTCCGGCAAGAGCGAGTTGCTGCGGACGGTGGTGGCCGCGCTGGCGGTGACCCACTCGTCGGAGGAGCTGAACTTCGTCCTGGTGGACTTCAAGGGCGGCGCGACGTTCGCCTCGCTGGAGGCGCTGCCACACACCAGTGCCGTGATCACCAACCTGGCCGACGAGCTGCCTCTGGTCGACCGGATGCGCGACGCGCTCGCCGGCGAGATGGTGCGCCGGCAGGAGCTGCTGCGGGCGGCCGGCAACTACGTCTCCCGCTTCGAGTACGAGAAGGCCCGGGCGGCCGGCGAACCGCTGGCGCCGATGCCCAGCCTGCTGATCATCTGTGACGAGTTCAGCGAGCTGCTCGCCGCGAAGCCCGACTTCATCGACCTGTTCGTGATGATCGGCCGGTTGGGCCGGTCGCTCGGTGTGCACCTGCTGCTGGCCAGCCAGCGGCTGGAAGAGGGCAAGCTGCGCGGCCTGGACACCCACCTGTCGTACCGGATCGGTCTGCGTACCTTCTCCGCGGTGGAGAGCCGGATCGTGCTCGGCGTACCGGACGCGTACGAGCTGCCGAACGCGCCGGGCCACGGCTATCTGAAGACCGACACCAGCACGATGCTGCGGTTCCGGGCCGCGTACGTGTCGGGGCCGTACCGGGCGCCGGGGCAGCAGGCCTCCGCGTCGCAGGCCCTGGTGCAGCGACGGATCGTGCCGTACGGCCTCGACTTCATCCCGGCGCAGCTTCCGCAGATGCCGGTGGACACCGCTCCGGAGCCGGAGCAGCCGGCCGACGGCAAGGCCGTGGCGATGCTCGACGTGCTGATCGAGCAGCTCAAGGGCCGGGGCCGTCCGGCGCACCAGGTGTGGCTGCCGCCGCTCGCCGACCCTCCGGGTCTGGGTGAGCTGCTCGGCCCGCTGGCGGTCGACCCGACCTACGGGCTGTGCACCGCGTCCTGGCCGGGCCGGGGGCGGCTCACCGTGCCGGTGGGCGTGGTGGACCGTCCGTACGAGCAGCGCCGTGACCCGATGATGGTCGAGCTGGCCGGTGCCGGCGGCAACGTGGTCATCGTCGGCCGCTCGCTCAGCGGCAAGAGCACCATGCTGCGCTCGTTGCTCGCCTCGCTGGCGCTCACCCACACGCCGCGCGAGGTGCAGTTCTTCTGCCTCGACTTCGGCGGCGGCGCGCTGCGCAGCCTGGAGCGGCTGCCGCACATGGCGGGCGTGGCCGGTCGGCGGGACGTGGAGGCGGTGCGCCGGACGGTGGCCGAGGTGGTCGCCGTCCTGGACGACCGGGAGACGCGGTTCGCCCAGCACGGCATCGACTCGGTGGCCAGCTACCGCCGTCGCCGGGCCGCCGGTGAGTTCGCCGACGACCCGTTCGGTGACGTGTTCCTCGTGGTGGACGGCTGGAACACGCTGCGCCAGGAATACGAGGAGCTGGAGCAGACCATCACCACGCTGGCCAACCGGGGTCTCGGCTTCGGCGTGCACGTGGTGCTCACGGCGGTGCGCTGGGCGGAGATCCGGATCAACATGCGGGACCTGCTCGGCACCAAGCTGGAGCTGCGCCTGGGTGACGCCTCGGAGTCCGAAATCGACCGTCGGTCGGCGATGAACGTGCCGGAAAAGTCGCCCGGCCGCGGTCTGACCCGCGACAAGCTGCACTTCCTCACCGCGATCTCGCGGATCGACGGCCGCCGGGACATCGACGACCTGAGCGAGGCGTCGATCGCCCTGGCCGGGCACGTGGCAGCCAACTGGCCGGGCCGGCCGGCGCCGAAGGTGCGGCTGCTGCCGCGCCGGCTGCCGGTGGCCGAGCTCGCCCGGATCATCGACCGGTCGGCGCCCGGCCTGCCGATCGGGGTGAACGAGTCGGCGCTGGCGCCGGTCTACCTGGACCTGGCCAACGAGCCGCACCTGACGGTCTTCGGTGACGCCGAGTGCGGCAAGACGAACCTGCTGCGGCTGATCGCCCGGGGCATCACCGAGCGGTACACGCCGGCCCAGGCCCGGCTGGTGATCGCCGACTACCGCCGCGGGCTGCTGGGCGCGGTGGAGGGCGACCACCTGCTCGACTACGCACCGTCCAACCAGGCGTTCGCCCAGGGGCTCGGCTCGATCCGCAGCGCGCTGAGCAACCGGTTGCCCGGCCCGGACGTGACCACCGCCCAGTTGCGTGACCGCAGCTGGTGGAAGGGCCCGGACCTGTACATCCTGGTGGACGACTACGACCTGGTGGCCTCGGGCGGCAGCAACCCGCTCAGCGCTCTGCACGAGCTGTTGCCGCAGGCCCGCGACATCGGCCTGCACCTGATCATCACGCGCCGGGTCGGCGGGGTGTCCCGGGCGCTCTACGAGCCGGTGCTGCAGAGGCTGCGTGAGCTGGATTCCCCCGGCCTGCTGATGTCCGGCAACCGGGAGGAGGGGGCGGTCTTCGGCACGTTGCGGCCGAGCCCGCAGCCGCCGGGCCGCGGCACGTTGGTCCGCCGTCGTGACGGTCAGCAGCTGATCCAGACCGCGTGGTCCGAGCCGTCGTGACGGGCGCCGGGTTCGTGGCTGTGTCGGATTCCCGTCCCGGTCTGGCCGGCGTGGACACCGGCCCCGCCACCGTGGGGGTCGGGATCAGCCACCTCGGGGACGACCGGTTCCACCGCTGACCACGGTAAGCGTGGTGACGCGCGTCCGGTCGTGCTCCCGATCCGCCTGACCCGATTCACCACCATCCATCGAAGGCGGCCGGTCAGGGCTGCGCGGGCTGGACCGCTTCCGCTACGGTCTTCACTGGAGTGTCCGTCGGTGGGGTGTTGCTGCCTTGCCGCGGGGGAGGGGTGCGGCAAAGCCGCCGCCACAACATGACGGAAGGGTGTGAAGCATGGCGTTCGAGGTCGAAGCTGCGACTCTGCATACTGCCGCGAGTGACGTGCGGTCCACGCGCAGCGAGGTCGACGGCGAGCTGAAGAAGCTGTGGAACGTAGTCGACGACCTGGCCATGGCGTGGAAGGGTCAGGCGTCCACGGGCTTCCAGTCGCTGATGCAGCGGTGGAACGAGGACACCGTCAACCTGCTGACGGCGATGGACAGCATCGCTGACCTGCTCGACAAGTCGGGTACGACGCACCAGGTCAACGACGAAGAGCAGCAGCAGATGCTGGACAAGTTCCACTCTGCTCTCAACCCGTGATCCGTAGCCAGCAGAGGAGGAAATCGTGACGATCAAGGTTGACTACGCGGTCCTCGAGAGCAGCAACCAGCAGATGCAGGCCATCTCGAAGACGATCGACGAGAAGCTGGACACGCTGCGGTCGATGCTGTCCAAGCTCCAGTGGGACGGCGAGGACCGGGCGGCCTACGAGCAGCACCAGGCCAAGTGGGACACGTCGGTCCGGGACATCAACCGGATCCTCAACGAGATCGGTGGTGCCGTCGGCATCGCCCGCGAGAACTACGTCTCCACCGAGATGAGCAACGCCAAGGTGTGGGGCTGAGCCTGACGTCAGTGCGGCTCCGGTCCGGTTCCACCGGGCCGGAGCCGCATTGCGTTGTGCCGCTCGACGCTGTCAGCCGGTGACCGGTGTGTCGGTGCGCCGGCCGGGGCGCCAGCCGCGCCGACGACCCCGGATCATGATCGGCCGGGCGGCCAGCAGCAGTGCGGTCAGCAGGCCGCCGACGGCTGCCACCCAGATCGCGACGGTGCGCTGCCAGCTCAGCGGGTCGTCCGATCTGGTGGGCGGCGCGAGCGCGCCGGCGGGCGGGTCCGTGCGGGTGCCCAGCAGGCTCGACAGTGCCCGGTACGGGTTGACCACCCCGTAACCGACCTCCGCGTTGTGCCCGTCCGGCGGGGCGTCCGCCGTCTTCTCCAGCCGCTCGGCGACCTGCTGGGGGCTGAGGTCCGGGTAGGCCGACCTGACCAGCGCGGCCACCCCCGAGACGTACGCGGCGGCGAAGCTGGTGCCGCCCGTCGGCTCGGCGCGGTAGCCGCTCCCGCCGGGGGCCGGGCCGACGATGGCCAGTCCCGGGGCGGCGACGTCGACGTACGAGCCGCTGACCGAGGTGCCCACGTGGCCGCCCAGCTCGTCCACGCCGGCGACCGCGATGACCCCGGGGTACGCGGCCGGGTAGGCGGGCCTGTTCTCCTGCTGCTCCTGCCGGTTGCCGGCGGCGGCGACGAGCACGACACCCTTGGCGAGCGCGTTCTCGACGGCCTGGGCGAGCTCGGGGCGGGGGAGGGTCATCAGGGACAGGTTGATCACGTCGGCGCCGTTGTCGACCGCCCAGTCGATGGCGGCGGCGATCTGCCCGGGCAGGGCCTCGTCCCTGGTGTCCTTGGTGTCGGGCAGGACGCGGATCGGCAGGATGCGGGCCGCCGGGGCGATGCCGCTGTACGGGACGCCGGTGCCCTCCCGGCCCGCGATGATGCCGGCCACCATCGTGCCGTGCCCGACCAGGTCGCACTGGCCCTGGTTGGCCGGCAGACCGTTGAAGTCGCGGCCCTCGGCCACCTGGCCCTTGAGCAGTGGGTGGAGGGCTGAGACCCCGGAGTCGATCACGGCCACCGTCACCCCGGATCCCCGGGACAGCGGCCACGCCGAGGACGGTTCCAGCCGGCGCAGTGCCCACGGCATCTCCGTCAGGATGTCCTCGCCGGGTGGGCCGCAGGTGGGTGGTGCCGCGGTCGCCGGGGACGGGACCACCAGGGCGCCGCCGAGCAGGGCCGCCAGTGTTCCACTGAGGACCGCCCGGACGGCTCGCCGGGTGTGGCGGGACGGATCGGTCGCGCTCGACGGCAGGCATTCGCGCACCCGCAGAGATTACCGCTGTGCCGCCGCGCGCTGCGGCCCGGCGACCCGCTCAGGACGGGCGGGCGGCCGCCTCGGTGGGTGTGTCGGCGAAGAGCGCGAGGAGATCGCCGACCTGACGGTCGGCTTCGGCGGGGTGCCGGAACCGGCCGGCAGGGTTGAGGGTGTATTCGTTGCGCCGCCCGACCCGGGTGCGGTGCAGGTAGCCCCCCGCCTCCAGGTCCGCGACGATCGCCTGTGCCGCCCGCTCGGTCACGCCGACCTCGGCGGCCACGTCACGCAGCCGTGCGGTGGGGTTGCGGGCGATGGCCAGCAGGACGTGCCCGTGGTTGGTGAGGAACGTCCAGTTCCGGCCGCCGCCGGTGTCACCTGCCGTCGTGCCCGCCATCGTCTGACCGCCTCTCCGGTTGTCCGCCCCGCCGCCGGGCGTCGCCGGAGCGGGGCCAACGTATGAAATCTATATCACGCATATCTTGACGCGTCTTGCGCTGCGTGTGACGGTGGAGCCGAGCCGCCGCCCACCGCCGGCCCGGCTGAAATGCCTGTTGAGCAGGTCAAACGCGTGAGACGAGGTGCGGGGATGGATCGTACCGGTACACCCGGCGGACAGCCGGGGCCGCAGCGGACCACCGGCCGGGCGCCGGCGATCAGCGAGCCGGCCCGGGCGTACGCCGAGCTGACCGCCGGTAACCGGCGCTTCGTCAGCGGTGCCCCGCGCCACCCCAACCAGGACGCCGGGCACCGCGCTGCGGTCGCCGACGGACAGCACCCGTTCGCGGTGATCGTAGGCTGCTCCGACTCCCGGTTGGCCGCCGAGATCATCTTCGACCGGGGTCTGGGCGACCTCTTCGTGGTCCGCACGGCCGGGCACACGGCCGGCCCCGAGGTCCTGGGCAGCGTGGAGTACGCCGTGACCGTGCTCGGCACCCCGCTGGTGGTGGTGCTCGGCCACGACTCGTGCGGTGCGGTCCAGGCGGCCCGGGAAGCGGTCACCACCGGCACGTCGCCCCAGGGGCACCTGGGTGCCGTGGTCGACGCCGTGCTGCCCAGTCTTCGCCGCGCCGCCGCCGACGGGATCGACGACATCGACGGCATCGTCGACGTCCACATCGCACAGACCGTCGAGACGCTGCTGGCCCAGTCGCCCGTGCTGGCGGACGAGGTGGTGCGGGGCCGGTGCGCGGTCGTGGGGATGTCGTACCGGCTCGCCGCCGGAGCGGTGCGCCCGGTGACCGCGGTGCCGGCCGGCACCACGCCGCTCGACGTGCCGACCGCACCCGGTCCGGCCGCCGCCTGACGCGACGAGGGCCGCCCCGCGACGCGGGACGGCCCTTCGACGTTCTGCACGCGGGTCAGAGCATCGACATGTGTACGTGGTCGGTGTGGTTCGACGGCCCGCTGTACGACTTCCAGCCGGTCGCCGGGAACCAGATCTGCCGGTTCCAGATCACGTAGTAGATGCCGAGTCGGTCGGCGTTGCGGATGAGGAACGCGGCCACGTTGTTGCCGTACGTCCGGGTGTCCTCGTTGTGCCAGGGGCTGAAGCCGCTCTTCTGCAACGACCAGTCGCAGGCGCGACCCTTCGGGTGCTCCCACGGCCCGCCGGAGCGGTAGCAGCCGACGAACCGGTTGAAGCCGGCCCGCTTGACCTCCTTGTACGCGTGCAGCGTGCGCGGCGTGACGCAGCCGGAGGTGGTGGGGTCGTTCTCGCTGCACGACTCGGACTTCCAGTCACCGTCGGCGGTCCGGCCCGGGCCGAGCCGGGCGACCGGCGAGGTCGCCGACACCAGCCCGCCGGTGAAACCCTTCCCACCGACCAGGGCGAGCGCCTTGTCGGCGTCGCGCTTCTCCTTCGCCATGAGGGCCGTCTGCTTCTGCTGCTCGCGGACCTCCGCGTCGAGGGCCAGCTTGGCCTGCTCGGCGCGCGACTTCACCGCGTTGACCTCGGAGAGCTTCTTCTCGTTGACCATGTTCATCTCGTCGAGCACCGCCGCGCGCTGGACGAACGAGTCCGGGGCGTCGCTCTCCAGCAACATCGCGATGGCGCCGATCCGGCCGGTCCGGTACGACTGGGAGGCGATCTGCCCGACCTGGGGGGCCAGCGCCTCCAGCTCGGCATTGGCCTTGTCGACCTCCAGCGCCAGCTCCAGCTGCCGCTTCTTGGACTTGTCCAGTTTGGACTTGGCGGCTGAGTAGTCGCGGTTGGCCTTCTCGATGACGTCGTTGAGCAGCTTGGGCTCGCCGTCCTCCTCGTGCCCGGACGGGGTGGGCGTCGTCGGGGCGGCGTGGGCCGGGAGGGGGCCGGCGAGCACGGTCAGTGCGGCGATCACGGCCACCACGGGCGTCAACCAGCGGCGTAGGGGTGCCGTCACAGTATTCCCTTCCGTCGACCGCCGACCGGGTTAGCTGACGGGTTCGGGGCGGAAGTGGCCCCTACCGCTGACGCGGATTCACCCCACATACCTGGGTCCCCGGCTCGCCGGCTGGCGATTGGGCGGTGGCACCGCAGGCGCTGCGTCGCGCCTTCGGCGGTGACCGGCAGCGAGGTTACCCGAGAGGCGACCGGCTGAGCTACGTCCTGATGCCGACTAAAAGCGTCATTTCGCCATGGCGTTGAGTGACCAGTGACGCGGTTCTCAGGGCGGATGCCCCACCTCGTCACGCTGAGGAGTGTCACCATGCCGTATCCGTGCTCCTGTCGGGCTCGGGCCACCGGTCGGTGGCGGTGGATGGGGGTGTGGCCCCCGCCGGATCCGGTCCGGTCGGGTCCTGTCGACCCGTGCGGGGGGAGCTGAGTGCCGCCAGTGCCTCCGCGCGATCGGGCCTGGGTCGTCCGGCGGGCGGGTCGGCGACCGGGGTGTTACCGGCCGCGCCGGCCGCGGTCACCACGGCGGCCAGGCCGGTGGTCAGCGGTACGGCGGCGATCAGGCCGAGCGTGGCGACCGCGCTGCGGACGATCTCCTGTGCGAGGAACTCGCTGGTGAGGATCTGTTCGATCGGCCGCGTGTCGGCGGTCAGCAGGAGCAGCAGCGGCAGCGAGGCGCCCGCGTACGCCAGCACGATGGTGTTGACGGTGGAGGCGATGTGCGCCCGGCCCACCCGGGTGGCCGCCCGGTAGAGCTGCAACCGGGTCAGCCCCGGGTTGGCGTTCGCCAGCTCGGTGACGGTGGCCGCCTGGGTGACCGTCACGTCGTCGAGCACCCCGAGCGAGCCGATGATGATCCCGGCGAGCAGCAGGCCGTGCAGATCGACGTTGGCCTGGAACATCGACAGGGTGGTGGCGTCCTCGCTGCCGAAGCCGGTGAGGTGGGTGGCGGCGGTGGCGATGGTGGCGAGCACGCCGGTCAGCACCAGGCTGCCCAGGGTGCCGAGCACCGCGACCGAGGTCTGCGCGGTGACCCCGTGCGTCAGGTAGAGCACCACGAACATGATCAGGGCGGCACCGACCACCGCCACCAGCAGGGGTGATCGGCCGGCGCCGATCCCCGGCAGCACGAAGGTGAGCAGGATGGCGAAGCTGGCGGCCAGCCCGCCCAGCGCGGCCAGGCCCCGCCACCTGCCGAACGCGACGATCGCGGCGGCGAACACCACCGCCAGCCAGATCAGTGACGTGCCGCGCTGGTGCTCGGCGATGTTCCAACTGCTGGCGGTCGGATCGGTGGGATCGGTCAGCTCGACCAGGACGATCTCGTCGCCGACCTCGACGCGCGGTGCGCCCGGTCCGTCCGGCACCGGGGTCTGGACCTGCTGGCCGGCGGCCGGCCCGTCGGCCACCCGGATATCGACCGTGCCGCACGGCCCGTCCCCGACATCCGGGGTGCCCTCCGGGCCCGGTGCCGCCGGCGGGCACGGCTCGGTCACCACGCGGGTGACGGTGCCGTGGTAGCGCGGCACGTCGGTGCCGGCGGAGGTCTGCGGTGACCCGTCGCGTGGCCAGAGCACCACCGCGGCGAGCACGGTGGCGACGAAGAGCGGTACCACCGTCGCGATGAGGATCCGTCGCACCCGGGGCGGGGCGGACGGAGCCGAACGGCTGTGGTCGGAACCCAATGTGTGACTCCCAACGATCCGGTGCGGGGTACGTGCCGGCGGGCCGGTCGGTTCACCGTCGCCGCGGGAACGCGGCGACGGACACGACGGATCGCTGGAGCGCGACGGCCTGATCACCGACGGTGAGTGCCGGGCTCGGCCGGTTGGCGGCGACGCCATGTCTCGGCGACACCGATGCCCGACTGCGCGGCGAGGTCCGGAGGGCCATCGTGGGAGATGCTAACCAGCCCGACCCGTGGACGCAGGTCGTGGCGGAGTGTCGCGCGGTCGAACCGCCCGCGCGGCGGTGACCGGACCGGCATGTTGGAGTCATGTCCGCTCCGTCACCGCCCGACCCCGACCGCCACGGCGGCCACCGGCAGCACACCGACTCCGCCGGCCCGAAGGCGGACGCGGAGCACGACGGGCACGCCGGGCACGACAAGCACGCCGGGCACGACCCGGCGATGTTCCGCCGTCGGTTCTGGGTCTGCCTGGTGCTCACCGTGCCGGTGGTGCTGACGAGCCACCTGGTGCTGGACCGGATCGGCCTCCGGCTGGACGCTCCGGGGCGCTCCTGGGTCGGGCCGGTACTCGGATCGGTGGTGTTCTGGTGGGGCGGTTGGCCGTTCCTGGTCGGTGCTGTCCGCGAGGTGCGGGACCGCGCGCCGGGGATGATGCTGCTGGTCGCGATGGCGATATCCGTCGCCTACGCCGCGTCGCTGGCCACCAGCCTGGGTGCCTTCGACCTGGACTTCTGGTGGGAGCTGGCCGCGCTGGTCACCATCATGCTGCTCGGGCACTGGCAGGAGATGAAGGCCATCGGGCAGGCCCGCGGTGCGCTTGCGGCGCTCGCCGCGCTGCTGCCGGACGAGGCGGAGCGGGTGACGGCGGAGGGGCGGGTCGAGGCCGTACCGGTGACCGGACTGAGGGTCGGCGATGTGGTGCTGGTCCGGCCGGGGGGCCGGGTGCCGGCCGACGGTCGGATCGTCGACGGCAGCGCCGAGCTGGACGAGTCGATGATCACTGGGGAGTCGCGTCCGGTCGCCCGATCGGCCGGGGACCGGGTGGTGGCCGGCACCGTGGTCACCGACTCGGCGGTCCGGGTCCGCGTCGAGGCGCTCGGTGAGCAGACCGCGCTCGCCGGCATCCAGCGGATGGTCGCGCAGGCGCAGCGCTCCGGCGGGCGGGCGCAGTTGCTGGCCGACCGGTTCGCCGCCGCGCTGTTCTACCTGGCCACGGGCACCGCGGTGCTGACCGTGCTGGTCTGGACCGCGCTGGGCGAGCCGGACGAGGCCGTGGTCCGTGCGGTGACCGTCCTGGTGATCGCCTGCCCGCACGCGCTGGGCCTGGCCATCCCGCTGGTCGTGGCGCTCTCCACCGCGCTGGCCGCGCGGTCCGGGATCCTGGTCAAGGACCGGCTGGCGCTGGAGCGGATGCGGACCGTGGCCGCCGTGCTCTTCGACAAGACCGGCACCCTGACCCGGGGCGAGCACGTGGTCACCGACGTGGCGACGGTGCCCGGCGTCGAGCGGGACGAGGTGCTGCGGATCGCGGCCGGCGTGGAGTCCGACAGCGAGCATCCCCTGGCACGGGCGATCGTGACGGCGGCCGGGGACGCCGGCCCGGCCCGGGCCGCCGGGTTCCGGTCGATGCCGGGCCGGGGTGTGCGGGCCACCGTCGACGGTAGGGAGTACGCGGTGGGCGGGCCGGCGCTGCTACGGGAGTTGGACCTGCCGCTGCCGGCCGGGTTGGACGCGGCGACCGGGCCGTGGTCGGCGCGGGGTGCCGCCGTGCTGCACCTGGTGCGGCTGCCGGATGCGGTGCTCGCCGCGTTCGCGCTGACCGACGAGGTGCGTCCGGAGGCTCGCCAGGCGATCGTCGAGCTGCGCGCCGAGGGCGTCCGGACCATCGCCATGATCACCGGGGACGCCCGCTCGGTGGCGGAGTCGGTCGCCGCCGACCTCGGCTTCCGTGCGGGCGTCGACGAGGTCTTCGCCGAGGTGCTGCCGGCGGAGAAGGACGACCGGGTAACCGAACTGCAGCGGCGCGGGCTGTCGGTGGCGATGGTCGGCGACGGGGTGAACGACGCGCCGGCGTTGGCCCGCGCCGACGTGGGTGTCGCGATCGGGGCGGGCACCGATGTGGCGATCGAGTCCGCCGGGGTGGTGCTGGCGTCGTCGGATCCGCGCGGGGTCGCCGCCGTGGTCCGGCTGTCGCGGGCGTCGTACGGCAAGATGCGGCAGAACCTGGCCTGGGCGGCGGGCTACAACGTGGTGGCCCTGCCGCTGGCCGCCGGGGTGTTCGCCTGGGCCGGGGTGGCGTTGAGCCCGGCGCTGGCGGCCGTGCTGATGTCCGCGTCGACCATCGTGGTGGCGCTCAACGCCCAGTTGCTGCGCCGGGTGCGCCTCGACCCGGGGCGCGACTGAGAGCCCTCAGCCGCGCTTCATCAGCCGGCCGACCGCCGCCATCATCTCAGTGGCCATCTCGTCGGCCCGGCCCTCGGCCGCTCCCTCGTGCATGCAGTGCCGGGCGTGCCCGTCGAGCAGGCCCAACGCCACCTTGTCGAGTGCGGCCTGGATCGCGGAGATCTGGGTGAGCACGTCGATGCAGTAGCGGTCGTCGTCGACCATCTTCTCGATGCCCCGGACCTGCCCCTCGACACGGCGGAGCCGCGTGAGCAGCTGGTCCTTGCTGGCGGTGTACCCGCGGATCGGGGTGGGTGCGGTCATGAGAACCAGGATAGCGTACCCCTGGGGGGTATGGTACGGTCGTCTCTGCCGGGATACCCCCACCGGGTACCGGTAAGTGACATGGGCAGAGGTTCGTCTCCGAGTTACCCCCCGGGGGTATAGGCTCGGAGGTGGCAGAGGGGAGATCAGTCCGATGGTCAACACGACGTACCAGGTGCGGGGCATGACCTGTGGGCACTGCGTCAGCGCGGTCAGCGCCGAGGTGGGCGCCATCGCCGGGGTCAGCGACGTCCAGGTCGACCTGGCCAGCGGCCGGGTCACCGTCACCAGCGACCAGCCACTGGACGTGGACAGCGTCCGGGCCGCCGTCGACGAGGCCGGCTACGACCTCGTCGACGCCTGATCGCGGGAGGCCGGCATGAACACGGTGACCAGACTCAGCGGGTTCGCCCTCGGCCTCGCGGCGGTCTTCGGCGCGGCGTACGGGATCGGCCAGGTGGCCGGTCCCGCCGCCCCGGTCGCCGAGAGCCGGCACGACGGCGGAGCCGCCCACGAGCCGGGCGCGAGCGACCCCGGGGAGCACGACGAGTCGGTCGACCGGATCCCCGGTGGCCTGCTCGTCTCCGACCGGGGCTACACCCTCGAACCGCTCACCGCGCCGGCCGGCGAGTTCGCCTTCCGGATCGGCGGGCCGGACGGCCGCCCGGTGACCCGCTACGACGTGGCGCACGACAAGCGGATGCACCTCATCGTCGCCCGGCGGGACCTCTCCGGTTTCCGGCACGTGCACCCCGACCTCGCCCCGGACGGCACCTGGCGGGTCGCCAGCCCGCTGGCCGGCCCCGGGCAGTGGCGGGCGTTCGCCGACTTCACCCCGACCGGGGCTGAGCCGCTGACCCTCGGGGTGGACGTGACCGTTCCCGGAGCACTGACCGAGCGACCGCTGCCCGCCCCGGCGAGCAGCACCACCGTCGACGGCTACACGGTCACCCTGACCGGCACGCCGCAGCCCGGCCGCACCTCACCGCTCACCCTGACCATCAGCCGCGACGGGCAGCCGGTCACCGACCTGGAGCCCTACCTGGGCGCGTACGGGCACCTGGTGGCGCTGCGCCGGGGCGACCTCGCGTACCTGCACGTGCACCCGGACGGGACACCCGGCGACGGACGCACCCGCCCCGGTCCGGCCGTCACCTTCCTCGCCGAGGTGCCCTCGGCCGGCAGCTACCGGCTCTATCTCGACTTCCGGCACGGCGGAGCGGTGCACACCGCCGAGTTCACCGTCGTGGCCGGCACGCCAACGGCCGGTACGCCGACGACCGCGCCCACCCCGAGCGGACCCGCACCGACCGGCGGCGCCGACCACGGCACGCCCGGGCACGGGCACAACTGACGGGACATGACGATGACCACCACCAGCAGCAGACCGCTGCCCGAGGCACCGAACCGCATCGAGCTGGCGATCAGCGGTATGACCTGCGCCGCCTGTGCCGCCCGGATCGAGAAGAAGCTGAACCGGATGGACGGGGTCAGCGCCACGGTCAACTACGCCACCGAGAAGGCCACCGTCCGGTACGACGACGGCGTCACGCCGGACGACCTGATCGACACTGTGCAGAAGACCGGCTACACGGCCGCGCTGCCGTCCCCGCCGGCCGCCGCCGAGGAGCCGGTGGACGTGCTGCGCGGGCCGCGTACCCGGCTCTGGGTGTCGGTGGCGCTCAGCGTGCCGGTGGTCCTGCTGGCCATGGTGCCGGCCTGGCAGTTCGACTACTGGCAGTGGCTGTCGCTGACCCTGGCCGCCCCGGTGGTGGTCTGGGGCGGGCTGCCCTTCCACCGGGCGGCCTGGACCAACCTGCGGCACGGCGCGGCGACCATGGACACCCTCGTGTCGCTGGGCACGCTCGCCGCCTTCGGGTGGTCACTCTGGGCGCTCTTCCTCGGCGACGCCGGGATGCCCGGGATGACGCACCCGTTCCGCTTCGACATCACCCGCACCGACGGCGCCGGCAACATCTACCTGGAGGCGGCCGCCGGGGTGACGGTGTTCATCCTGGCCGGCCGCTACTTCGAGGCCCGATCCAAGCGGACGGCCGGCGCCGCCCTGCGCGCCCTGCTCGAACTCGGCGCCAAGGAGGTGGCGGTGCTGCGTGACGGGGTGGAGACCCGGATCCCGGTGGACCGGCTCGCCGTCGGTGACCGGTTCGTGGTCCGCCCCGGCGAGAAGATCGCGACCGACGGGGTGGTGGACGAGGGCACCTCGGCCGTCGACGCCAGCATGCTCACCGGCGAGTCGGTGCCGGTCGAGGTCGGCCCGGGCGACGGGGTGGTGGGCGCCACGATCAACGCGGGTGGCCGGCTGGTCGTCACCGCCACCCGGGTCGGCGCGGACACCCAGCTCGCCCGGATGGCCGACCTGGTCGAGCAGGCGCAGAGCGGCAAGGCGGCCGTGCAGCGGCTGGCGGACCGGATCTCGGGCGTCTTCGTGCCGATCGTCATCACGCTGGCCGTGGGCACCCTCGGCTGGTGGCTCGGCACCGGTGCCGGGCCGACCGCCGCGTTCACCGCCGCGGTGGCCGTGCTGATCATCGCCTGCCCGTGCGCACTCGGCCTGGCCACGCCGACCGCGCTGCTCGTCGGGACCGGCCGGGGCGCCCAGCTCGGTGTGCTGATCAAGGGACCGGAGGTGCTGGAGTCGACCCGCCGGGTGGACACGGTGGTGCTGGACAAGACCGGCACCGTGACGACGGGCCGGATGACGCTGGTGGACGTGCTGCCGGCGGCCGGTGCGGACCGCGCCGAGCTGCTCCGGCTCGCCGGGGCGGTGGAGGCCGCCTCCGAGCACCCGATCGCCCGGGCGGTCGCCGCGGGCGCCGCCGACGCGGAGACGTTGCCCCCGGTGACCGGCTTCGCCAACCTCGAAGGGCTGGGTGTCACCGGCACGGTCGAGGGACGGTCCGTGCTGGTCGGCCGGCTCCGGCTGCTGAGGGAGCGCGGGCTCGACGTGCCGCCGGAGGTCCAGCGGGCCGTCGCCGACGCGGAGGCCGGCGGCCGGACGGCGATCGTCGCCGGCTGGGACGGGCGGGCACGGGGCGTGCTCGCGGTCGCCGACGTGGTTCGGCCGACCAGCCGGGCGGCCGTGGCCCGGCTGCGCGCCCTGGGGCTCACACCGGTCCTGCTGACCGGGGACAACACCACCGTGGCCCGGGCGGTCGCCGCCGAGGTGGGCGTGGACGAGGTGATCGCCGAGGTCCTGCCGGCCGGCAAGGTCGACGTGGTCAAGCGGCTCCAGGCCGAGGGCCGGTCGGTGGCGATGGTCGGCGACGGGGTCAACGACGCTCCGGCGCTGGCCCAGGCCGACCTGGGTCTCGCCATGGGCACCGGCACCGACGTGGCGATCGAGGCGTCCGACCTCACGCTGGTCCGCGGCGATCTGGACGCCGCGGTGGACGCCATCCGGTTGTCCCGACGCACGCTCGGCATCATCCGGGGCAACCTGTTCTGGGCGTTCGGATACAACGTGGCGGCCCTGCCGCTGGCCGCCGCCGGGCTGCTCAACCCGATGATCGCCGGCGCCACGATGGCCCTCTCCTCGGTCTTCGTGGTGGCCAACAGCCTGCGCCTGCGCCGGTTCCGCCCGGCCGCCTGACCTGCCCGAACTCTCGCCCTGGTCGGTACGGCCAACAACCGGCCTGGTGTGGAGACGGTGACCCTCGGTGAGGTCGGAGTCCACTGGAATGGTTGAGCGGGCGACCGTGGGGGTACTGCTGATCCTGTAGCGACACTCGCAATGGAGGTTGGCACATGGGTATCGACGACAAGATCAACAATGCCAGCGAGGACGCGGCCGGCAAGATCAAGGAAGGCGCCGGTCGGGCCACCGACAACGAGCGCCTGGAGGCCGAGGGTCGCAACGACCAGGCTGGCGCCAAGCTCAAGCAGGCGGGCGAGAAGATCAAGGACGCCTTCAAGAGCTGACGTACGACGCACTCCCACGCCGGGCCGGTGATCGATCACCGGCCCGGCGTGCTGTCTGTCCGCCTCCGTCGGCGACCCTGAGATCCCCCTGATCCCGCCCGGCATCCCTGGCCTCCGTGTGCGCCACCCGCTAATTTCTGTTGGCATGTGCAAGGGCTGGTTATGAGTGGCGCTCCGCCGCCGACCGGCGACGACCTGGTCCGGGTGCTGGCCACCCTGGCCAACCCGCACCGGCTGAGGGTCGTCGCCGCGCTGGCCCGGGAGCGTGCCTACGTCAGCGGGCTGGCCCGGCAACTGGGCATCAGCCGGGCGCTGTTGCAGGTCCACCTACGGAAGCTGGCGGCGGCCGGGCTGGTCACCGCCCGCCTGGAGTTGTCGGAGGACGGAAAGGCCATGAACTACTACGAGGTGGAGCCGTTCGTGCTCACACTCACGCCCCAGGTCATCGCGGCGGCGGTCGAGACACTGACCGTCCCCGACTCGGCCGAGCAGCCCCGAGCGGACCGGTGACCGGAATGAGCGAACACGACTGGACCGAGGTGGTCGGCGCGATCGGCATCTTCGCCCTGCTGATCACCGTGTTCGCGGTGACCGTCGTCCAGCTGGCCAAGACCCGACGGGCCCGGTTCGACGGAGCCCGCGCCGACGACTACCGCCGGCTCGCCGAGACGGCCGCGCAGGCGCAGGCGGAGAACGCCCGCCTGCTCGCCGCGCTCGACGGCCGGCTCGGCGGAATGGAGACCCGGATGACCACGCTCGAACGCGTCCTGCGCGAGGTCGACTGATCCCTGTGTGCCAGAGGCCCCGGGCCGTCGAGCGGCTACTCGACGGCCCGGGTGGAAGCAGCACCACCTCGCCCGATGGGCGAGTTTCTCCCGTGACGCTCCTTCGAGGAGAGGACAGCACCTCATGCTGCGCGTACGCAAATCCGCCGTCGGATGGGCGGTCGCCCTGGCCGTCGCGGCCACCGGCCTGACGCCGGCGAGCCCGGCCACCGCCCGACCACGACCGCTCCCGAGCATCGACTGGCAGCCCTGCACCGGCGACGCCACCGCCGAGTGCGGCACCCTGTCGCTCCCGGTCGACTGGCGACGGCCCGGCGGTGAGCGGTTCGACCTGGCGCTGGCCCGCCGGGTCGCCACCGACCCGTCCGCCCGCACCGGAACGCTGGTGTTCGGCCCCGGCGGGCCGGGCGACAGCGGCGTCGACCGGGTGGTGACCGGCAGTTCCCGGTTCAGCGCCGACCTGCGCCGACGGTTCGACATCGTCAGCTTCGACCCGCGCGGCACCGGCCGCAGCCACCCCGTGGTCTGCTCGAAGGACCTGCTCGCCCGGCAACCACAACTGCTGACCGACCAGGCCCAGTTCGACACCACGCTGGCCGGCAACGCGCTGCTGCGGGCCGACTGCCGGGCCCGCACCGGCCCGCTCTACGACCACGTCGACACGACCAGCGCCGCCCGCGACCTCGACGCGGTCCGCGCCGCGCTCGGTGAGCGGCGGCTGACCTTCCACGGCAGCTCGTACGGGACGCTGCTCGGCACCCGGTACGCCGAGCTGTACCCGCACCGCGTCCGGGCCATGGTGCTGGAGTCGACGGTGGACCACAGCCTCGGCACCAGCGCCTTCCTGGACACCCAGGCCGTCACCGGCGAGGACTCGTTCGACGAGTTCGTCGCGTGGTGCGACCGGGCCGCCGCCTGCGCGCTGCACGGGCGGGACGTTCGTTCCGTGTGGGCCGGGCTGCACGCCCGCGCCGAGCGTGGCGTGCTCACCGACCCGGCCCGACCCGGGGTCGTGCTGACGCCCTTCGAGCTGAGTCGGCTCGCCCACCGGGAGCTCTACGGTCCGCGGTGGTCGAAGCTGGCGGGGTGGATCGCCTCCCTGGACGCCTCCACCACGCCGAGCGCCGTCGCACCGGTCGGACGGTCAACGGGCGACGCCGTGGCGCCGTACCCGTTCGCGGTCTTCTGCCAGGACTGGAGCCTGCCCGTCCGCGACTACCGTGAGTACGCCGGACACCTGCGCCGAGTGGCCCGCCTCGCGCCCGACCTGCGCTACGCACCGGCCCTGTTCGCTCTCGTCACCTGCCTGGGCACCCCGACGCCGGTCGCCAACCCGCAGCACCGCCTCCGGGTCCGCACCGATGTGCCGCTGCTGCTCGCGGCCACCCGGCACGACCCGGCCAGCGGCTACAACTGGGCCACGAACGTGGCGCGGCAGTTGGGCGACCACGGCCTGCTGCTCACTTACGAGGGATGGGGGCACGGCAGCTACACCACCAGCCCGTGCGTGGGCGGCGCCGTCGACCGCTACCTGACCAGCGTGGTGGTGCCCCGCCCGGGCACCACCTGCGCGGCCGTCGACCCGCCGGTCTGACCGACCGTTGGCCCACTGCCGGCCCCGGTCGTCTCACGGCGACCGGGGCCGGTGACCCGGTCAGCGCAGGACGCGGTAGCGCAGGTGGGCCACGGTCGGTCCGGCCACCACCGCCACCTGCTCCAGCCGCGGCGCGATCCCGTCGAAGAGCCGTTCACCGGCCCCGAGCACGACAGGCACCAGGTGCAGATCCAGGGTGTCGATCAGCCCGGCGGCCAGGTACTGCCGGACCGTGCTCGCGCCGCCATTCCCATGCCAGGTCGACTCCGGTGACCGCCCGAACTCATCGCTGCGCCGCCAGTCGGGCGGCCCGCAACTCCAGATACCGCTGCTCGGGCAGGCTGGTGGTGCCCCGCGCCGCCGCCAGGTACGCGTCCCGCGCCGCCCCGAACTCCCCGGCCAGCTCCAGCAGGTGGGCCCGGACCGCGGCGAGGCGATGGTGCCCGGCGGTGCGTTCGTCGGCGTCCAGGGGCGTGAGGAGGGCGAGCCCGGCCCGTGGCCCGTCCACCATGGCGACCGCCACCGCCTGGTTGAGGGTGACCATCGGGTTCGGCGCGATCCGGGCGAGCAGCCGGTACAGCGCGACGATCTGCGGCCAGTCCGTGGCCGCCGCCGTCGGGGCCTCGGCGTGCACCGCGGCGATCGCCGCCTGGAGCTGGTACGGGCCGGGCGGCGACCAGGTCAGCGCCTCGGTGATCAGCGTGATCCCGGCCGCGATGGCCGTCCGGTCCCACCGGCCGCGGTCCTGCTCGGTCAGCGGCACCAACTCGCCGTCCGCACCCACCCGGGCGGCCCGGTGGGCGTCGGTGAGCAGCATCAGCGCCAGCAGCCCGGCGACCTCGCCCTCGTCGGGCAGCAGTCCGTGCAGGATGCGGGCCAGTCGGATCGCCTCGCCGGTCAGCTCCGCCCGGTGCAGGTCCGGACCGCTGGACGCGGTGTACCCCTCGTTGAAGATCAGGTAGAGCACCCGGAGCACCGTCCGCAACCGCTCGTTGCGCTCGCCGGGGGCGGGCATGGTGAACCGGGCGCCGGCGACCTCGATCCGCTGTTTGGCCCGGCGGATCCGCTGGCTCATCGTCGCCTCCGGCACCAGGTGGGCCCGGGCGATCTGGGCGGTGCTGAGACCGCCGACCGCGCGCAGGGTGAGCGCCACCTGCGCCTCGGGGGCCAGCGCCGGGTGGCAGCAGAGGAAGAGCAGGGTGAGCGTGTCGTCGGCGTCCGCCACCGCCGGCTCCGCGTCGGCCGCCGGTGCCACCCCGGCGTACGCCGGCTCGCGCAGCGCCACCGCCACCTCGCGGTCCCGGCGGGCGCGCTCGCTGCGCCACTCGTCGGTGAGGCGGCGGGTGGCGACGGTGAGCAGCCACGCGCGGGGGTTGTCCGGCACGCTCTGCCCGGGCCACTGCGTCGCGGCTGCCAGCAGGGCCTCCTGGACGGCGTCCTCGCACCGGTCGAACTGCCCGTGCCGGCGGACCAGCAGGCCGAGGACCTGCGGCGCGAGTGTGCGCAGCAGGTCCTCGACCGTCCGGTCGTCGGTCACATCTCCGTCCCGGCGTCATCCATGATCGGGCGGACCTCCATGGCACCGCCGAAGCGCACGTCGGGCCAGCGGGCGGCGATCTCCGCGGCCCGCTGCGGGCTGGCGCAGTCGACGGTCAGATAGCCGGCGAACTGCTCCTTGCTCTCCATGAACGGCCCGTCGATGACCTCCGGGTGGCCGCCCGCGAGCCGGACAGTCAGCGTCTGCGACGGGTTGGCCAGTGCCTGGCCGCCGACCAGCTCGCCGGTCTCGGTCAGCTCCTTCATGATCTCGTCGACCTCGCCGAACAGGGCGGTGCGCTCCCGCTCGGTCAGCTCCTCGGTGAAGCCCGGGCGGTTCCAGATCAGCAGCATGTACTTCACGGCGATGCTCCTCGGGTCCTGGTCGCACCCCGGTCGGGGTGCGGTTCCACCGGAGGGTCGGAGCCAGAACCCCGTTCCCTACCGCGTACCGAAGAAAATCGCAGAAATTCCCGGGTCGTGGCGGTCCCACGCCGGGTCGGTCAGCGCGGGTCGGGCCGGCCGGGCACCTGTCGGGGTGGCGGCCGCTTCCCGCCGACGTCCAGTGACGCCCGGTCCGCCGCCGAGGTGCCGGACGACCAGCCCTCGGCGTCGCGGACGCTGAGCCGGTGCCGGGTGACACCGGGAAAGAGCGTGTCCAGCCGCTCCCGGACCGCCTCGCCGCGCGCCGCGAGCACCGGCAGCAGCCGCTCGGGACCGGCCGTCTCGGCCGCCGCCTGGTCCGCCGCCTCGGTGGCCGCCCGCAGCCGCTCGCCGATCCGCAGCGCGAACGCGTTGAGGAACGACTCGTCCCAGACCCGGGTCCGCCGGCCGGCCCCCGGCCGCCGCTCGGCGCGTCCGCGCAGCATCGCGGCGGTGGCCTGGACCAGCAGAGAGGTGTACAGCAGCTCCACGGCCACCAGGTCGGCCGGCCAGCCCAGCACGGTGGCGAAACCGAGGTCGTCGGACCAGACCGCCTCGCACCGGTTCGCCGCCGCCACCTCCTGCACCAGGAGGGCCTTGGCCCCCGCGTACGGGGCGTCGGTGCCCAGGCGCACCCCGCCGGGCACGTCGCCGCGCTCAGCCCCGGCGGCGAGCAGCGCCTCGTCGATGCTGTGCCGGGCGATCAGCTCCTGTGCCTTGCCGGTCAACGCCTCCGCCTCGGCCGGGAAGGTCGTCGACTCGGCCTTGGCCAGCAGCGCCCGTACGCGGTCGAGCATCCCCGACCCGCTGCGACTGGCACCGCCGGCCGGTCGGCGGGCGGTCGCCGCACCGGTCGTGCCGGGTGGCGGGCGCAGCACCGCGATCGGCGGCAGGCTCTCCACCAGCACGAGGGCGTCCACCGCCGCGCGCAGCGCGTCGACCCGGTCCAGCCCTTCCCGGGCGGACCAGCCGGCCAGCACGCCCCGGTCGTCGTCCCACCAGACCTCGGCGGCCAGCTCGCGTAGCTGCTCGTCCCACCAGGCCGGGACCGGCCCGGGCTGCTCGCGCCGCTGGCCGGCCATCGCGTCTCGGACCAGCCGGGCGTGGCGGGGGCCGAGCCGCCGGGTGGTGAGACGGTCCAGGTCGGCGGGTTGCCAGCCGCGTGGCCAGAGCCGGCCCACGCCGCGGACCAGGCGACGCAGCAGCGCCAGGTCCACCGCCGCCGTGCCGTCCGCCGTCCCGGTGCCGACCATCAGACGGTCCAGCTGCCGTTCGGCCTGGCGTACGTCGGTGCCGCGCACCGCCGCGAGCGCCTCGGCGACCAGTTCGTCCGCGTCCGGCACGGGCACCTCCTCCTGTGGCTTCCGCTGCCGGCGTGGGTCGGGCGGATCCCGCTACCGGGCGTGGCTCCGGCCGCCCCCGTTCCATGATCATGCCGGTAGCCGCCTCCGGGGCGCCGAACGGGGATGTCGTCGCACCATGTGCACCTTTCGTTCCTATCAGGGTAGTTTCGGAACAGGCCCAGGCGATGGGAGGTGTGAGATGGCCGGTCCCCGCCCGCCGGACGCGCGCACCGCCGCCGTGCCGGACGTCCGCTCCTCCCTCCTCGCCGGTGCCCTGATCGGGGTCGCGGTGATGGCCGCGGTGGACGAGATCGTCTTCCACCAGCTACTGGCCTGGCACCACTTCTACGACCGGTCTACCCCGTCGGTGGCACTGCTCTCCGACGGGCTGCTGCACGCCGCCGAGCTGATCGGCCTGGTCGCCGGGTTCGTCTGGTTCGCCGACCTGCGCCGGAGGGCGGCTCTGGCGACCCGGCACGCCTGGGGCGGCTTCCTGCTCGGCGCCGGGGGATTCCAGGTCTTCGACGGGCTGGTCGACCACAAGGTGCTCCGGCTGCACCAGATCCGCTACGGCGTGCACCTGGTGCCGTACGACGTGCTCTGGAACGTGGGGGGCGCGGTGTTGCTGCTGGCGGGCGCTGCTCTGGTGTGGCGGGCGCGGTCCCGACGGTCACGCGACGGCCAGCGGTGACAGCGACGCTCGCCCCGGCGTGGCTTGCGTCGCCAGTGGTCGCTCACGGGAAGCATGGGCACGCGGCGGCCGATGGCCCGGGCTGGTTCCCACTCGCGGCGGTCGGCCTGCTGGCCGGTGGCTATCTCGTGGCCGCCGCGCGAGACACCCGCGGCTGGGACCATCGGCGCAGCGCCGCCTGGCTGGCCGGGTGTGCCGTGCTGGCGGTCGGGGTCGGGCCGCTCGCACAGCTCCCCGACGACCCGCGCGGACACATGGTGCAGCACCTGCTGCTCGGCATGCTGGCCCCGCTCGGGCTGGTGCTCGGCGCCCCGGTGACCCTGCTGCTGCGGATCTCGACCACGCCCACGCGCCGGTTGATCGGCCGGCTGCTGCGCGCGCGCCCGGTGCACCTGCTCGCGCATCCGATCATGGCGGCCCTGCTGAGCACCGGTGGGCTGGCGCTGGTGCTGCTCACCCCGCTGTACGCGGCGGCGGAGCGCCAGCCCGCCCTGCACCACGCGCTGCACCTGCACTACCTGGCCGCCGGGTACCTGTTCGCCTGGTCGCTGGCCGGGCCGGACCCGGCGCCACGACGCCCCGGGCTGGCCGTGCGGGTCGGCGCGCTGCTGGGCGCCGCGGCCGGGCACGCCGCGCTCGCCAAGTACCTCTACGCGCACGCCGGCACCCTGCCGCCCGGGCTGACCGACCCCGACCCGGCGGCGTTTCGGTCCGCCGCCCAGCTCATGTACTACGGCGGCGACGTCGCCGAGCTGCTGCTCGCCGTTGCCCTCTTCGCCACCTGGTACCACCGCCGGACACCGCGCACCCTCCGCCCGGCCACGAGGTCCCGCACGCTCGGCCCGGCGCCGACCCCATCCCCGCCCACGCGGGCCTGATCCCGCTCGACTCGGGGACCGGTGCGCTCGTCGCTCAGCCGCGCGCCGCGAGGGCGGTGGAGAGCCGACCGAGGAAGGCGCGGATGCTCTCCTCGCTGTGGTGCGTCTCGGCCTGGTCGTTGAGGGGGCCCGAGTAGCGCAGCGCCTGGTCGAGCGCGTCCAGCGTCTCGGCCCGGTCCCCCGGGTAGAGCCCGCCGACCACCCCGTCGGCGACCCGGGTCACCACCGTGTCGTCGAGCGTCCGGTCGAACTGGACCCCGTAGAGGATCCCGTTGACGTGGCCCTTCCAGCTGTCCGTACCCATGCTCGTTCGACTCCCCTAGAAGATCTGGCTCCCGTCCCAGGCGTGGATCGGGACGCCACTGAGGCCGTTGCGCTTGAACTCGGCGTCGAGGTTGCCCATGTGGCTCACGTCGGGCTGGTAATGACCGCTGCGCGCCGTCGCGTACTGGACCCTACCGTCCTTGACGACCAGCTCGCCCGCCGCCGCGACCGGCTGCCCGTTGCCCAGCGTCGAGTGGTGGAAGTCGCCGACCTTCTGGTAGTTCGACGCGTACAGGTTGCCGTTCCGGTCCATCACGAAGATCGCCTGGCCGTTGCCGCTGAACACGGTCTGGGCGCTCGAGGTGTCGAACGGCTCGCCGTTGCGTGCGCTGCGCAGGACGCCGTTGCCGTCGAAGAACACCCGGTGCTGTTCCAGCTCCTCGGGACTGAGCCGGCGCACCGCCGTCGGGAAGTGCCCTCCCGGCAGGTGCTCGTTCCGGTACTTGTCGAGCATCGGCTTCGTGTTGTGGTAGCGGGGCGTGGTGTGCGGGCCGGGCACCCCCGGTCGTGCCGGGCCGCCCCGTCCCGGGCCCTTGCGGGTGAACCGGCGCAACAGCGTCTTCGCCCGCTTCAGCAACCGGGGAACGATCTCCTTGACGACCCGTTCGACGACCTCCTTGATGATCCGTTGGATCGCCATCCGGGCCAGGCCGATCGAGACGGGGATCTGGGCCAGCGAGGCGCCGAGGGTGGGAGCCGCCGCCGCCAGCGCGATCGCCACCTGCACCACGAGGATCGTCAGCTGGACGATGACGAGGATCTTCTGCGTGAGGGTGATGATGGCCATCACCAGTAACGCCATGCCGATCAGCTCGGCCGCCTGCGCGCCGTCCTCCATCCGGCGCGGCGCACCCTCCTCGCTACGCCACACCTGCTCGAAGGCGCGGACGTCGTCCCCACTGTTGGTCGCGCCGACCTTCGCCGCGCCGGCATCCGCCTCCGCGAGCGTCGTACGCAGCCGGCCGGCGAACGCGAACCACAACTGCGACGCCTCGAACAGCAACTCCTCGTCGGCGGTCGGCCAGGTGAAGCCGACCCAGCCCAGAGCCTCGACGAGTTCAGGAGGTAGCTGCATACCCACCGGGCAGCTCCATCCTCGTGAAGAGTTCCGCGTTGGCCGTCTCGGTCGCCTCGTGTGCGTCGGCACTGAGGTCGAGGTTCCCGGCGGCCTCCAGCAACTGATCCGCCATCGACCGGTAGACGTCGAGCGCGTGCGTCAGGACCTCGACGTACACGGCTCCGAAGAGCGAGCCCGCCTCGTCGGCGCCCCACGGATTACCCGCGCCGTTCACCGTCGACTCGAGGCTGGCGATCTCCGCGCCCAACTGCTGGCCGATGGCCGCGAGCGACCCCGCAGCGGCATGGAGGGCATCGACGTCGACCTCAATCCCGTCGGACATAAGCTCAGCGTCGGTCCATCCGGCGGGTGACTGCGTCCAGGTCGCCGATCATCTGCTCGAACCCGCGGAACGCGTCCGCCGAGACACGTTCGAGCTGCCGGGTCAGGGCCACGCTGTCGGCGCCGGCGGCGGCCGTCAGCTCGGCACGCCGGGCGCGCTCGTCGGCCTGTGCCGCCCTGACCGCCTCCAGGACGTACTCGGCGATCGCTCTGGTGCCGGCGCGGGACAGGCTCGCGTCGATCACCAGAGTCTCCAGGCCGCCGAAGGCGGACACCTCGGCCTCGACGAGACCGTCACCCCCGGTGCCCCGCCCCACCATCTGCTCGGCAACCGGCACGGCGGGCCCGCTCTGCTCGTCGGCCCCGCCCGGCTGTGCCACCGCGGAACCCGTGGCCTGGCTCAGCAGTCGCATCGCCTCTTCCAGCGAGCGACTCAGGCCCGACGGATCGATCCCGCTCGCCATGTTCGTCCCCCTACGAGTCGCAGTCCTCTTCCCGGGTGAGCGACAGTACCAACGCCGCACCCGCCGTCGCGGCCCCCGAAGTCCTGTGTGGACCAAACCGACGGCCGTCGCGCCTCGAATGGGGATGGCGGGTGACGGCCATCCCCGCTGCGGGTCACTGCCAGTCGTCGAGGATCGTGTCGACCGGCAGGACGTCCCGCTCCGGGTCCGGCGCCGGGGCTGGTCGGCCGGTGGGTGTCCGGTCGAAGCGGGGTGCCGGGGCCGGCTGGATCTCGCCGCCCACGTCGACGAAGGTGCCCCGAGCGGCGTTGTGCGGATGCCGGTGTGCCTCGCGGGGGGCGAGCACCGGCGCGACGCAGGCGTCCAGGTCGGCGAAGACGGCCGTCCACTCGTCCCGGCTCCGTTCGGCGAAGCGCTCGGTGAACCGGCGGCGCAGCTCGTCCCAGCCGCTCGGGTCGTACTGGGCGGGCAGATCCGGCTCGTCGGCGAGGCCGAGGCCGGACAGCAGCACGGCGTAGAAGGCCGGTTCCATCGCGCCGACGGCCATGAAGCCGCCGTCGGCCGTGCGGTACGTGTCGTAGAACGGCGCACCGCCGTCGAACATGTTGCCCCCGCGCGGGGCGGCCCACAGGCCGGTGCCGAGCAGCCCGTGCAGGAACGAGGTGAGCAGCGCGGAGCCGTCCACCATCGCCGCGTCGACGACCTGACCGGCGCCGGAGCGTTCCCGTTCCAACAGCGCGGCCAGCACTCCCACGGCGAGCAGCATTCCACCTCCGCCGAAGTCGCCGAGCAGGTTCATCGGCGCGTACGGGCGTTCGCCGGCGCGGCCCAGGGGCTCCAGCGCACCGGCGACCGCGATGTAGTCGATGTCGTGCCCGGCCCGGTGTGCCAGCGGCCCGTCCTGACCCCAGCCGGTCATCCGCGCGTACACCAGCCGGGGGTTGCGGGCACGGCAGACCTCCGGCCCGAATCCCAACCGCTCGGCAACGCCCGGCCGGTACGCCTCGACCAGCACGTCCGCCCGGTCGACCAGGCGCAGCAGGTCGGCCACCCCGGTCGGGGACTTCAGGTCCAGCGTGGTGACCCGCCGGCCGCGCTGCAACGGACCGCCGGTCGGCGCGGCCAACCGCCCCGCACCCGGGCCACCCGGCCGGTCCACCCGCACCACCTCCGCGCCGAGGTCGGCGAGGACCATGCAGCCGAACGGCGCGGGGGCGAGGCTGGCCAGCTCGACCACGCGTACCCCGGCCAGCGGCCCGCCGCGCGCCGGCTCGTCGGCCGTCACGCGGCGCTCGCCGGCTCGGTGGTGCGGGGGGCGAGCCGGTCGGCGAGGTCGGCGGGGGGCGTGAACCGGTCGCCGTAGCGGGCGGCCAGCTCGGTGGCGCGGGCCGCGAACCCGGCCGGGCCGCCCGCGTACTGCCGGACGTAGCGGATCACCCCGCCGGTCCAGGCCGGGAAGCCGATGCCGAAGATCGAGCCGATGTTCGCGTCGGTCTCGGTGCGCAGCACCCCCTCGTCCAGGCAGCGCAGCGCGTCGAGGGCCTCGGCGAAGAGCATCCGCTCCTGCAGATCGGTGAACGGCACCGCGCGGCCCGCGTCGGTGACCAGGTCGGCCAGACCGGTCCACAGCCGGCCCCGGGTGCCGTCGTCGTAGGAGTAGAAGCCGCGCCCGACGGCACGCCCCGTCCGGTCGTACGCGTCGACCAGCTCGTCCACCAGCCGGTGCGCGGGCAGTGGCACGAAGCCCTCGCCGGCGGCCTCGAACTGCCGGCGGATCCGCTGGATCAGGGTGAGGCTCACCTCGTCGGCCAGCGCGAGCGGCCCGGTCGGGTAGCCGGCCTGCAGGGCGGCCTGCTCCACCGACGCGGCCGGCACACCCTCGGCGACCATGCCGACCGCCTCGTCGATGAACCGGCCGATGACCCGGCTGGTGAAGAAGCCCCGCCCGTCGTTGACCACGATCGGGGTCTTGCCGATCCGCCGACCCAGGTCGAACGCCCGGGCCAGCGCGGCGTCGCTGGTCTGTTCGCCGACCACGATCTCCAGCAGCGGCATCCGGTCCACGGGGGAGAAGAAGTGCATGCCGATGACATCGGCCGGCCGGTCCACCCCGGCGGCCAGCCCGGTGATCGGCAGGGTGGAGGTGTTGGAGGCGAGCAGCGCGTCCGGCGCCAGCACCGGCAGCACCTCGGCGAAGACGGTCCGCTTCAGGTCCGGGTCCTCGAAGACCGCCTCGATCACCGCGTCGCAGCCGGCCAGCGCGTCCACCTGGTCGGTGGTGGTGATCCGGTCGAGCACGGCCCGGGCGTCCGACTCCGTCGCGCGGCCCTTGCGGACCTTGCGGGCCAGCAGCCGCTGGGCGTGCTCCCGGGCCCGGCCCGCGGCCTCCGGCGAGACGTCCCTGACCACCACGTCCAGACCGGCGCTGGCGCAGGCGTACGCGATGCCCGCGCCCATCATGCCGGCGCCGAGCACCGCCACCCGGCGCACCGGCGCCACGTCCACTCCTGACGGTCGGGCGGCACCGCCGTTGACGGCCTTCAGGTCGAAGAAGAACGCGCCGATCATGTTCTTGGCGACCTGTCCGGTGAGCAGGCCGATCAGGTGCCGGGTCTCCACGGTGAACGCGGTCTCCAGGTCGACCTGGGCACCCTCGACGGCGGTCGCCAGGATCGCCTCCGGCGCGGGCAGCCGGGCACCCTTGAGCTGCTTGCGCAGGGTCGCCGGGAAGGCCGGCAGTTGAGCGGCCAGTGACCGGCTGGCCGGGGTGCCCCCGGGCATCCGGTAGTCCGGCCGGTCCCACGGCTGGGTCGGGCGCGGGTTGGCAGCGATCCAGGCCCGGGCCCGGTCCAGCAGCTCCGTCGGGGTGGCCACCACCTCGTCGACCAGTCCGGCGGCCAGGGCGTCGGCCGGGCGCATCCGCCGGCCGGTGAGCAGCACCGTGGTCAGCGCCCCGGCAAGGCCGAGCATCCGTACGGTCCGGGTGACGCCGCCGGCACCGGGCAGCAGGCCCAGGGTCACCTCGGGCAGGCCGAGGCGGCTGCCGGGCGCGTCCAGCGCGATCCGGTGGTGGCAGGCGAGTGCGATCTCCAGGCCGCCTCCGAGCGCCGAGCCGTTGACCGCGGCGACCACCGGCCGGCCGAGCGTCTCCAGACGGCGCAGGTCCCGTTTGATGGTGCCGAGCAGCTCGGCCAGCGCGGGAGCGTCCTCGCGGGTCGCCCGGGCCATCTCCGACAGGTCGCCGCCCGCGAAGAAGGTGGACTTCGCGCTGGTCACGATGACACCGGTCAGGTCGTCGCGCTCGGCTTCCAACCGATCGAGTACGGCACTCATCGACGCGGCGTACGCTCGGTTCATGGTGTTGGCGGACTGGTCGGGGTCGTCCAGGGTGAGCGTGACGATGCCGTCGGCGCCGCGGTCGTACCGGATGGTGGTGGTCATGATCGTCCTCCGGGTCAGCAGCGCTCGATGACGGTGGCGACGCCCATGCCGCCGCCGATGCAGAGGGTCACCACGGCGCGGCGCAGGTCGCGCCGCTCCAACTCGTCCAACGCGGTGCCGAGCAGCATGGCGCCGGTGGCGCCGAGCGGGTGGCCGAGAGCGATCGCGCCGCCGTTGACGTTCACCCGGTCCGGGTCCAGGCCCAGGTCACGGACGTACTTGAGCACCACCGCGGCGAACGCCTCGTTGATCTCGAACAGGTCGATGTCGGCGAGGGTCAGCCCTGCGACGGCGAGGGCCTTGTGGGTGGCGGGGATCGGGCCGGTCAGCATCAGTGTCGGGTCGGCACCGGTGACCGCCGCGCCGACGATGCGGGCGCGCGGGGTGAGGCCGAGGTCCCGGCCGACGTCAGCCGAGCCGATCAGCACCAGCGCGGCGCCGTCCACGATGCCGGACGAGTTGCCGGCGTGGTGGACGTGCTCGATCGCCTCCAGCCAGTGGAACTTCTGCAACGCGACGGCGTCGAACCCGGCGGCCTCGCCCATGGTGGCGAAGGACGGGGTGAGCCGGGCCAGCGCCTTCCGGGTGGTCTCCGGGCGGGGGTGCTCGTCCACCGTGAGGATGTCCAGCCCGTTCCCGTCGCGGACCGGCACCACCGAGCGGGCGAAGTGCCCGCCGGCCCACGCCTTGGCGGCCCGCTCCTGCGAGCGCAGGGCATAGCCGTCCACGTCGTCGCGGGTGAACCCCTCCAAGGTCGCGATCAGGTCGGCGCTGACGCCCTGCGGCACGAACGACGTGGCCAGGGCGGTCTGCGGGTCGGTGGCCCAGGCCGCGCCGTCGGAGCCCATCGGCACCCGGGACATCGACTCGACCCCGCCGGCCAGCAGCAGGTGCTCCCAACCGGAGCGGATCCGTGCGGCGGCGGAGTTGACCGCCTCCAACCCGGAGGCGCAGAACCGGTTGAGCTGCACCCCGCCCACCTGGTCGGGCAGCCCGGCCAGCAGTGCCGCCGCGCGTGCCAGGTCGCCGCCCTGCTCGCCGACCGGGGTGACGATGCCGAGCAACAGGTCCTCCAGCCGGTTGACGTCCAGGCCGGGGTTGCGCTCGCGCAGCGCGTCGATCAGGCCGACCACCAGGGAGATCGGCTTGACCCCGTGCAGCGCGCCGGTGTCCCGGCCGCGTCCGCGCGGGGTGCGGACCGCGTCATAGACGTACGCCTCAGAGGGCACGGGCGATCAGCTCCTTCATGATCTCGTTGGTGCCGCCGTAGATCTTCTGGACGCGGGCGTCGGCGTACATCCGGGCGATCGGGTACTCGGTGGTGTAGCCGTAGCCGCCGAAGAGTTGCAGGCACCGGTCGACGACCTCGCACTGCCCGTCGGTGAGCCACGACTTCGCCATCGCCGCGGTGGCCACGTCCAGGTCGCCGCGCGTGTGCCGGACGATGCAGTCGTCCAGGAAGACCCGGCTGACCCGGGTGCGGGTGGCGCACTCGGCGAGCACCATCCGGGTGTTCTGGTGGCCCATCAGCGGCTTGCCGAAGGCGGTGCGCTCCTTGGCGTACGCGACGGTCAGCTCGACCGCCCGTTCCATGGCGGCGACCGCGCCGACGCCGATCACCAGCCGTTCCTGGGGGAGTTGCTGCATGAGCTGGATGAAACCCAGCCCTTCGGCCCCGCCGAGCAGGTTTGCCGCCGGCACCCGGAACTCGTCGAAGAACAGCTCGGCCGTGTCGTTGGCGTGCAGCCCGATCTTGGACAGCAGTCGGCCCCGGCGGAAGCCCTCCGGGTCGTCGCCCACCTCGCAGACCAGCAACGAGACACCGGCCGCCCGCTGCTCGGGGTCGGTCTTCACGGCCACGATGATGAGGTCGGCCAGACCGCCGTTGGTGATGAACGTCTTCGCGCCGGTGACCACGTAGTCGTCGCCGTCGCGGACCGCCCGGGTGCGCATCGCCTGGAGGTCCGAGCCGCCGTCCGGCTCGGTCATCGCGATCGCGCCGACCAGCTCACCGCTGCACAGGCCGGGCAGCCAGCGCCGCTTCTGCTCCTCGCTGCCGTACGCCACCAGGTAGCCGGTGACGATGCCACTGTGGACGGCCAGTCCGAGGCTGCTCTCCCCGGTGTACGCCTGCTCGTGCAGCATCACCGCCTCGTGGGTGAACCCGCCGCCACCGCCGCCGTACTCCTCCGGGACGGACAGGCCGAGCAGGCCCAGTTCCCCGGCGCGCCGGTAGTGCTCGCGGTCCGGGTGGCCCTGCGCCAGCAGGCGTTCGGCGTGCGGCAGCACCTCCTTGGTGAAGAAGGTGCGGGCCAGGTCGGCCAGGTCGTCGTGCTCCGGTTCGCGCCAGGGCGAGGGGGGACCGTCGGATGGGAGCGTCGGCATGTGCACCACCCTGGCGCGCTGTTGACGGCATGTCAATAAGTCTCGATCAACAGCCTGTGACACAACGTGACGATTCCCTATGCCGGCCCCTCCCACCCTCCCGTCCTTTGCTCTGCTTCAACGGATGCAACAGTTACCGTGCGCTCATCCTGGCAACCTGGCGACTCACCTGCCGGCGGCGGCACAACACCTGCTCACGGCCGGTGTTGCGCGGGGTGAAGCAGAGCAAAGGGAAGGTGGAGGTCAGGGGCCTCGGCGCGGAGGTGACCCATGGTGAGGGCTCGTGACGACGAATGGGTCCAACTCTGCGTGTGGGCAGGTCGACGCCCTGTGCCGGTGCCCGAGCCTGGGCCGCGACGGTGAGCTGCCGATAGGGTCGAGCAGATGAGTGTCGAGACCGCGCCGCGCCGCCGCCGGCTGGAGCCGGATGCGCGGCGTGGGCAGATCCTGGCCTGCGCGGTCCGGCTGTTCGGCGAGGGCGCGTACCCGGACGTCTCGACCACCGACATCGCCCGGGAGGCCGGCGTCGCGCGCGGCCTGGTCAACCACTACTTCGGCACCAAGAAGGACCTCTACCTGGAGGTCGTCCGGGTCATGGTGACCATCCCCGAGGTCGCCCTCGAGCGGTTGCCCAAGGGTGATCTACGGACCCGGGTCGACGCCAGCGTCACCTGGTTCCTCGACGTGGTGTCCCGGCACAGCACCTCCTGGCTGGCGGCCGTCACCGCGCGCGGGATGGGCGGCGACGCCGACGTGGAGCGGGTGCTCGCCGAGGCCGAGGAGGTGGCCGCGGACCGGATGCTGGTCGCCGTCGGCCTGGCCGACGAGGCGGAGCACCGCGAGGAGCTGCGCGGCATGGTCCGGGCGTACGGCGGGCTGGCCACGTCGACCGCCCGCGAGTGGCTCCAGCGTGGCGCGCTGACCCGAGCCCAGGTGCACCTGCTGCTCACCACCACCCTGCTGACCATCGTCGAACAGGTCATCCCGCAGGTCATCGCCGGCGACGACACGAGTCGGCCGCAGGGCTGAGGGAGCCCGCTCAGGCGGCGCGGCGGTTGCCGGCAGGACCGGTACGCGCTGCCGGGGCGGCGTGGCGATCGGCGGCCTGCGCCGGGTGGGGCTCGGAACGGACCACCCGCAGAGGCGGGTCGACCTCGTCGGCGCGGAACCGCCAGCGCGACGGCGTCGACTGCCGCTGTGGAGCGGGGCCTCCGGGACGCAGGCCGGGCCGGGACAGCAGCACGGTGATCAGATAGCCGACCACCAGGAACCCGTGGCTGACCAGTCGTTCCCCGCTCACCGTCCCGGTGGCCAGGTCGTTGACCGAGAGCAGCAGCAGCGTGCCGACGAACGCGCTGAGCATCGGCAGCAGGCCGGCCGGCGGGCTGCGGCGTACCGCCACGAAGAGGAAGCCGGCACCCACCGCCACGTTCCAGGCGGCCGACTCGTGCCACAGGTGCTGGCCGGCCGGGTGCAGGTGATCGGAGGCCGCGCCACGGCCCACCTGAGCCAGGCCGAGAACCAGCTGCACGGCGCCGAGCAGGCCGAGCGCCGCGCGCAGCCCGACGACCAGCCGGCTGCGCTGGGCCGCCCCCGGCCGCCACCGCCACCGTGACCTGGGGGCCGGCGGCGCGGTAGCGACGGCCGCGAGGATCGTCTCGGTCCGGTCGGGCGGTTCGGTGACCAACCGGGTACGCGCCCGGCGCGTCACCGCGGCCGCCGCCGTGAACCAGCCTCGGCACTCGGCGCACCCGTCGAGGTGCCCCTGCGCCGCCGCCCGTTCCTCGGCGGTCTCCTCGCCGTCCAACTGCGCCGACAGGACCTCCCGCCACTGCTCACACCCCATGTACGGGTAGTCGGTCCGGCCGCCACTCCGGTTCCCGGCGGCAGCGGCCGGTTGTGGAATACTCGGCCGATCATGAACCGCTACGGCCTGCTCATCCTGCCCTCCACCAACCGGGTGTACGCCCGCTCCGCCATCGACCTCACCCGGGCCGAGCTGGAGATCTTCGGTCGGTCCGCGCTCGACGGCCGGGTCGGCGAGCTGGACACGACGACCGTCGGTGGGGCCACCTACCTCACCTTCACGGGCGACGGGCTGACCGAGCGGGACCTGGGCGTCCTGGGCAATCTCTCCGCCGGGTACGCGCTGTTCGAGATCGTCGGCGAGCTGCTGCGGCCTATCGAGTGGAGCCAGCTGGACCGCTACGACGACGACCTGATCACCATTCAGAAGTACCCGGGCAAGACCAACGAGCAGTTCACCAAGCTGCTGCTCAACGTCACGCTGCTCGCCTCGGACTGGGCCGCCGAGATGACCAGCCGCCGGTTCCGGGTGCTCGACCCGCTCTGCGGTCGGGGCACCAGCCTGAACCAGGCGCTGATGTACGGCTTCGACGCCGCCGGGATCGAGCGTGACCAGAAGGACGTCGAGGCGTACCGGGCGTTCGTCACCACCTGGCTGAAGCAGAAGCGGATCAAGCACCGGGTGCTGGAGTCGGGGCCGGTGCGTCGGGAGCGCAAGGTGGTCGGCCGGCGGGTACGGATTGAGCTGGCGCCGACCCGCGAGGAGCACAAGGCCGGCAACCTGCAACTGCTGGACGTGGTCAACGCCGACACCACGCGGGCCGGGGAGTTCTTCCGGCCGGAGACCGTCGACCTGGTCGTCGCCGACGCCCCGTACGGCGTCCAGCACGGCAGTCGTACCGCCGACCATGGGTTGGCCCGCGACCCGCTGGCGTTGCTCGCGGACGCAGTGCCGGTCTGGGCCCGGTTGTTGCGCCCCGGCGGCGCGCTCGGTATCTCCTGGAACACCCACGTCGCCAGCCGGGACGACGCCGCCGAGGCGCTGACCGCGGCCGGCCTGACCGTGGTCGACGCGGAGCCCTACCAGGCGCTGCGGCACCGGGTGGACCAGTCGATCATGCGGGACGTGCTGGTGGCCCGCCGCCCGGCCTAGCGCCTCCCACCCGTACCACTCCGCGGCAGCCATCCCAGCTGGGTCGCCGACGGTCACTTCCGCGTGCCCTCAGCCCTGCTCTGTGCCGCATTTCACCTGTTCAGGGGGCAGGTGTGAAAACCACGTCAAGAAAAGGTCCGCCGCCGTCATGGTCGCGTTATGACCCCTGTCGCTGGCTGGGTGACGGGGCTTTGATTGCCCGGCGCGACCGGGAGGCGGTCGCGACGAACCTTTCCGGTATGAGGAGTCAGCGTGTCTGACGTGGTGTTCGTGATCCTGACGGTGGCGCTGTTCGCAGTGCTCGCCCTGGTGGTCCGGGCGGTGGAGAAGCTGTGAACGCGGTCAATGCCGTCGGCCTGGTGCTCGCGATCGTCCTGGGCGCGTTCCTGGTGTTCGCCCTGTTGTTTCCGGAGCGCTTCTGATGACCATGACGACAGCGGGCGTCATCTTCGTGTTGACGCTGGTGGCGGCCCTGGTAGCCGTCTACAAGCCGTTCGGTGACTACATGTTCCGGGCGGTCTCCGGCACCCGGCAGTCCCGGGTCGAGCGGGGAATCTTCCGCCTGGTGGGGGTCAACCCGGCCGCCGAGCAGACCTGGGGTGTGTACGCCCGCAGCGTGCTGGCGTTCTCCGCGGTCTCGATCCTGTTCCTCTACCTGTTCCAGCGGGTGCAGAACCACCTCTGGCTGTCGCTGGGCTTCGACCCGGTCGTGCCGCACGGCGCGTGGAACACCGCCGTCTCGTTCGTGACCAACACCAACTGGCAGTCGTACTCGGGTGAGTCGACCATGGGTCACCTGGTGCAGATGGCCGGCCTGGCGGTGCAGAACTTCGTCTCCGCGGCGGTCGGCATCGCGGTGGCGGTCGCGCTGGTGCGTGGCTTCGCCCGCAGCCGCACCGGGCAGTTGGGCAACTTCTGGGTCGACCTGATCCGGATCACGCTGCGGATCCTGCTGCCGATCGCGGTGCTCGGCGCCCTCGCGCTGATGCTCGGCGGGGTGGTGCAGAACCTTTCCGGCGGCACCGACGTGACCACGCTGACCGGTGGCTCACAGACCGTCACCGGTGGTCCGGTGGCCAGCCAGGAAGTGATCAAGGAGCTGGGTACCAACGGTGGCGGCTTCTACAACGTCAACAGCGCCCACCCGTTCGAGAACCCGACCACGTGGACGAACTGGCTGGAGATCTTCCTGATCTTCCTGATCCCGTTCAGCATGCCCCGGGTCTTCGGCCGGATGGTCGGGCAGAACCGCCAGGGCTACGCCATCGCCGCGGTGATGGGCATTCTCGCGTTCGCCAGTGTGGTCATCACCAACGTCTTCGAGTTGGCCGGCCACGGCACCGTGCCGCAGGCGGTCGGCGCCGCCCTGGAGGGCAAGGAGGTGCGGTTCGACGTGTCGAACTCGGCCACCTTCGCCGCCGCCACGACGCTGACCTCGACCGGGGCGGTGAACTCGTTCCACGACTCGTTCACCCCGCTCGGCGGCATGATGACGATGGTCAACATGATGCTCGGCGAGGTCGCCCCGGGCGGTACGGGTTCTGGTCTCTACGGCCTGCTCATCCTCGCGGTGATCACCGTCTTCGTGGCCGGCCTGATGGTCGGCCGGACCCCGGAGTACCTGGGCAAGAAGATCGGCTCGCGAGAGATCAAGTTCGCCTCGCTCTACTTCCTGATCACGCCGATCCTGGTGCTCGTCGGTACGGCGGCCGCGTTCGCCACCGGCAACAACTCCACCGCGCTCAACGTCGGGCCGCACGGCCTCTCCGAGGTGCTCTACGCGTTCACCTCGGCCAGCAACAACAACGGCTCCGCCTTCGGCGGAATCACGGTCAACACCACCTGGTGGGACACCGCGCTCGGGTTGTGCATGCTGTTCGGCCGATTCCTCCCGATCATCTTCGTGCTCGCGTTGGCCGGCTCACTGGCCCGCCAGGCACCCACCCCCGCGTCCGAGGGCACCCTGCCGACCCACCGACCGCTGTTCATCGGCATGGTCGTCGGCGTCACGGTGGTCCTCGTCGCGCTGACCTTCCTGCCCGCACTCGCGCTCGGCCCGCTGGCAGAAGGGCTCTGACCACCATGAGGAACGAGGACATGTCCGTCACGTCCGCCCCAACAGAGCAACTCCCCGGTACCCCAGCCACCCACGGCAACCGGGTCGGTGGGGGACTGCTCGACCCCCAGCAGCTGATCCGGTCCCTGCCGGACGCCCTGCGCAAGCTCAACCCGACCACCCTGTGGCGCAACCCGGTGATGCTGATCGTGGAGGTCGGAGCGGCCTTCACCACCGTCCTGGCGGTGACCGACCCGTCGGTGTTCGCCTGGGCGATCACCATCTGGCTGTGGCTGACCGTGCTCTTCGCCAACCTGGCCGAGGCGGTCGCGGAGGGCCGGGGCAAGGCCCAGGCCGCCGCGTTGCGGCAGGCCAAGCAGGACACCATCGCCACCCGGCTGATCGGCTGGACGCCGGGTGCCCGGGCCAACGCCTACACCGACGAGGCGGTGCCGGCGCCGCAACTGCGCCAGGGCGACATCGTGCTGGTCGAGGCCGGCGGCATCATCCCCGGTGACGGCGACATCGTCGAGGGCATCGCCAGCGTCGACGAGTCGGCCATCACCGGCGAGTCGGCCCCGGTCATCCGGGAGTCCGGCGGCGACCGCAGCGCGGTCACGGGTGGCACGAAGGTGCTCTCCGACCGGATCGTCGTGAAGATCACCCAGAAGCCGGGGGAGAGCTTCATCGACCGGATGATCGCCCTGGTCGAGGGTGCCAACCGGCAGAAGACGCCGAACGAGATCGCGCTGAACATCCTGCTCGCCGCGCTCACGATCATCTTCCTGCTGGCCGTGGTCACCCTTCAGCCGCTGGCCATCTTCTCCAAGGCGTATCAGGCCGCGGCGCCCGACAGCGGTGCGATCACCGACGCCGGTGTCAGCGGGATCGTGCTGATCTCGCTGCTGGTGTGTCTCATCCCCACCACTATCGGCGCGTTGCTCTCCGCCATCGGCATCGCCGGTATGGACCGGCTCGTGCAGCGCAACGTGCTGGCCATGAGCGGCCGGGCCGTCGAGGCGGCCGGTGACGTGAACACCCTCCTGTTGGACAAGACCGGCACCATCACACTGGGCAACCGGCAGGCCGCCGAGTTCGTACCCGTCGAAGGGGTCACCGCCGCGACCCTGGCCGACGCCGCTCAACTGTCCAGCCTCGCCGACGAGACCCCCGAGGGGCGCTCGGTGGTGGTACTGGCGAAGAACGAGTTCGGGCTGCGCGAGCGCGAGCCCGGCGTGATGCCGCACGCCACCTTCGTACCGTTCACCGCGCAGACGCGGATGAGCGGCGTCGACATGGCCCCGGACGCCAGCGTGGACGGCGGCGCGGTCGACACGGCACGCCGGGTCCGCAAGGGCGCCGCCGCCGCCGTGATGAAGTGGGTACGGGAGAACGGCGGCCACCCGACCGAGCAGGTCGGCGAGATCGTGGACGCGATCAGTGGCACCGGCGGCACCCCGCTGGTCGTCGCCGAGCACGTCGACGGCGAACCGGCCCGTGCGCTCGGCGTCATCCACCTCAAGGACGTCGTCAAGTCCGGCATGCGGGAGCGGTTCGACGAGATGCGCCGGATGGGCATCCGGACCGTGATGATCACCGGTGACAACCCGCGTACCGCGAAGGCGATCGCCGACGAGGCCGGGGTGGACGACTTCCTGGCCGAGGCGACGCCGGAGGACAAGCTCGCGCTGATCAAGCGGGAGCAGGAGGGTGGCCGGCTGGTCGCGATGACCGGCGACGGCACCAACGACGCTCCGGCGCTCGCGCAGGCCGACGTCGGCGTGGCGATGAACACCGGCACGTCGGCCGCCAAGGAGGCCGGCAACATGGTCGACCTCGACTCCGACCCGACCAAGCTGATCGAGATCGTGGAGATCGGCAAGCAGTTGCTGATCACCCGTGGTGCCCTGACGACGTTCAGCATCTCCAACGACATCGCGAAGTATTTCGCGATCATCCCGGCCATGTTCGCCGGCCTCTACCCGAGCCTGGACGCGCTGAACATCATGCGGCTGTCCAGCCCGGAGTCGGCGATCCTGGCCGCCGTCATCTTCAACGCCCTGGTGATCATCGCGCTGATCCCGCTCGCCCTGCGCGGCGTGCGGTACCGGCCGGCGGCCGCGTCGAAGCTGCTCAGCCGCAACCTGTTGCTGTACGGACTGGGCGGCATCATCGTGCCGTTCATCGGGATCAAGATCATCGACCTGCTCATCCAGTTCATCCCGGGGATTTCGTGATGCGCCTACCCACCTGGCTCGCCCAACACCTCGCCGCCCTGCGCGCCCTGCTCGTCTTCACGGTGCTGCTCGGGCTGGTCTACCCGCTGGCCCTGGTCGCCGTCGGCCAGCTGCCCGGCCTCAACCACAAGGCCGACGGCTCGCTGATCGACGCCGGCGGCACGACGGTCGGCAGCGCGCTGATCGGCCAGTCCTTCACCGACGCCGACGGCAACCCCGTCCCGCGGTACTTCCAGTCCCGCCCGTCCGCCGCCGGCGACGGCTACGACCCGACCTCCACCTCGGCCAGCAACCTGGGACCGGAGAGTGTGGTCGACACCCTCGCCACCGACCCGGAGGAATCCAGCGAGAGCCTGCTCACCCAGGTGTGCGGGCGAAGCAGGGAGGTCGGCGAGCTCAACGGCGTCGACGGCCGACGCCCCTACTGCACCGACGACGGTGTGGGCGCCGTGCTCGCCGTCTTCCGCGCCGGCGGTCTGACCGGCCCGGTCACCCGGGTGGTCAGCGTCAACCAGGCCGCCCCGGCCACGCCGTTCGTCACCGAGTACCAGGGGGTGCCGGTGGAGCTGGCCCAGCCCGGTGAGGACTACGTGGCCGCCGGCGGGGTGGTCACCCCGATCCGCGGCGGCGCGCCCGCCGAGCCGGCCGTGCCCGCCGACGCGGTCACCGCCAGCGGCAGCGGCCTCGACCCGCAGATCAGCCCGGCGTACGCCGAGTTGCAGGTGAACCGGGTCGCGCGCGAGCGCGGCGCGGACCCGGCGGCGGTCCGCAAGCTGGTCGAGGAGCACACCGACGGGCGCGGGCTCGGCTTCATGGGCGAGCCCGGGGTCAACGTGTTGGAACTCAACATCGCCCTCGACAAGCAGTTCGCCGCACGCTGAGCGCACCTCGGGCGGGGCCGTGCCATCCGGGCGCGGCCCCGCCCGCCGATCTGACCAGGGAGGATGGTCCCCGTGCCACGCGGAGAACTGCGCATCTACCTCGGGGCCGCCCCCGGCGTCGGTAAGACGTACGCCATGTTGGAGGAGGCCCAGCGGCGGGCCGCGCGCGGCGCCGACGTGGTGATCGGTTTCGTCGAGACCCACGGCCGCCAGCACACCGCGGCCATGCTCGGCGACCTGGAGCAGGTGCCTCGCCGCACGATGACCTACCGCGGCGTCGAGTTCACCGAGATGGACCTGGACGCGGTGCTGGCCCGCCGGCCGGAGATCGCGGTGGTCGACGAGCTGGCGCACACCAACGTGCCCGGGTCCCGGCACGACAAGCGCTGGCAGGACGTCCAGGAGCTGCTCGACGCGGGAATCGACGTGCTGTCCACGGTCAACGTGCAGCACCTGGAATCGGTCAACGACGTGGTTGCCCAGATCACCGGCACCACCCAGCGGGAGACCCTGCCGGACGAGATCGTCCGCGCGGCCGAGCAGGTCGAGCTGGTCGACATGACCCCCGAGGCGCTGCGCCGACGGATGGCGCACGGCAACATCTACCGCCCCGACAAGATCGACGCCGCGCTGGGCAACTACTTCCGGGTCGGCAACCTCACCGCGCTGCGCGAGCTGGCGCTGCTCTGGTTGGCCGACAAGGTCGACGAGCAGCTCGACCGGTACCGCAGCCAGCAGGGCATCGCCGCCACCTGGGAGGCCCGGGAACGGGTCGTGGTGGCACTGACCGGTGGCCCGGAGGGCGAGACGCTGATCCGGCGCGCGGCCCGGGTCGCGGCCCGCAGCAAGGGCGCCGACCTGCTCGCCGTGCACGTGGCGCGCAGCGACGGCCTGGCCGGCGCCGACCCGGCCCAACTGGCCCGCCAGCGGGTGCTGGTCGAGAGTCTGGGCGGCACGTACCACCAGGTGCTCGGCACCGACGTGCCGGCCGCGCTGCTGGACTTCGCCCAGGGGGTGAACGCCACCCAGTTGGTGCTCGGCGCCAGCCGGCGGGGCCGCCTCGCGCAGATCTTCGCCCGGGGCGTCGGGGTGACCACCACCGCGCTCTCCGGGTCGATCGACGTGCACCTGGTCACCCACAAGCAGGCCGGCAAGGGTCGCCGGGCGGCGGCGGTGCCGGCGGCCCTGTCCCGGCGCCGGCGGCTGCTCGGGTTCGGCCTGGCCGTGCTCGGCATGCCACTGCTCACCCTGCTGCTGAGGACGCTGCCCGACCTGACGCTGACCAACGACATCCTGCTCTTCCTCGCCGGGGTCGTCGGCGTCGCGCTGGTCGGCGGGCTCTGGCCGGCCCTGGTCGCCGCGCTCGGCGGCTCGCTGCTGCTCAACTGGTTCTTCACCCCGCCGTACCGCACGTTGACCATCGCCGAGGCGGACAACCTGCTCGCCCTGGCCGTCTTCGTCGGCGTGGCGCTGGCGGTGAGCTGGATCGTCGACGTGGCCGCCCGGCGGACCCGGGAGGCCGCCCGTGCCGCCGCGGACGCGCAGACCCTCGCCGCCGTCGCCGGTGGCGTGCTGCGCGGCGAACGTCCCCTGCCCGCCCTGCTGGATCAGCTCCGGGAGACCTTCGGGCTGCGCGCGGTGAGCGTGCTGGAGCTGGCCGAGGAGGCCAGTGGGCGCCCGGAGCGGGCCCGCGAGGAGCACGCCTGGTGCGTGGTCGCCAGCGTCGGTGACCGTCCGGCCTGCACCCCTGACGAGGGCGAGACGGCGGTGCCGGTCGACGAACGGATCACCGTCGTGCTCAGCGGCCGCCGGCTGGAGGCCGCCGACCGGCGGATCGTCGAGGCGTTCGCCGCTCAGGCCGCCGTCGCGCTGCGCCAGGAACGGCTCGCCGAGGAGGCGGCCACCGCCCGGCCCCTCGCCGCGGCGGACCGGATGCGTACCGCGCTGCTCGCCGCGGTCAGCCACGACCTGCGTACCCCGCTGGCCTCGGCGAAGGCGGCCGTGACCAGCCTGCGCAGCCACGACATCGAGTTCGACGAGCAGGACCGCGAGGAGCTGCTGGAGACCGCCGAGGAGTCGTTGGACCGGCTCGCCCGGTTGGTCGGCAACCTGCTGGACATGAGTCGGCTCCAGGCCGGCGTCCTGGGCATCGCGGCGACCGCGGTCGGCCTGGAGGACGCCGTACCCCGGGCGCTGGACGAGATCGGGCCACCCGCCGCCGCCGTCGGCACCGACATCCCGGCCGACCTGCCCGCCGCCACCGCCGACCCGGGCCTGCTGGAACGGGTCCTGGTCAACGTCATCGCGAACGCGCTGCGCTACAGCCCGCCGGGGCAGCCGCCCACGGTCACCGCGAGCGCCCACGCCGGCCAGGTGGAGCTGCGGATCATCGACCGTGGACCGGGTATCCCGGAGGACCAGTGGGAGCACGTCTTCCTGCCGTTCCAGCGCCTCGGCGACCGGGACAACCAGACCGGCGTCGGCCTCGGGCTTGCCCTGTCCCGGGGTCTGGCCGAGGCGATGGGTGGCAGCATCACCCCCGAGACCACCCCCGGCGGTGGGCTCACGATGGTGCTGCGGCTGCCTGCCGCGACGCAGAGCAGCTCGGAAGGGCCGCAGGAATGACCCGCATCCTGGTCGTCGACGACGAGCCGCAGATCCTGCGTGCCCTGCGGATCAACCTGCGCGCCCGCCGGTACGACGTGGACGTCGCCGGCACCGGGGCCGCCGCGCTGAAGGCCGCCGCCAGCCACCCACCCGATCTGGTGGTGCTCGACCTCGGCCTGCCGGACATCGACGGGGTGGAGGTCATCCGCGGCCTGCGCGGCTGGACGGACGTACCGATCATCGTGCTCTCCGGGCGGGCCGGCAGCGAGGACAAGGTCGCCGCGCTCGACGCCGGCGCGGACGACTACGTCACCAAGCCGTTCGGGGTGGAGGAACTGCTGGCCCGCATCCGGGCGGTCACCCGGCGCCTCGGCACGCCCAGCGAGGCGGTGCCCGCGCTGCGGATCGGCCAGCACACGGTCGACCTGGCCGACCACAGCGTGCGGCGGGACGACGGCACCGAGGTCAAGCTGACCCCCACCCAGTGGAGTGTGCTGGAGAAGCTGCTGCGCCACCCCGGCAAGCTGGTCAGCCAGCGTCAGCTCCTCCAGGACGTGTGGGGCCCGGAGTACCAGAACGAGACCAACTACCTGCGCCAGTACCTGGCGCAGCTCCGGCGCAAGCTGGAGGACGACCCGGCCCGCCCCCGGCACCTCATCACCGAGCCGGGAATGGGTTACCGCTACCGCCCCTGACCCGTTGACACCCGCCGGCAGAGATTGAAGAATTTCGTTCGCAGCGGCAGCGGCGTGCTTCTGTAACCGTCCCCCTCACCGGTTACCCCTCGGGAGCCCGCCGTGTCCCTGCCCCTGTCCCGCCGCCGCCTGCTGACCGCCGGCGGTGCCGGCCTCGTCCTGGCCGGTCTCGCCGACCCGTTCCGTGCCGGCCCCGCCCTCGCCGCCGTCACCACCGCCGACCTGGTCGTCTACGGCGCCACCTCCGGCGGGTTGGCCGCCGCGATCACCATGCGCCGTCTCGGCCGCACCGCCGTGGTGGTCGAGCCCACCAACCACGTCGGCGGGTTGAGCACCGCCGGGCTGGGCGCCACCGACACCGGAGTCCAGGCGTCCATCGGCGGCCTGGCCGCCGAGTTCTACCGCCGGGTGTACGTCAAGTACCACGGCGGAATCCTCACGCCGACCTCGCCGCTGCGGATGACGTTCGAACCGCACGTCGCCGCCGACGTCTTCGCCGACCTGCTGGCCGAGGCGGGCGTCCCGGTGGTCGTCAACGCCCGGCTGTCCGGCCTCGGCCGCAGCGGCAACCGCATCACCGAGCTGCGCACCGAGGACGGGTCGATCTACCGCGGTGGCGTGTTCGTCGACGCCACCTACGAGGGTGACCTGCTGGCCATGGCCGGGGTGGGGTTCACCGTCGGACGGGAGTCCAACGACACCTACGGCGAGACGATCAACGGGGTGCAGTCCCGCAACACCCACCAGTTCGCCTACCCGGTCGACCCGTACGTGACGGCCGGTTCGCCCGCCAGCGGTCTGCTGCCGGGGATCTCCGCCACGCCGCTCGCCCCGCAGGGCAGCGGTGACGACCGGATCCAGGCGTACTGCTTCCGGATGTGCCTGACCCAGGCGTCCAACCGTATCCCGTTCGCCAGGCCGACCGGCTACGACCCGATCCGGTACGAGCTGCTGCTGCGGCACATCCAGGCCGGCTACACCGGGCCGTACTTCACCACCCACTCCATCGGCGGCGGCAAGACCGACTCCAACAACAACGGGGCGGTCTCCACCGACCACATCGGGTCCAACCACTCGTACCCGACGGCGAGCTGGGCGGCGCGGGAGGGCATCATCGCCGAGCACCGCACCTACCAGCAGGGGCTGATGTGGTTCCTGGCCAACGACCCCCGCCTGCCGACGTCGGTACGCGAGTCGACCGCCCGGTGGGGGCTGCCGGTCGACGAGTTCACCACCACCGGTGGATGGCCGCCGATGCTCTACATCCGTGAGGCGCGCCGGATGGTCTCCGCGTACGTGATGACCGAGCACGACTGCCGCGGCCGGGTACGCGCCGCCGACTCGGTGGGGCTGGCCAGCTACACGATGGACTCGCACAACTGCCAGCGGGTGGTGGTCGACGGCCGGGTGCGCAACGAGGGGGACGTGCAGATCGGGGTGCCCGCGCCGTACCCGGTGAGCTATCGCGCGATCGTGCCGCACCAGGCCCAGTGCGCGAACCTGCTGGTGCCGGTCTGTCTCTCGGCGAGCCACATCGCGTACGGCTCGATCCGGATGGAACCGGTGTTCATGATCCTCGGGCAGGCCGCCGCCACCGCCGCGTCGCTGGCGCTGACCGGGAACGTCGCCGTGCAGGCGGTGTCCGTACCCGCCCTGCAGGGTCGGCTGCGCCAGGACGGCGCGGTGCTGGACTGGGCGCCCGCCGGCGAGGTGATCCTGGACAACGCGGCGGCCAGCGGGATCACCCGGGCCGGGACGTGGTTGCGTAGCACCAGCATCGGCGGCTACTACGGCTCCGACTACGAGCACGACGGCAACGTCGCCAAGGGCGTCAACCGGCTGCGGTTCCGCCCGACACTGCCCGCCGCCGGGTCGTGGACCGTGCAGTTGCGCTGGACCGCCGATCCGAACCGCGCGACGAACGTGCCGGTGGACATCGCGTACTCCGGGGGGTTGATCACTCGGACGGTCAACCAGCGACAGTCCGGGGGCCAGTGGGTGCCGCTGGGCACCTACCCCTTCACGGCGGGCAGCGACGGAAGCGTGCTGATCCGTACCGAGGACACCGACGGCCACGTGGTCGCGGACGCGGTGCGCTTCGTCCGTGCCTGACCGAGGGCGGGTGCCGGGTCGACCCGCGCGAGTGGCGGCGCCACCAGCAGCGGGTCGACCTGGATCACGTCGATGCCGAGCGGGCGCAGCATGCCGCGCAGTGCCGACTCGCAGAGCTCCTCCCAGGGCTGCTCGGCACCCATGGCGGCGACCAGCAGCTCGGGTCGCGTGAAGGCGATGCCCAGCCGCAACCCCTGCGGCGAACGGCCGGTCCGCACCGTCCGCACCAGCCGTCCCGGCAGATCGCGCACCGGAACGGCATAGATTCTCGGGGCCTCGTCCATGGGTTCGTCCTCTTCATTCCTGCCGCGGAGGCGACATTTGTCTGCTGTGGGGCACCCGCTGTGCGGCTCATGCGACGGACACCACCCACGCCGGGGCGTCCTTCGCGGTACGCGGGTCCGCCGGCGAGGTCAGGTCGAGCGCCCGGAGGACGTAGTTGGCCACGGCCACCTCCACTCCGGCGCGCAGGCGTAGGTCGGCCACGGCGCGGTGCAGCACGGTCATGCTGTCGGCGGAGAGCCGCACCACGGCGTCGACTTCGGCGGCGATCCACCACGCGGCGACGGCGCACGGCTCGTGCCGCAGGTACTCCACCAGGTGACTGCCCGGCGCGGACGGGCCGAGCCGGACGCTGACCAGCGCCTCGTGTCGCCGCTCCGGCTCGTCGGCCCCCGTCGCGGGCTCGCCGGGGTCGCTGTCTGTATCGGTGCCGGGCGGCAGGTTTCCGCGTTCCCAGCGTGTCATCCGCCAAGGACTCATGGGCCCATCGTCATCACCTGACGACGGCGGTGCACCCGTTGATACGCCGTTTCGACGGGCCACCACCAATTCTTGACGCCGCGTTCACGCGGCGCCGGCCTGCGCGCCGACACGGCGGGTAACGTTCCGGACGGACCAAGATCGGCGTACGAGGAGGCTCCGGTGCAGACGACGACGGTGGACATCCCGACCAGTGACGGAGTGGCGGACGCCTCCCTCACCCGGCCCGACGGGGACGGCCCGTTCCCGGCGGTGCTGCTCTTCCAGGACGCCTTCGGCCCGCGTCCCCGCCTCGTGGAGATGGCCGAGCGGATCGCCGCCCGGGGCTACCTCGTGCTCACGCCCCACCTGTTCTACCGGGCCGGCCGGGCACCCCTGTTCGACCTGTCCCGACTCGGCGAGGCCGACCAGCGCGGCGCGATCCTCCAGAAGATCATGCCGCTGGTCGCCTCGCTGACGGCCGACGTGGTCAGCCGGGACACCGCCGCGTACCTCGACTTCCTGGCGGCCCGTGACGACGTCCGGCCGGGTCCGGTCGTGATCACCGGCTACTGCATGGGCGGTACGAACGCGCTGCGGGCCATCGAGGCGCACCCGGACCGGATCGCCGCGGTGGCCAGCTTCCACGGCGGGCGGATCGTCACCGACGCTCCGGACAGCCCGCACCTGGGCGTCGGCTCGATCACCGGCGAGGTGTACGTCGGGCACGCCGACGAGGACCAGTCGATGACGCCCGAGCAGATCGCGACGCTGGAGAAGGCGCTCGACGCGGCCGGTGTGCGCTACCGCTCCGAGGTGTACGCGGGCGCGCACCACGGCTTCACCATGGCCGACTCGGCCGTCTACGACGAGCGGGCCACCGAACGACACTGGGCCGCCCTGTTCGACCTGCTGGACCGGACCCTGCCGGCGAGCTGAGGAAACCCGTCGGGCCGGTCGTCAGCCCGGCGAGCTGCCGCCGTTGCGGGACCGGCCGGGCGTGCGGGTGGTGACACTGAACCGACCGTCGGACTCCATCCGCACTTCGTGGACGTCCTCGAGACTGCTGATGCCCTGCTCCCTGAGCTGGGTGTGCAGTTCCTCGTCGGTGATCAGCTCGCGACGCATGTTGCGCCGCAGGATCCGCCCGTCGCGCACCAGCACCAGCGACCCGGGCCGGATCAGCCGGGCGGCGACCGACCAGCGGTAGGCGACGGCGTTCAGCACGTACGACCAGCCGATGATGACCGCGACCAGCAGCACCCCGTCGGTGATCGTGGTGTACCCGCCCGACATGCCGTTCTGGGCGGCGTCCGCGAGCAGCACGATCACCAGCAGGTCGGTGACGCCGGTGGTGCCGCTCTCCCGCTTGAGGATGACCCGCAACAGCGCGAAGAGCGCCAGGTACATGACGCTTCCCCGGACCACGATCTCCAACAGCGGGGTGTCCGGGACGAACAGCTTCTCCCAGTCGGCCACCTGTGGGGCTACCCGCCGGTCGCCCCACCATGCCTGCCGATCCGCGCCACGGTCGGCACTCGGGTGCGGGTCAGCGGCGCAGCAGCACCGGCCCGGCGTCGATCCGGGTGCGGAACAGCGCGTACGGCTTGCGCCGCAGGTCCTGACCCCGCTGGTACTGCGACTGCCGGTGCAGCTGGTTGGCGGTCACGTAGAGGTACCCGTCGGTCGCCACCGACATGGTGTCCGGCCAGAGCAGCCGCGGGTCGTGGACCACCGTCTCGTACTCGCCGTCCGGCCGCCGACGCAGCACCGCGTTGTGCTCGTAGGCGGTGAGGTAGAGCCGCCCGGCGTCGTCGGACTCCAGCCCGTCCGACGCGGTGCCCTTGTCCCCCTCGTCGACGACGGTCGCCGCGACCGCCTCCTGGGTGACCGCCGGGTCGGCCAGCGCCTCGGTGGAGACGCTGTACCAGCGGCGGGACGCCAGCGGGCAGTAGTGCAGCCGGGTGCCGTCGGCGGAGATGGCGATGCCGTCGGAGCCCATCGACACCGGCTTCGGCGGCCCGTCCGCCGGCCGCTCCAGGAACGGTCGGCCCTCGACCACCGGGCGGAACGTCGTCAGCGGCTCCGCCTTCGTGGACGGGTGGTCGTGCAGCCGCCGCCAGGACGCCCCACTGGCCAGGTCCACCACGATGATCCCGTTCGGCCCCGAGTCCGCCGAGTCGGTGATGTACGCGACACCCGCCTCGCCTCGCCGGAGGTCGAAGCGGACGTCGTTGAGGTACGTCGTCGGCAGCGCCACGTCCGCCGGAAAGGTGATCACCTGGGCGACCGTGTCGGTGTCCAGGTCGACCCGGACCAGTTTCGGCCCGCCCGGCTTCGTCGGCTGGAACATGGGGCTCCCGGTGTCCAGCACCCACAGCCGGTCGGCCGGGTCCACCACGATGCTCTGCACCGAGACGAACGCTCCGGCGTCGTCGTCGCCCGACGGGTCGTTCCACGCCTGGTCCGGGTAGGGCACTTCCCGGCCGTCGCGCAGCTCGACGACGGTCGCCGGCACCTCGTCGCCCCACTTGGGGAAATTGACGAAGATCCGGCCCCGGTGCGAGACGCTCACCCCGGTCGGCATCGGGCCGGTGAAGGTGTGCACCAGCTCCAGCTCGCCGAGCGGCTCGTCGCCGACCGGCCCGTTCATGACGCCCGCACCCGCATCGTCTCGCCTCCCGCCGCTCGGTCTGCCCCGCGCCTGTCGCGGGTGACCGTCGGTGTCGCTATTCCCACCCGGACGCCCGGTACGCCTGTCAGGTGTGCGGGCGCCCGACCCCGGGGCCGTACGCGGCCCGCTCGACGAGCGACTCGGCGACCTCGCGGAGCTTGCGGTTGGAATCCTGGGAGACCCGGGCCAGGATGGCGAACGCCTCGTCGGCGGTGCACCGCTGCTGGCCCATGATGATGCCCTTGGCCTGCTCGATCACCGCCCGGCTGCGCAGCGCCGCCTGCATCTGCTGGGCGAGGGTGGCGGTGCTCTCGTAGAGGTGGGCGTTGGCCAGCGCGACGGCGGCGTACCCGGCCAGTGCCTGCGCGAGGCCGACCACCTCATCGAACGCCGACCGGTCGGTGCCGTAGAAGTTCAACGCCCCGACCACGGCGTCCTGGATCGGCAGCCCGATCGAAAGCGAGCTGGCCACCCCGGCTCCGCTGGCCCGGCTGGCCCACTCCGGCCAGCGCCCCTCGACCGTCAGGTCCGGCGCCAGCATGGCCGTACCGGTGGTGGCCGCGTCGAGGCAGGGACCGCGTCCCTGCTCGTACTGCCAGGTGTCCAGGGCGAGCGCCAGCTCGCCGGTGTACGCGGCGGTGTAGGCCTCGCTGCCTTGGACCAGGGTCACCGACACCTGCTCGGCACCGGGGACGGTCTGCTTGGCGACCTCGACGACGTTGGTGAGCACGGTGTCCAGATCAGCTTCGTCGAGCTTGATCCCACCGAGCCTGATCAGGGCTTCGGTGAGGTCCAGGGGTGTCTGCGGCATGCGGTCTGACATCCTTGCGGAACCGGCGCGGTCGACCTCCGGTGGAGCTGGACAGCGCGGGGCGGGGCGGCCTGCGTTCGCGGACCGCTGTGCCGATCCGGGGGATCGGGAACCGGCGCCGCTGCTTGACGCTCGCTCCAGACGCCCCGATCGGGGCGTCAGCTACAGGAGCAATACTCTACGACCCGACCGGTGCGCGGGATGACAGGGCGGGCCGCCTGCCGGTCTCCGGCGGCCGTTCGCCCCGCGTGCCACACTTGCCGGGTGTGCCGCCGTTCGGCGGCAGGCCGGTGGGCGCCCCCGAGGCTAGCCGCTCACCGCGGTGTCCCGCCTCTGGACCGACGTTGTCGCCAGATCCTTCGCAGCCGATGTCCCGGCCACCGTCGGGTGGTCGTGTGGCAGTCCTGAACGATCTACCCAACGCCGGTACCGCCTGCGCCGAGGGCCGGCAGTTCGCCGAGGAGCAGCTGTGGCGGTGGCGGGTGCCGATCCAGGCTGCGGACACCTTGGTGCTGCTGGTCAGTGAGATCATCGCCAACGCGGTGCGACACGGCCCGCCGCCGGTGTGCCTCGAACTCAGCCTGCACCCGGACCGGGTCCGGCTGGAGGTCACCGACTCCAGCCTGGTGCCGCCCGTGCTGCGGCGCCCGCAAGCCCGGGAACTGGGCGGACGGGGCCTGTGGCTGATCGACACGTTGGCCGCGAAGTGGGGATGGTTCGGTCGCCCACCCGGCAAGGTCGTCTGGTGTGAGATCTCGATCGCCGACCAGCTCCTCCCCGAGGCGCCCTGAGCCGGCCGCACCTCGTGCCGCACGGCCGACGCCGATCTCGATCCGGAGCGTAGGGTGGGGCCCCTGTAGCCCACACCCGCGCGGGGCGTGGCGAGCCGACGCCGGAGTGGGGCGCCGGTCCCGGTGCCGCCGGTGGTGGCCCGTGCAGCGGTCCGCGACCGTGGGCTGCCAACGCGCGTGTGCCCCGGCATGGTCGGGAACGCCGCTCCGCAAAGGACCTCGACGCCGTGGCGCATCCGCCGATGGACCCCGCTGACGCGTTCGCCGAACTGGGCCGGATCCGTCTCGGCGAGGTCGACCTGGCCGACGTGCTCCAGCGGGTGGCCGACCTTGCGAAGCAGACCGTGCCGGACGCCCTGGAGGTGTCGGTCACCCTGGTGCGTGTCGACGGGGCGCAGACCGCCGCCTTCACCGGGGAGCTGGCCCGCGAACTCGACGAGTGGCAGTACGCACAGGATCGGGGTCCCTGCCTCGACGCTGCCACCAGTGGAGGCAACCTGCGGGTGCCCGACGTGACCGTCGAGGAGCGCTGGCCGGTGTGGGCCGACCGCGCCCGGGCCGCCGGGGTGGGCAGCTCGCTCTCCGTGGGCCTGCCGATCCAGCAGGCGGTGGTCGGCGCCCTCAATCTCTACGCCGAACGCCCGCACGCGTTCGACGACGAGGCCGTCAGCCTCGCGGGGACGTTCGCCGGCTACGCGGCCGTCGCGCTGGCCAACGCCCACCTGTACGACAGCACCGCCGCGCTGGCTCGACAGATGCAGGCGGCGATGTCGAGCAGGGCCGTCATCGAGCAGGCCAAGGGGATCATCATGGGCCAGCGGCGATGCAGCGCCGACGAGGCGTTCGCGATGCTCGCGAAGACGTCGCAGGAGACCAATTCGAAGCTACGGGACGTGGCGGCATCGCTCGTCCGGCGGGTCAGCCCGGGTAGCTGAGAGCCGACCCTGCGACGACTCCGGCCTCGCGTGCCCGCCGCCCGTCGCGTGCGGCGGGCGGGTCGGCGACACCGAGCTCCTGCCGCACTCCGGCCAGGGCCAGGATGTGACGCACGGTCGGCGACAGGTCCCGCAGGGTGAACTGACCGCCCCGGTGCAGCGCCAGGTGACGGGCACGGAGCAGCGCGGTGATCCCGTGGGCGCCGAAGTAGGTGACCTCCGAGAGGTCCAGTGCGATCCGGGGCGGCGGCCTGCCCGGCAGGCGGCCGACCAACTCGACGAGCAGGTGGGCGTTGCTCATGTCGATTTCGCCGGCGACGCGGATCTGGGTGGTCGGACCTTGTCTGGCGCAGGTCAGCGACATGATGGACGAGGTCGCCTCCGGCCCTGTCCCCTGGTGGGGAGATCCGCACGGAAGCTGGTGGGGTGACATCGCGCCTCCCGCATGACGACGGACGGCTTTCCCGACCTCAGCGAGGCTGTGGCGGGACGGCCGGCGGAGGGCGCATGTCTTGACCCGTCCCGACCGTACTCCGCTGCTTCGGTCGCCGCACCATTCGCGCGGGTTTCGTCCCGTCGATGGGACCACGGTGGGTGCCGGGCCCGACGGGGCCGCACCGCTCGTCAGGTCGCGGGGTCGGCGGCGGCTGACGCGGTGGGCAGACCGGGGACCGGGACGTCCACGGCGAGCAGGGCGCCGTCCGCCGGTCCTGCCGGCGTCAGCCCGTGCCGGGCGGTGCCGACGAAGAGCCGGCGCAGGTCGGGGCCGCCCAGGCAGATGCCGGCCGGCTGGGTCGCCGGCAGGCGAATCTCCCGGTCCAGCGTGCCGTCCGGCCGGTAGCGGCGCACCGCCGAACCGCCCCACAGCGCGACCCAGAGGTGGCCCGCCGCGTCGACCGTCATCCCGTCCGGGCCGCCCTCTCCGGCGGCCAGCCGCAGGAACGGCTCCCGCCCGTGCAGGTCACCGGTACGTGGGTCGACGGTGAAACGGTCGACCTCGCCGCGCGGCGAGTCGGCCAGGTACATGGTGGTGCCGGCGGCGTCGAACGCCGGGCCGTTCGGCACGGTCAGCCCGGTCACCGCCGGCGCCGGCGCCGCGCCCGGAGCCAGCCGGTACAGCGTGCCCCCGCCGGGCACCCCGGCGTACGTCATGCTGCCGGCCCAGAACCGACCGTGTGGATCGGCGACCGCGTCGTTCATCCGGGTCGGCTCGGAAGCGTCGCCGACGAGATCGACGACCGGCCGGGGATCACCGGTCGCGGGCAGCAGGGCGACGCCGGTCCCGGCGGCGGCCAACCAGTCGCCCGGACTGTCGGTAACCGGGGCGACCGCGCCCAGCGGTACGGCCAGCCGGCGCAGCTCCCGCAGCGGGCCCGGCCGGTCGCCGTCGGTCTCCAGCAGTCGCCCGGCCAGCAGGTCGACCAGGACGAGCCGGTCGGCCACCCACCGCAGCCCTTCGCCCAGCTCCAACCGGTCCGCGCTCCACACGGTCGGTTCGGTCAGCTCCATCTCGCTCCTCCAACGATCGGCGTGGCGGTCGCCCCCAGTGGTCAGCGCACGGTCCCGCCGGGCCCGTGGTCGAGCAGCGCCAGCTCCGCCCGGTCGGGCAGGCCCTCCCAGTCGCCCCGGGTCGCCACCGCGAACGCGCCGGTGGTGACCGCCCGGTCCAGCCGGGCCGCGGCGTCGGCCCCGTCCAGCCAGCCGGAGAGCAGCCCGGCCACGAAGGCGTCGCCGGCGCCGACCGTGTCCACCACCGGCACCGTCCGGGCCGGGCGGTGCACCGTGCCGAGAGCGCTGTGACTGGTCGCTCCACCGGCGCCGTGCTTCACCACGACCTCGCCCACCCCGGCGGCTAGAAGCGCCGCGGCCGGGTCGGCCGCGTCGGTCAGCACGGCCAGTTCGTCGTCGGAGGCGACCACCAGGTCGATCGAGGGCAGCAGCGGCCGCAGCGCGTCGGCCGCCGCGGCGATGGTCCAGAGCCGGTTGCGGTGGTTGACGTCCAGGCAGACGGTGCTGCCGGCCTCGCGGGCGAGGCGGACCGCCGCCACCACGGCCTGGTACGGCTCGGCGCCCAGCGCGCAGGTGATGCCGGTGACGTGCAGCAGCCGGGGCGGTGGCCCGGGCGCGTCGAACGCGGCGAGAACGTCGGCCGGACGCAGTCGGGAGCCGGCCGACCCGGTGCGGTGGTAGGTGACCCGGTTGATGTCGGCGACCCGGGCTTCGAAGAGGATCAGCCCGGTGGGGGCCGCCGGGTCGACCCGGGACCAGGTCAGGTCGACGCCTTCGGCGCGCAGCGTACGGCGGACCAGCTCACCGGGCTCGTCGGCGCCGGTGACCCCGACCCAGGCGGCCCGGTGGCCGAGCCGGGCCAGCCCGATCGCCACCGTCGACTCGGACCCGGCGACGGAGATACCGGCGGTGCCGCCCAGCCGCAGCGGGCCGGTGGTGCGGAATGCCGCCATCGTCTCGCCGAGGGTGAGCAGGTCGGTCACGGCCGGACCGCCGAGAGGAAGGCGGCGGCGCGCTCCCGCAGCTCCGCCGGGTCGCCGCCGCGGACGGCGTCGCCGAGCAGCGGGGAGCCGACGCCGACCGCGACCGCTCCCCGGTCGAGGTAGCGCCGCGCGCCGTCCGCGTCGACACCGCCGACCGGCACGAACGCGGTGCCGGGGAACGGGTCGCGCAACGCGCCGAGATAGTCGGGTCCGCCGAGGGAGGCCGGGAAGAGCTTGACCGCGGTGGCCCCGCCGTCGGTGGCCTGCACCACCTCGGTGGGGGTGAGCGCGCCGGCGAGCACCGGCAGCCCGAGCCGGCCGGCCTCGGCGAGGCTCGGTGCCAGTGCCGGGGTGACCAGGAAGCCGGCGCCGGCGTCGGCCGCCGCCCGGGCGTCCTCGGCGCTGAGCACGGTGCCCGCGCCCAGGCCGAAGCCGGGCCCGAGGGCGGCCCGGGCCCGCCGGATGGTGCCGAGCGCGTCAGCGCTGGTCAGCGAGACCTCGACGAGCGCGACGCCGCTCTCGGCCAGGGTGAGTACGGCGGCCAGCGCGGCGGCCGGGTCGGGGCCGCGCACGATGGCCAGCAGCCGGTGCGTGCGCAGCTCGTCGAGCAGGTTCATCGAAAGCGTCCTCAGTGGAGTCGGTGGGCGGAGACGGTGAGTCGCCAGGCGACCTCACCGGCGGGCGGGACGACCGCCGCGTCGGCCGGGCCGGCGTCGGTCAGGTCGAAGGCGGCGCCGAGCATCGGTTCGACTCCGATGCTGCGGTAGGGGGCGGCGGCGGGCCAGCCGTTGAGGTTGCGCCAGAGGGCGGTGCTGCGGGGTTGGTCGGCGCACTCCAGCTCCAGCGTCAGCCGGTCGGCGCCGTCGGTCACCTGGACCCGGGGGCAGTCGAGCAGCACCGCGCCGAGCGCCGTGCCGTCGTCCGGGCCGAGGGTGTCGAGCCGCAAGCCGGCCGGTGCCGGCCATGACCCGGTCAGCCACGGACTGCCGGTGGGCCACGCGCCCGGGGGCAGCAGCGCGGCAGCCTCCGGGTGCAGGCGGGTCGGGGTGCCGGCGGGCGCGTCGAGGCGAGCCGCGGGGGAGAGGTCGAGCAGGGCGTGTGCTGCCCAGACGAACCGGTGACCGGGGTCGGCGGCCAGCCGGTAGTCGGCCACCACCACGCCCTCCCGGTCGGTGATCCGGCGGGTCAGGGTGAACGTCGGGCGCTCGACGACCAGGGTGTCCGGCCCGGCCACCCGCCACGGCCGGGACCACACCTCGCCGTGGTCGGGGCGGCCACGCACCGTGGGCAGGCACTCCTCCAGCCCGCCGGCGTCGACGAACGCGTCGTCGGGGCGTACCTCGTGTCGGCCGGGCTCCGGGCCGTGCCAGAGCCATTCCCGGCCGCCGCCACGCAGGCTGGTCCACCGGCCGCCGTGCGCCGCGTCGTACGCCGCCCGCAGCGGCACGGGCACGGCCACCCCGGTCACCATTCGGCGAACGACCCGTCGCGGTGCTGCCAGACCGGGTTGCGCCAGGCGTGCGGGGTACGGGCGGCCTGACGGACCGCCGCCTCGTCCACGGTGATGCCCAGACCGGGCCGGTCGGGCCGGGCGATGTGCCCGTCCACGAACCGGAAGGGCTCCGGGTCGACGACGTAGTCCAGCAGCTCGGAGCCGGAGTGGTAGTGGATGCCGATGCTCTGCTCCTGGATCAGGAAGTTCGGCGTCGCGAAGGCCACCTGGAGGCTGGCCGCCAGGGAGATCGGGCCGAGGGGGCAGTGCGGGGCGAGCAGCGCGCCGTACGTCTCGGCCAGCGCGGCGATCCGACGGACCTCGGAGATCCCCCCGGCGTGCGACAGGTCCGGCTGGACGACGGCGACGCCGGCCTGCAACGGAGCGAGGAACTCGGTGCGGCCGTAGAGCCGTTCGCCGGTGGCCACCGGGATCGGCGTCGCGGCGACGATGTCGCGCAGGTGGTGGGCCTGGTCGGGCAGGACCGGTTCCTCCACGAAGAACGGACGCAGGGGGGCCAGTTCGGGCAGGATCCGGCGTACCGCGGCCAGCCCGGCGCGGCCGTGGAAGTCCAGCGCGATGTCCCGGTCGGCGCCGAGCACCTCCCGGGCCGCGGCGACCCGGCCGATCACCGCGTCCACCTCGGCGGGGGTGGGGATGGCGGAGAGCCGTCCGCAGGCGTTCATCTTGACCCCGGTGAGACCGGCGGCGACCTGCGCGGCGGCGCTGTCGGCGACCTCGTCGGGCTCGTCGCCGCCGATCCAGGAGTAGACCCGCACCCGGTCGCGGACGGCACCGCCGAGCAGGGCGTGCACCGGTGCCCCGTACGCCTGCCCGGCGATGTCCCAGAGTGCCTGGTCGAGGCCGGCGACCGCGCTGGAGAGGATCGGGCCGCCACGGTAGAAGCCGCCCTTGGTGAGGATCTGCCAGTGCTGCTCGATCCGGAGCGGATCCTCACCGATCAGATATTCGGAGAGCACCTCGACGGCGCTGCGCACCACCTCGGCGCGCCCCTCGACCACCGGTTCACCCCACCCGACCAGCCCGTCGTCGGTCTCCACCCGGCAGAACAACCACCGTGGCGCGACCAGGAAGGTCTCGATCCGCTCGATCTTCACCGACTGCCCCTCTGTCCCCGTGCCTTTTCCACGTCCCGGACGGCCTTGTCCAGCAACTCACGCATGGCGGTCTCGGCCGCCGTCTCGTCCCGGGCGCGCAGCGCGTCGACCACCGCGCGGTGGCTGGGCACCGGGTCGTCGTGCGCGGCGCCGCCGTGCACCAGCCGGTCCCGCTCGGCGAGCCCGGTCTCCATCACCACCTCCATCACCACCTCCATCCGCTCCAGCAGCTCGTTGTGGGTGGCGGCGAGCAGCGCGCGGTGGAAGGAGAGGTCGGCGGCGACGGCGGCGGCGGGATCGCCGTTGGCCTCGGCCATCTCGGCCAGCGCCCGGTCGAGGGCGGCCACGTCGTCGTCGGTGGCCCGGCTGGCGGCCAGCCGCGCGGCGGCCGGCTCGATGATGGCGCGGACCTCGTGCAACTTCTCCAGCAGGCGCTCGTCGGGGCCCTCTGCGAACTGCCAGCGGATCACGTCGCCGTCGAGCAGGTTCCAGTCCGCCCGGGGCCGGACGAATGTGCCGCGCTTCTGCCGGGCGTCGACGATGCCCTTGGCGGAGAGCACCTTGAGCGCCTCGCGCAGCGCCGTCAGGCTGACGTCGAACTCCTCCTGCAACGCGGCGATGTTGAGGGTCGCCCCGGCGGCGATCTCACCGGTGAGGATGCGTCGGGCGATGGCTTCGACGGTCTGCCCGTGGACGCCTCGGCGTGCGTACTGTGCCAATGCTCTCCTGGCCTTCTCGCTGGTCGGTATCGATCTCTCAGGCCGAGGCTTTCACCGCGGTCCAGCCACCGTCCACCACCAGGCTCGCGCCGGTGACGTAGGCGGCGTCCGGTGAGGCGAGGAAGGCGACGGTCGCGGCCACCTCGTCCGGCGTGCCGAACCGCTTCGCCACGGTCTCCGCGACGCTGCGCTGGCGGTCCTCTTCGGACACGTCGGCCCAGGCGCCGGTGAGGATCGGCCCGGGCAGCACGGTGTTGACGCGCACCTGGGGGCCGTACTCCACGGCGAGTTGGCGGCCGAGTGCGACCAGGCCGCCCTTGGCCGCGGCGTACGCGGGCCGGCCGGGCAGCCCGACGAGGGCGTGCACCGAGGAGACCAGCACGACCGCGCCCGCGCGCGCCCGCAGGTCGTCGAGACAGGCGCGGACGCCGAGGAAGGAGCCGGTGAGGCTGACCGCGATCTGGTGGTCCCAGGACTGCCTGCTGGTCTCGTGGGCGGGTGCGACCTGGACGGCGTACGCGTTGCTGACCAGGATGTCCACCGGGCCGAGGTTGCCCCGTACCGCCGACACGGCGGCCGCCCAGTCGGCCTCGTCGCTGACATCGCCCACTACGGACAGTGCTCGCGCGCCCTGGGCGGTCAGCTCCTCGGCCAGCGGGGTCGGGTCGCAGACGTCGAGCAGCGCGACCGCCGCTCCCTCGGCGGCGAGCCGCCGGGCGGTGGCCGCACCGATGCCACCCATTGCGCCAGTGACCAGCGCGTTCCTGCCTTCAAGCCGGCGCATAGGCTGATCCACCTGACCTCGCCCCTGATCTCATCTAATCATTAATTACGAAGATATCTTGACAGCCGGCGAGGGCCGATGCAACCTTCTCGTCACACACATTCACCTGGCCGACACATCGCGTCGTGACGCTACGTGTCGTAGAGGAAGGACACCTCCGTGAGCGACTTCGACCCCGGTCGCCGGCGATTCCTTGGCCACCTCGGGCTCGCCGGCCTGGGCGCGCTCGGCGCCAGCTCGTTCCTCAGCGCGTGCGCCAGCTCCGCCAGCGGGCCGACGACGGGCAACGGCTCCGGCGCGGTCACCATTCAGTCCAATCTCTCCTCGCCGCAGGCCAAGGCAGCGATGGAGAAGCTGATCGCGAACTTCAACGCGCAGGGCAAGGGCACCGCGAGCCTCAACACGATCGCCTCGGAGACCTTCCGCACCCAGCTCCCGACCTACCTGACCTCGGCCAACCCCCCGGACCTCTACACCTGGTACGCAGGCTCGGTCGCCAACGACTACGCCAGCCGCAACCTGCTGCTCGACGTCTCCGACGTCTGGAAGTCGCTGGGCGACTACCCCCAGTCGCTGCGCACCCTCTCCACCGACGCCAGCGGCAAGCAGATCTTCGTGCCGATGAACAACTACTGGTGGGGCTTCTTCTACCGCAAGTCCAACTTCGCCAAGTGGGGCGTGCAGGAGCCGAAGACCTGGACCGAGTTCCTGGCCCTGTGCCAGACGCTGAAGAGCAAGGGCGTCCCGCCGATCGGCATCGGTCTCGGCGACACCCCGTGGGTGGCCTCGGCCTGGTTCGACTACCTCAACATCCGGATCAACGGCGCCCCGTTCCACCGGGAGCTGCTCGCCGGCAAGCAGCGCTTCGACGACGCCAGGGTCAAGGCGGTCTTCACCCGCTGGCGCGAGGCCCTGCCCTACTTCGACCCCAAGGGCAAGGCGTACCCGTTCCAGGAGGCGACCACCGCCCTGCTGGCCGGCAAGACCGGCATGTTCCTGATCGGCACCTTCTTCGCCGACGCGGCACCGAAGGACGCCCTCGGCGACCTGGACTTCTTCCGCTTCCCGATCATCGACCCGGCGGTGCCGCTGGCCGAGGAGGCCCCGACCGACGGCTTCTTCGCCAGCGCGAAGACCGCCAACCCGACCGGGACCAAGGCCCTGCTCACCTACCTCTCCGGGGTCGAGGCCCAGGAGGCGTACGTCAAGGCCAGCTCCGGCATCGTGCTGCCGGCCAACCCCAGGGCCAAGGCGTCCGACTCGCCGCTGGTGGTCAAGGGCAAGGCGATGCTGGACGAGGCCAAGGAGCTGACCCAGTTCTTCAACCGCGACTCCAGCGACGCGCTCCAGCCGACCGCGGACACCGCGCTGACCAAGTTCATCGACAAGCCGGACCAGATCGACGCGATCCTGCGGGAGTGGCAGGCCGGCGCCGAGAAGGTCTTCAAGGGCTGACGTGACAGCAACAATCTCCACGACTCCGGTCACCCCCACCCGGCGGCGGCGACGGTCGCCCCGACTGTCGCCGCTGCTGCTGGCGTTCGTCCTCGTGCCGTTCGCCGTCGAGAGCGTCTGGGTCTTCTGGCCGGCGCTCCAGGGCTTCTGGTTCTCGCTCACCCGATGGGACGGGATGTCGCCGCCGACCTTCGTCGGCGTCGACAACTACGTCGAGATGGCCGGTGACGCCACCTTCCGGGGCGCGCTGCTCAACACGGTGATCTGGCTGGTGCTCTTCGGCGGCCTCTCGGTGCTGGGTGGCTTCGGCATGGCGCTGGTCCTGCAGAAGGAGCGGCGCGGGGTCGGCTTCTACCGGGCCGCGTTGTTCACCCCGGTGGTGTTCTCGCTGGTGGTGACCGCGCTGGTCTGGCGGGTCTTCTACCAGCCCGACGGCATCGCCGACACGCTGCTGCGGGCCGTCGGCCTGGAGCACCTGATCCGGCCCTGGCTCGCCGACCCGCAGACCGCCCTGTACGCGGTGATCCTGCCCGCCCTGTGGCGCCAGATCGGCTACGTGATGGTGCTGTTCCTGGCCGGGCTCAAGGCGATCGACCCGGCGCTGCACGAGGCGGCCCGGATGGACGGCGCCAACGCCTGGCAGCGGCTGCGGCACGTCACGATTCCCCAGCTCAAGGGGGTCAACGCCGTCGTGCTGTCGGTCATCGTGATCGACTCGCTGCGCTCGTTCGACATCGTCTGGTCGCTGACCAAGGGTGGGCCGTACCACTCGTCGGAGCTGCTCAGCACCTACATGTACTCGACCGCGTTCCAGAGCCTGCGGCTGGGTTACGCCTCCGCGATCGCCGTCGTGATCTTCGTGCTCGCGCTGGCCGTCATCCTCGGCTACCTGGTCCGCGCGTTCCGGGAGGAAGCGTGATGAACAAGCTCCGCACCGGGTCCTTCCACACCGGCATGATCCTGCTCTCGCTGCTCTGGCTGGGCCCGGTGCTCTGGGTCGTGGTGATGTCCACCCGGTCGTTCGACGACATCGCCGCGCACGGCGTCGGCAGCCTGCCCCGGTCGTTCACCCTGGACACATACCGACAGGCGTGGACCGACGGCGGCGAGCTGCGCGCGCTGATCAACAGCATGCTGGTCACCGTCCCGTCGGTGGCGTTGAGCCTGGGGCTGGCCGCGATGGCCGCGTTCGCGCTGAGCCGCTTCCGGATCCCCGGCCGGCGGACGATCCTGCTGCTGATGCTCGCCGGCAACCTGCTGCCACCGCAGATCCTGCTCATCCCGGTGGCCAAGTTCAGCGAGCTGACCGGCCTGTACGACACGCTCTGGGCGCTGATCGCGGTGCAGGTCGGCTTCGGGCTCGGTTTCTACACCTTCGTCCTGCACGGTTTCATGCGGGACCTGCCGGGCGAGATCCAGGAGGCGGCGACGATCGACGGCGCCGGCACCGCGCAGATCTTCACCCGGGTGATGCTGCCGCTGACCCGGCCCGCGCTGGCCGCTCTCGGCGCGCTCTCCTTCACGTGGATTTTCAACGACCTACTCTGGGCGATCACCGTGCTACGTACCGACGACAACATGCCGGTCACCCCGGCTCTGCTCGCACTCCAGGGACAGTTCGTCTCGTCCTGGAACGTCATCGCCGCCGGTACGGTCATCGCGGCCGTCCCCACGGTCGCGGTCTTCCTGCGCTTCCAGCGGCACTTCGTCTCCGGCCTCGCGCTCGGAGCGGTCAAGTGACCGCCGCGACCCCGCAGCGCTGGACGCTGCGCGGCGCGCACACCGAGTACACCGTGACGGTGCCCGCGCACGGCCGCTGGCTGGAACTGGTCGCGTGGGGTCCGCAGGGTGTCTCCGAGGGGCCGTCCCCGGTCGCCTACGACGGCCCGGTGCCGTTCCTCACCGCCGGAGACGCGGCCCCGATCGAGTACGCCACCGACGCCGACCGCCCGTTCACCGGCGCCGACCTGGTGATCGAGACCTCGAACGGGCAGCGCCGGGTGGGCTTCGCGCACACCGACGTACGGGCCGACGCCGACCAGCGGGAGCTGGCGGTCGGGTTCGCCGACCCGGTCACCGGGCTGCGCGCCACCGTGCACTACCGGGTGCCCGCCGGCACCGACGTCGTGCAGCGGTGGGTCGAGCTGACCAACGACGGCACCGGGCCACTGCGGGTGGTCCGGGCCGGGTCGGCCGGGTTCTGCGTACCGACGCCGCACGGCGCGCTGCTCAGCCACCAGTGGGGGCAGTGGGAGCAGGAGTTCCAGCTCTCCCACGTCGAGTTGGGCCACGGCACGTTCAGCATCGGCAGCTCCCAGGGCGTGCCCGGGCACCTGCACGTGCCCTGGCTGGCCGTGCGCGACACCGCCGAGCCGGCCGGCCCGGCCTGGGGGATGGCGTTGGCCTGGACCGGTTCGTGGGAGATCAGCGCCGAGCGGGACACCGGCGGGCTGACCCGGGTCCGGGTCGGCCGTCAGTTGGTCGACGGTCCGCTGGAACTGGCCCCCGGCGAGGTGCTGACCCTGCCGGTGGTCACCGGGGCGTACAGCCCGGACGGCCTGGACGGGCTGGCCCGGGTCTGGCACACCCACCAGCGGCTGCTCGCCGGGGAACGGCTCACCCCACGCCCGGTCCTCTACAACTCGTGGGAGGCCACCTACTTCGCCGTCGAGGCGGAGAGCCAGTTGGCGCTGGCCAGGATCGCCGCCGACCTGGGCGTGGAGACGTTCGTGGTGGACGACGGCTGGTTCGTCGGCCGCGACGACGACACCGCCGGCCTGGGCGACTGGACGCCCGACCCGGCGAAGTTCCCCTGCGGGTTCGACGCGTTCATCGCCGACGTCCGCGCACTCGGGCTCAACTTCGGGCTCTGGGTCGAGCCGGAGTGCGTCAACCCACGGTCCTCGCTCTACGCCGAGCACCCGGAGTGGGTCTACTCCGTCGACGGCCGGCCGCTCACCCCGGTCCGCAACCAGTACCTGCTCGACCTGGGCCGGCCGGAGGTCGCCGAGTTCGTCCACTCCACCGTGGACGGTCTGCTCCGCCGGTACGACATCGACTACCTGAAGTGGGACTTCAACCGCCCACGTACCGAGCCGGGGCGGCCGGACGGGGTCGGCCCGCTCGACCTGGACGGCGCGCACGTGGCCAACCTGCACCGGATCTACGAGCGGCTGCGTCGCGACCACCCCGACGTGCTGATCGAGGCGTGTGCCGGCGGGGGCGCGCGGACCGACCTGGCGATGGCCGCGCGGGCCGACGTCTTCTGGCCCAGTGACAACACCGGCCCGCTGGACCGACTGGCCATCCAGTACGGGTTCCTGCACGCCAACGCCCCGCACCTGCTCAGCTCCTGGGTCACCGACGCGCCCGGCCTGTTCGACCCGCGTCCACGCTCGCTGGCGTTCCGGTTCGTGCTCGCGATGGCCGGGGTGCTGGGCATCGGCGCGGACATCCGGGCCTGGACACCGGCGCAGCGGGCCGAGGCGGCCGGCTGGATCGCCCGGTACAAGGAGATCCGGGACGTCGTCACGCACGGCGAGGTGCACCTGATCGGCGGCCCCGACCAGGCCCGTTGCGCGGTGCAGTACACCGCGCCGGACCAGCGCCGGGTGGTCGTGCTGGCCTGGCACACCGGCCGGCTCGACGGTGCCGGCCTGCTGCCGTCCCGCCCGGTGCGGCTGCCACTGCGCGGCCTGGACCCGACCGGCCGGTACCGGCACGGCGACCGGCACTACTCCGGCAGCCACCTCAGCGCGGTGGGCCTGCCGGTGCAGTGGAGCCCGACCCACGACGCCGACCTCATCGTGCTGCACCGCGACTGAGGTCGGAGCACCACCACACCCCACCCTCCGAGGGACAGGAGTACCCCCATGCGCCTGATCCGACCGCTGACCGCTGCCCTGGCCGTTTTCGGCCTGGGCCTGGCCAGCCCGATGCCGGCAATGGCCGGCCCACCGCAGGCCCACCCACCCACGGCCGGCCACGGCGGGCCGGGTAGACCAGGTCACGCCCCGGCCGCCACCGGCACGGAGGACCAGGGCGCGCCGACCTTCTTCAACAGTGGGCTCGCGCCGACGCCCTACCAGGGCTGGAACACCTACTTCGGTCTCGGTGGCGATCCCACCGAGGCCGAGGTCAGGTCGGTCACCGACTTCATGGTCAGCAGTGGCCTGCGTGACGCCGGCTACACCTACGTCTGGATCGACGGCAACTGGGCCGCGCCCACCCCGCGTGACGAGGCCGGCCGGCTGGTCGCCGACCCGGCCCGGTTCCCCGGCGGGATGGGCGCGCTGGCGGCGTACATCCACAGCAAGGGGATGAAGGCCGGCATCTACACCGACGCCGGGCCGTACCTGCCGGGCCAGTGTGGGCTGGGCAGCAACGGCCACTACCAGGCCGACGTGGCCCAGTTCGCCGGCTGGGGCTTCGACGCCCTGAAGGCCGACTGGCTCTGCGGCCGGGCCGCCGGCCTGGACCCGGAGGCCACCTTCCGCCAGCTCGCCGAGGCGGTACGCCAGTCGCCCCGACCGATGCTGCTCAACATCTGCAACCCGGTCAGCTCGGACTGGGGTGGCGGGCCGTACACCCCGGAACAGCTCTCCACCTGGACCTACACCTACGCGCCCACCATCGCCGACTCCTGGCGGACCTACACCGACGTGGGGCTCACCGACCCGACGCCGCAGTGGGCGTTCCCGTGGGTGCTGCGCAACATGGACGTCAACGCGTACCACCCGGCGGCCACCGGGCCGGGGCACTACAACGACCCGGACTACCTGCTGCCGATGCGCCCGCTGCCCGGCGGCGGGTACGAGCTGAGCCTCGAGGAGTCCAAGACGCAGCTCGGCATGTGGTCCATCATGGCCGCACCGCTGGTGATCGGCTCCGACCCGCGCGGCCTGCCCGGCGAGATGATCTCGGCACTGACCAACCCGGAGATCATCGCGGTCAACCAGGACCCGCTGGTCCGGCAGGGCGTCAAGGTCGCCGACACCGGGGTCGACGCTCAGGTCTGGAGCAAGGTGCTGACCGGCTCCGGCCGGCGGGCTGTCGCGCTGCTCAACCGCCACGACACCGCGCAGACGATCACCGTGAACTTCGCCGACGTCGCGCTCGGCGAGTCGGTGCGGGTCCGTGACCTGTGGTCCCGTACCGACGTCGACGCCGCACCGGCCACCGCCGGTGTCCAGCCCTTCACCGGCTCGTACACCGTCGAGGTCCCGGCGCACGGGGTGGCCATGCTCGGCCTGAGGGGCACCGACCAGGTCGCCGGCGCCAGCCTCGGCGGCACCGCCAGCGCCAGCCCGGCGCTGGTCCGGGTGGACGACACGCACGCGGTCGCCTTCGTCCGCAACGCGCAGGGCGCCCTGGCGGTCAACACCCGCTCCGGCGCGACGTGGGGGACCGGCTGGACGGCGCTCGGCGGCCCGGTCGGCGGCCGGATCCTCGGCCAGCCGGCGGCCTACGCCTCGCCCGGTGGCCGTCTCGACGTCTTCGTCCGAGGCACCGACAACGCGGCCTGGCAGCGCAGTTTCGTCGCCGGAGCGTGGGGGCCGTGGCGCAGCCTCGGCGGCACGGTGACCGACGGACCCACGGTGGCCTGGACCAGCCCGACGCAGTGGACGCTCGTCGTCCGCGGCGCCGACGGCAAGCTCTGGTCGCGGACCCCGAGCACCGGCTGGACCGGGATCGGCGCACCCGAGGACCGTCCGTTCTACGGCCGGCCGAGCGCGGTCGTCGATGACGCCGGCGTGCTGCACGTCGCGGTCCGCAGCCGGACCGACGAGGTGTGGTGGCGCAGCCGCACCGGCACGACCTGGTCGGCCTGGACCAGCGTGGGTGGCACCACCAGCGGCAGCCCGACCCTGCTCGCCACCGCCGGCCGGGTCTACCTGTTCGCGCTGGCCGCCGACAACCGGCTCTGGCAGCGCAACCTGGTCGACGGGGTGTGGGGCGGCTGGTTCCGCCGTGGCGAGTTCGCCACCGACGCGTTCCGGGGCGCGCCGGCGGCCGCCGCCGGTGCCAACGGCAGCGCCTGGCTGGCCGTACGCGGCGTGGACAACCGGGTGCACCAGATCGTCCTGTGATCAAAGGTGGCGGGCCGCCGGCTGGCGGCCCGCCACCCGCACAGCGGTCGGTTCAGGCCGTGATGTGGCCGGATCGGCGCGCCTTCGAGCCCGCGGGGTGATGTCCGTCGTCAGCCGAGCCGGATGAGGCCCGGCCCGGCGGCAATGTCGATCTCGCCGTCGCCGATGTCGTGCCCGGCCTCGCAGCGCAGTACGGCCCGGATCGGGTGGCCACAGTCACGGTGGGTGGCGAGCAGGGAGGGACCGGCGTCGTCGGCGGCCCAGGTGTCACCCCAGTTGCGCAGCGCGGTGACGACGGGCAACAGCTCGCGGCCCTTACGGGTGAGTTGGTACTCGTGGCGGGTGCGCTGCCCCGGCTCCCGGTAGGGAATCCGTTCGAGCACGCCGGCGGCGACCAGCTCCTTGAGCCGCGCCGCCATGGCCGGCTCGCCGACTCCGACACGGCGGACGAAGTCGTCGAACCGGCGCGTTCCGAGCAGAGCCTCGCGCATGATCAGCATCGTCGACCTGCTGCCCACGATGTCCATCGCGCGGCCGATGGAGCAGTTCGCCGGTGACCAGGAGTCGCGGTCGTCCAGGAGGTCATCCATGACCACCAGCGTACGACCTGACTTGCGCAACGGCTAGTCAGGTGCTTCACTGGGCGCGGCTGGCTTTGCTGTCCGCAAGTCAGCCTGTCGGTGCCGGCGGTGACGGCGACCGATGCCTCCGTTTCCCCGCCGCCGCCGGTGCTGGACCTCCCGGCGCCCGCGTGGACCGACCCCGAGGACGCCTCGTGACCAACCAGCGCACCACGGCCCCGACCACACCGGCACGCCCGCCGCACGCGGGCGCGCCCGTGCCCGCCGCGCGCACACCCCTGCGCGGCTCTCCCGCGGTGACCCTGATCGCGATGTGCCTGGGGGCGATGATCACGTTCCTCCAGATCACCGCGACGGTTTCCGCCCTGACCACGATCCAGCGGGACCTGCGCGTCGATCCGACCACCGTCATCTGGATCCCCAGCGCCTACACCCTGGTGGTGGCGAGCCTGGTGCTGTCCGCCGCCACACTCGGCAACCGGTACGGGCGCAAGCGCATGTTCAGTGCCGGCGTCGTCGCCATGATCGTTGGCGGCGCCGTCGTGGCCGGCGCCCCCACCGTGGCCTGGGTCATCGTCGGCCAGCTGCTCGCGGGGCTCGGCGGGGCCCTGATCCTGCCGAACAGCCTGGCGATCCTCGGTGCGACCTTCACCGACCCGCACCGACGCACCGAGGTCATCACCGCCTGGTCCGCCGCCTCCGGCATCGGCCTCGCGGCCGGCCCGCTCATCGCGGGCGCCCTGCTGCGCCACCACCAGTGGCACAGCGTCTACGTGTCCACGATCGTGCTGGGCGTGATCACCCTCGTCGTCGCCGCGATCGGGGTGGTCGAGTCACGACCGAGCGCCGGCCGACTCGACGTGCCCGGCCTGCTCCTCGGCACCGTCGCGATCGCCGCCGCCGTCTACGCCCTGATCCAGGGCGGCCGGGACGGCTACACCAGCCCGCTGGTGGCCACGACGTGGCTCGTCTCCGCCGCCGCGCTGGTCGGGTTCGTGCTGGTCGAGCTGCGCACCGGTGCGCCGATGCTCGACGTGCGGCTGTTCCGGTCCGCGTCGTTCAGCGCCGTCATGCTCGTCGGCGCGGTGTCCCTGTTCGGCTTCACCGGTGTCGCGATCCTGCTCGTCATGTTCCACGAACGCGCCCAGGCGCTCAGCCCGCTCGACACGGGCTGGCGGATGCTCGTGCTCTTCGGTGTCTACGTGCTCGTCGCCTTCGCCGCCGGGCGGGCGATCCGCCGTACCGGGTTCAAGGCTCCGCTGACCGCCGGTCTCGTCCTCGGTGCTCTGGCCAGCTTCGGTCTCGCCGCTCAGGGCCCGACCACCCCGTTCGGCCACCGTTGGCCGTTGCTCGCGCTGTTCGGTGCCGCCAGCGCCCTGGTGGTGGCCCCGGCGACCGCGGCGGCGCTCGCCAGCGTCGCGCCCGCCCAGGCCGGCATGGCCTCCGGTGCGGTCAACGCCGCCCGCCAGCTCGGTTCGGTGCTCGGCGCGTCCCTGCTGGGCACGCTGCTCACCACCACGATGCTGGCCGACCTGCCCGAGCGGCTCGCCGCCCACCAGGTGGACGAACCCACCCGTACCGCCGTGCAGTCGGCGGTGGCCGCCGGCGCCACCGGCGGCCAGCAGTTGCCCGAACCCGTGCGGTCGGCGCTCGCCGAGGCCCTGACCGCTGGCGTGCAGGCCGGGCTGTGGGTCAACGGCATCGTCTTCCTCGCCACCGCCGTCCTCGCGCTCGCCCTGGTCCGCAACCGGCCGCACCAGCACTAGCCGGACCGATCGGCGGGTCATCCGCCGATGGTGTTCAGGTCCTCGATCGCGTCGGCGGGCAGCGTCAGGTCCGCTGCGGCGACGTTCTCCCGCAGGTGCGCCAGGGTCGAGGTGCCGGGGATCAGCACCGTGGTGGGCGAGCGCTGGAGCAGCCAGGCGAGCGCGACCTGCTGGGGCGAGGCACCCAACCCGTCGGCCACGGCGTTGAGCGTGTCGGACTGCAGCGGAGTGGACCCACCCAGAGGGAAGTACGAGGCGAACGCGATGTTCTCCGCCGCGCAGCGGTCGACCAGAGCGTCGTCCTGCCGGTTGGCGAGGTTGTAGAGGTTCTGCACCGTGACCACCGGTGCGATGGCCTGGGCCTCGGTGAGCTGCTCGGAGGTGACGGTGCTGAGCCCGAGGTGCCGGATGAGGCCCTCCTCGCGCAGCTCCGCCAGGGCCCCGATGGGCGCCTCGTCCGGGCCGTGCGCCGCGCGGTCACGGGGCGGGCCGACGACGTGCGGGCCGGCCATGCCGCCGTAGCCCATCCGGCTCAGGGTGAGGCCCTCGGCAAGGGTCAGGGCGCCGCCGGGAAGAGTCGCGCTCATGTCGTCCTCCATCCAGTCTGTGGAGGGATATGCGGCTGACCGGGAGATCCCCGTTCAGCGCGCACTGACGACTGTGCGTCGACATCCGGTCGGCTGGCAGGTCGAGGTGTTCCTGGTAGTGGCACGGCCAGTCACCGGCGGGTCGGGGGAGGTGCCGCGTCGGCGACCGCTCAGGGCTGGTGCTGGTTCGGGACGGCTCGGGTGGGGATGTGCTCGTAGCGCTTGCGCATCGCCTCGCTGGCGGCCGGGCCGGCGGCGAAGACGAAGTTGCTGTCGTCGAGCGGACGCCCGGTGACCCGGTCGACGATGACCGGGTCGGCCTCCACGCCGGTGTTCCGGTCGACCAGGATCATGCTGCGCTCGCTCGGGTCCAGGCGGGAGTTTCCCCAACCGGCGAGGGCGACCACGACGGGTCGCAGGCTGCGGCCGAGGTCGGTGAGGACGTACTCGTAGCGGTCCGGCCTGGTCTGGTAGCGGCGCCGTTCGAGCAGCCCCTGCGTGGTGAGGGTCTTGAGCCGGCTGGTCAGGATGCTGGATGAGACGCCCAGGTTGGCCTGGAACTGGTCGAACCGGGTGTACCCGTCGAAAACATCGTGCAAGATCAGCAGCGTCCACCACTCGCCCACGTAGCCCAGTGCCGTGGACAGCGGGCATTCGCGGTCCTCCAGCCGGATCTTCCCTGCCACGGAGTTGCCCTCTCCCGAGTCGGTGCTAGTGTCGAAGTCAGTAGGTTCTGTTTCAGAAGCAACTATACGGCGTCCCCACGACGCCCGCTTCGTGCTGCCCAAGACAGGGGTGACGGATGTCCGGAACATCGTCCGCGCGGGACTCGCTACAGGGGCGTCGTGCCCTTGTGACGGGCGGAACGAAGGGTGCCGGTGCGGCGATCACCGCGCGACTGCGTGAGGCCGGCGCGGACGTGTGGGTCAGCGCCCGCACCGCGCCCGACGGCATGAATTCCGCCGACCGGTTCATCGCCGCCGACACGTCCACCCCCGACGGCGCCGAGGCGGTGGCGGAACGGCTGCTCGACGCGGGTGGCGCCGACATCGTCGTGCACGTCGTCGGCGGATCGCACGCCCCGGCCGGCGGCTTCGCCGCGCTCACCGAGCAGACCTGGATGGAGGAACTGAACCTCAACCTCCTCGGCGCGGTCCGGCTCGACCGCCGCCTCGTTCCCGCGATGATCGAGAAGCGCTCCGGTGCGATCGTGCACGTCACCTCGATCCAGCGCCGCAAGCCGATGTACGAGGCCACCCTGGGGTACGCGGCCGCCAAGGCGGCGCTGACCGCGTACAGCAAGGGTCTGGCCAACGAGGTCGCACCGCACGGCGTCCGGGTCAACAGCGTCGCGCCGGGCTTCATCCAGACCACCGCCGCCGACGCGCTGGTCGACCGCCTCGCCGCCGGCAACGGCGTCGACCGCGACACCGCCCTCGGGCAGTTGATGGACTCCCTGGGCGGAATCCCGCTGGGGCGTCCGGCGCGGCCCGCCGAGGTGGCCGACCTGGTGGCCTTCCTGGTCTCCGACCGCGCCTCGGCCATCGTCGGCGCGGAACACGTCATCGACGGCGGCACCATCCCGACCGTCTGACCGTCCCCTCGGAAAGGACATTCACCATGACCGTCAGCCAGAGCGCCCCGGCCATCGTCCGCCGCTACTTCGAGCTCGCCGGCCAGCCGGATCACGAGGACTACTTCGCCCTCTTCGCCGCCGACGCCGTCGTCGAGGACGAGTCGACCGAGTACCGCGGCATCGAGGCCATCCGGCGGTGGCGTCGCGACGTGCCCCTGGTGTCGTACGAGATCACCGACATCGAGGACACCCCCGCCGGCACCATCGTGACCGTGACGATCACCGGCGACTTCCCCGGCAGCCCGTTCGCCGGGCTCCGGTACCGCTTCAGCGACTACGACGACAGGGCGATCCGGGTGCTGCGTATCGCGCCCTGACGAGCATCACGCCTGGCACGCGCCGTGGCCGCCACCGGGTCCGGGCGGCCACGGCCAGCGGTGCCGGTGCAGCCCGGCGCCGCGAGGGCGTACGGTGAACATGTCGCCCGGGACCCCCGGTGGCCGCCAGATGCCGTCGCCACCAGCCCACCAGGGGCGTTACCGATCGTAATCCCCAGCTCCGCGACTTGTTGGTCGTGTTGGTTCGGCGGCCTAACCAGGGAGCAACCGGATGATCGCCAGGCACAGGATCGTCAGCGCACTTCGCGACCGGGGCCAGCAGGCCAGGGCCGACTGGGTCGAGCGCGAACTGCCGGAGCGCGTGGACCCGGCCAAGCACTCCGGTCTGCTCGCCACCCTGCATCTCGATCCGGCCGACCTCGCCGACGCGCAGTGACCGTCTACGGGACGATCGCGTCCACGTAGCCGCCGTCGACGCGGACGGCGGCGCCGGTCGTGGCGGAGGCGAGGGGAGAGGCGAGGTAGGTGACCATGTTGGCGATCTCCTCGGGCTCGATCAGCCGCTGAAGCAGGGACTGCGGCCGGTGCAGGCGCATGAACTCCCGCTGCGCCTCGTCCCACGGCAGGCTGTCGCCCATGAGCCCGGAGATGAAGTCCTCGATGCCTGCCGTGTGGGTCGGCCCGGCGAGCACCGAGTTGACGGTCACGCCGGTGCCGGCGGCGGCCTTCGCGAACCCGCGCGAGACGCCGAGCAGGGCCGTCTTGGAGACGCCGTAGTGGATCATCTCGGCGGGGATCACGACCGCCGAGTCGCTGCCGATGTACTGCACGCGCCCCCAGCCGCGTTCCATCATCGCGGGCAGGTAGGCGCGGGTCAGCCGGACGCCGGCCAGCACGTTCACCTCGAAGTAGCGACGCCACTCGTCATCGGAGATCTCCAGCGCCGGCGTGGGCCCGAAGATGCCGAGATTGTTGATCAGAATGTCGACGGTGGGCAACAGGTCGAGGGTTCGCGAGGTGCCCTCGTCGCTGGACACGTCGGCGTCGACCTCGATCACTTCGGCGTCGGGAACCTCGCTCCGCAACGCCACCGCCGCCCGCTCCACGCTGGCGGCGGTACGACCGTTGACCGCGACCCGTGCCCCGGCGCGGGCGAGCGCGACGGCGATGGCGGCGCCGATGCCCTGGGTCGAACCGGTGACCAGCGCGGTCCTGCCCGCGAGATCGATGTGCACGGTCATGACTGTCCTGTTCGTTCGCGACTGCGAGGCCACCCGGGTCGGGGAACCGCTTCCGGCAGATTCGACCGTAACGGTGCCGGCCGGCCCCGGCACAGCTCACCTCAACTCAGCTCCACCAGACCCAGGATCCGAGTGGGGGCCGGGGACCCGCCAGCCGGCTCGTTCGACACCCCGAACGACCCCGCGGCGGCGACCGGTCCGATGACCGTGGTCGACTCCCTGGCGCCTTCGGGAAGTCGCCCCACCGAGCGGGCCGGCTCGGTGCCCCGGATGAGCCACAGCTCGTAGACCCGCCCGGGGCCCGGCTCGGGCAGGTCCCGCAGCAGCACCACACCCCGGTCCCGGTCGCGTGACACCACCACGGTCGCGGCGCCCCCTGGTTCCAGCGACTGCTCGAAGACCCGGGCGTCCCCGGCGTTGAGCACGTCGGCGACCTGTCGGGCCTGCTGGCTGCCGGCCTGCTCGTCGCTGATCCGGTCGCTGCTCACCGACCAGGTGACCGCGCTCGCGCCGCCCGCGACGACGACCGCTGCGGCCGCCGCCACGGCGAACTGCCGCCACCGCCGCGCCTTCGGACCGACGTTGACGGCACCGGCGCCGACACGCAGCTGTGGAGTCCCGGCCGCCTGTGCCAGGGTCCGCTCCCGCAGCCCTGGCGGAGTCGCCCCGGCGACCGTGTCGTCGGCGAGCCGAGCGGCCGTCTCGCGAAGTTCGGCAACCTCCAGGCGGCACGGTTCACACTCGGTCAGGTGCCGCTCGAACGCGGCGCTCTCACGGTCGTCGACCGCGTCGAGGACGTACGCGCCAGCGAGGGTGTGGATGTCGCCGCTCATGCCCGCCCCTCCAGATCGATGCCCAGGCAGTCCCGCATCCGGATCAGCCCGTCACGCATCCGCGTCTTCACCGTCGGCAGCGGGGTCTCCAGCCGCTCCGCGACCTCACGGTAGGTGTGGCCTCCGTAGTAGGCCAGGGTCACCGCCTCCCGCTGCACCGGCGTCAGCCGACCCAGGCACCGGCGGACCTGCTCCCGCTCCAACCGGGCCGTGACGTCCTCGACCACCTCGTCGTACGGGACGTGCGACGCGGTCGCGGCGACCTGCCACGCGCGGTTGGTGTGGGCCTGCTCGGAGCGCACCCGGTCCACCGCCCGGCGGTGCGCCATCGTCAGGATCCACGCCGAGGCCGAACCACGCCCGACGTCGAAGCGGCCGGCGGTGCGCCACACCTCGACCATCACCTCCTGCGTCACCTCCTCCGCCTGCGCAGGATCCCGAACCACCCGGCGGGCCAACCCGAGGACCTTGCCTGCCACGGCGTCGTACAGCGCCGCGAACGCCGCCTCGTCACCCCGCGCCACCCGAGACAACAGCTCATCGGCGTCCGGTGGGCCCGCGGCGTCGGGCGGCACCGACCGCAACCGCCGCGACTGTTCCCCCTCACCGCTCATTCTCGGCATGTCCTTTCCGGTGATCGTGACGGTTCGGTGTGCCGCCGAAGGCGGATCCTGCGCTTCAGGCGGGATGAGCGTGAGCGAGGCGCGCGTAGACGACGACATTGTCGCGATAGTGCTGCGTGGCGTCGTCGAACTCGCCGCCGCAGGTGATCAGACGCAGCGCCGCGTGGTCGGTGGCTCCGTACACCTCGTCGGTGGGGAACCGGTCCTTGGGATACTGCTCGACCCTGGTGACGGTGAACATGGCCGTGCTGCCGTCCTGACGGTCGACCGTTATCGCGGCCCCGGCGGCCAACCTGCCCAGGTCGAAGAACGTCCCTTGGCGGCCCTTCCAGTTGACGTGGCCGGCCAGCACGGCCGGCCCGAGAGCGCCGGGCATCGGCGCCCTGGTGAACCAGCCGACGTCGGTGGCGCTGTCCGGGACCTGCATCGCGCCGTCCGGCTGCAGGCCGAGGGCGACCGTTGCGGCGCTGGCCTTCAGCGACGGGATCGACACCCGCATGGGCGGTGAGCTGGCCATCAACGGTCCCGACGTCAACTCGCCCGGGCGGGTGGCGGGGGCCGGTGACGCGTTCGCGGCGGGTGCCGCCGCTGACGCGCGGGGGCGTGGCGGGTCGGGTTCCCGGCCCGCGACGGCGGCGCCGATCGTCACGGCGGCGGTCACGGTGAGGATGCCGGCCACCGCCGGGAGCGTGAATCGCCCCTGGCGGCGGCCGGCCGGCACTGATGGGTCGCCGGTGTCCATCCCGAGTCCTTCGACTCAGCGCTCGCCGGCGAGGCGGCGGCGCGCGGCGACCGCACCGGCCGCGCCGAGCAGCGCTAGGCCACCGATGGCGTACAGGGTCATCGGCGTACCGGAGGTGCTCCCATCGCCGGTGGCGACGCCGCCGGCGGGTACGGAGCCGGCGGCCGCGCCGCTGACCATGCCGCACGTCGCGGGGTCGGTGGCCTCGGCGGGGATGCCGTTGACGCCGACGGACTTGGCGAACGTCGACTCGCCGAGCGCCTCCATGTCGTACGTGCCGTTGTCGTTCGCGTCGATGCCGTGCTGCACGAGGTGCAGGTCCTTGAGGTGCTCGATCGTGCCGGCGGGCAGCTCGGCGGCCGGGATGGTGCGCTCGTAGCTGAGATTGCCCTGCGCGTCGGCCTTCGGCATCCGGTCCACGGCCAGTCCGCTGGCCTTGGTGGTGTCCCCGGTGGTGGTCAGCGAGATGAAGATGTCCCCGTACATCTTCAGGCCCTCCTCGGTGCTGACGTAGCCGTTGCCGTTCGCGTCGGCGGACTTGTCCGGGCAGTGGAAGTCCATGCCGTTGGCCGCGCCGTGCACGTGCTGTGCGTGCGGCGAGTTCGGCGTCATGCCCTTCGACCGGATCATGACCTTCAGGTCGCCGCCACCCGTCGCGGTCAGCGTCGCGGTGCCGGTGGCACCGGTCTCATTGAGGTCCTGCAACTGGACCTGCACGCTCTCGTCGGCGTGCGCGACACCCGGGAGCGCGAGGAACAGTGCGGCCACGGGCACGGTGAGCAGGGCTCGGGACAATCTCACAACAGATCTCCGTCTCCGCCGGTACGGCGTTGGTGCTCAGGTGCTGTCGTGAGGGATTCGTCGCCCAGCGCCCACCGGATTGGTGCCGGACCGGACCAGTTCCGCAGCGAAGGCCAGCAGTTCCTGCTGCCCGTTGCATGGCCGCCGAGTCTGGGTGCCGACCAACCAGAAAACCTCTGTCGAATCGCCTAGATATTCTCGGCAGCATGGGTTAGCCTTCTTGGAGTCGAGAGCAGAGCTGCAAAAGACGCAGAAGGACGCCCGGCCGTGAGGTCACGACGGGCGACGGGATACCGCAGGTGAGGCCAGGGCTTTTTCAGGGCTTCGCCTGATGTCCACCGTGATGTGGGGCCATGAAGTCGCGTGGGCCCCGACACCGGTGGACAGCACGTCAGCAGAGGAAACAGCAAGTAGAGGAAAGGGAGGGCCCGTACACCGTTGGATCGCCCGCCCGTCGGCCGTCATTCAGGCCGGGCGGACACCGCAGTCTCCATCGAACGAGAGGTGGTCTCCGGTCACGCATATGCGATCCTCGCACCCGATGCCTGTTCAGTGGGCCGGTGCGGATACGACAAGCCGACGTTCCTGTCGGCAGATGGTGTTCTGACCCGTAAGCCCTGGGCCCCGGCGCGTAAGCGCCGGGGCCCTCGACGTGGAGGTGACATGGGGCTGAACCCCGATGACATGTTCGGCGACGACGACACTCCGGCCTACACCATCGGGCAGGCCGCGGAGATGCTCGGCACCACGCAGGACTTCCTGCGCCGCCTGGACGAGGCGAAACTGATCGACCCGCACCGCTCAGCTGGCGGGCACCGCCGCTACTCCCGCTATCAACTGCGGCTGGCCGCGCGGGCCCGGGAAATGGTCGACCAGGGCACCGCCCTGGAGGCCGCCTGCCGGATCATCATCCTCGAAGACCAGCTCGAGGAAGCCCTTCGGCAGAACGAGCAGCGGCAGCACGGGACGTGACGGCACGGATGGGCCAGGGTGCTGTGCGGTGGCCCACCGGATCAGTCGCGCTGATCCCCGTTGTCGCTGTCCTGCGCCGTCGGCCGGGACGCCGTCACCGCGAACGGGTGGCGTAGCCGCCGCATGGCCTCCTCGCTGCCGTCGAAGGTCGCGCCCTGGCCGTCGGGCGCGTCGGCGGTGGCGGTGGCGAGAAACAACACCGGTCGATCACTGTTGTTCGATGTCATGCTTGAGTCCTGTCTTGAGCAGAGGGGCGCATCAGGCCGTCGGCAACTCCTGCCGCACAACCTTGCGATAGTCCCGGCGCTCACACTGGCGCCAGAGCACGGTGTCCCGATCTCGGGCGAGCGCCCGGCGACACCAACACGCCGCACCATACCCGGCGTCGATTTCCGTAATCCATTCCGCTGCCAACGGTCTCCGATCAGGAGGCGGTCAACGCGCACAGCGCGAGCGCCCGAGGATGAGTGCAAAAGGAGTGAGACCCATGTCGCCAACCGGTCGAGGACTACCCCACGTCGGGTTGGTCGTCGCGGCCCGACAGGGCGACCAGCGCGCGCTCAACGATGTCGTGGCGGCCTCCCTCCCGCTGGTCTACAACATCGTCGGGCGGGCGCTCCGCGGCCACGCCGACGTCGACGACGTGGTCCAGGAGACGTTGGTACGGGTGATCCGGTACCTGCCCGCGCTCAACGACCCGGCGGCGTACCGGTCCTGGCTGGTGGCGATCACCATCCGTCAGGTACGTGACTGGGAACAGCGGCGACGCCTCGCACTCAACCGCGACGCCAGGCTCGACGCCATCCACAACGTGCCCGACCCCGCCTCGGACTTCGCGGGGGTCACCATCCTCCGGCTCGGTCTCACCGACCAGCGACGCGAGGTCGCCGAGGCGACCCGCTGGCTCGACCCGGACGACCAGGAACTGCTCTCGCTCTGGTGGCTGGAGGAGACCGGCGTGCTCGCGCGGACCGAGGTCGCCGACGCGCTCGGCCTCTCCCCGGGGCACGTCGCCGTGCGGATCCACCGGATGAAGGAGCAGATCCAGAGCGCCCGGGCGGTCGTCCGCGCGCTGCGGGCACAACCCGGCTGCCCGGACCTGCGCGCCGCGGCTGCCGGGTGGGACGGCACCCCCAATCCGCTGTGGCGCAAACGGCTGGCCCGGCACGTCCGGGAATGCGCGTCCTGCGGAAGCCTGGGCACCCTCGTACCGATCGACCGGCTGCTCGCCGGCATGGCACTGCTGCCGTTGCCGGCCAGCCTCAGCGCCCACTTCCCGAGCGCGGCCGTTCCCCCGGCTGCCTCGCAGGCCGTCGGGTACCAGCCCTCGGACCTGACGGCCGGGCACACCGCCGGGACCACCCCTCCCGGCGGTGTGCCCGCAGATGCCGGTGGCGGAGACAAGCTTGTCGATCTGGTGGTGAGCCGGCCCCGCGGCCTGCTCCCGTCGCTCGTCGGCGGTGTCGCCGCCGTTGCCCTCGCCATCACCGCGTTGGTGGTGATCCGACCGGACGATCCGCCCGCACCCTCGTGGGCCGTGCCGCCGGCTGCGCCACCCGCCGCCATCCCCTCGGCGACCCGAGCACCGTCGCCGAGCGCGCGACCCTCGTCGAGGGCTCCGGTCGCGCCGGCGGTCAGCTCGGCGCGGAAGGGCGTCGGGGTGTGGAACTTCGCCGGGGCCAGTCAGGCGCTGGCGAGCTCGAAGGCCGGCTGGTATTACACCTGGGGCACCCAGCACTCCGGGATCACCACTCCGCAGGGCGCGACGTTCGTACCGATGATCCGTGGCGCGGAGAACGTCACCGCCGCCGATCTGGCCCGGGCCAGGGCGGCCGGGCCGTACCTGCTCACGTTCAACGAGCCGGACCTGCCCGAGCAGTCGAACATGACGGTCGAGCGGGCGCTGGACCTGTGGCCGCAACTGATGGCGACCGGCAGCAGGCTGGGCAGCCCAGCGGTCGCCTGGGGTGCCGCCGACGCGCAGGGCTGGCTGGACAGGTTCATGACGGGGGCCAAGGCCCGCGGCCACCGGGTGGACTTCATCACCCTGCACTGGTTCGGTGCCGACTTCACCACCGCCACGGCGGTGGCCCAGCTCAGGCAGTACCTGCAGGCCGTGTACCGGAGGTACGGGAAACCCATCTGGCTGACCGAGTTCGCGCTGATCCGCTTCGACGGCGGCAGCCAGCAGTTTCCCAGCCAGGAGCAGCAGGCGGCCTTCCTCACCGCCGCCACCGCCATGCTGGGCCAGCTCTCCTACGTGCAGCGATACGCCTGGTTCGGCCTAGCCGCCACCGACAAGGACCGGTCCGGGCTGTTCAGCGACGGCACCGAGGCGACGCTGGTCGGGCGGGCGTTCCAGGCCGCCCGCTGAGTGCGGGACACCGCGTCAGGCCGGGTGGTCCGCCTCGAACCGGGCGCGCGTCAGGAACGCGAGCTGGGCGCGCTTGTCCGGCATGTCGATCTCGGACCCGAAGGAGAAGCCCTCCCTCTCCAGCCGACGAAGCGCGAGCTGATTGCGGACGTCCGGCTCGACCACGATCCGCTGGGCGGCGGGATCACGGAACAGGAAGCGGGCGAGCGCGGGGCCGACGGCGGTGGTGAGGCTCTGGGCGAGGCGCTGGGCCGGGCTGAGCAGCAGGTGCATCCCGACATCACCGGGTTGGACCGCGTAGCGCTCGCCGACCGGATCCGCCTCGGGCTGGTACGTCTGGAAGAGGCCGACCGGCTCCGCGTCGATCAGGATGAGGTACGCGTGGTGCGTCGGCAGGCTGTCGACGAACGCGTAGATCTCGCGTACCTCTTCCAGGGTGTGTGACCCCATGCCCCAGAAGGAGTTGCGGGGCAGGGTGACCCAGCTGTGCAGCAGCTCGGCGTGCCGGTCGGGTTCCACGGTCACCAGCGACAACTCGCCGAGGCCCGCGATCTTCTCCTGGTATGTCATGTGGCGCCGTCCTTCGCTGCGGATTGGTGGGTGGGCCTGCGGCGCGAAAGCGAGGGGGTTGCGTGTTCCGTCGAGCGGCCAAGTTAGGTTACCCTCCCCTAACGAAGGCTGACCTTACCTGGAGGGGTGCGTGAAACGGAACTGGGAGGCCCTGGTCCTCAAGGCCATGGGAGGCCGGGACTTTCGGTTGACCGTGCTGGGCACCGAGTCGGTCGACGGGCACTACCAGCGGCTGCTCCTGGACGGCGGCGGGCTGCTGGAGGCGTGCGGGGTCCACCCCACCATGTGGATCCGGCTGTGGTTCGACAACGACGGCCGGGCGCACCAGCGCGCGTACACGCTGGTGGACCCCGATCCCGCCACCGGTCGGTTCAGCCTCGAATTCGCCATCCACGACGGCTGCGCCGCCCGCTGGGCCACCACCGCACAGGTCGGCGACACCATCGGCGCCACCGTCCAGGGCAGCGCCTACGAACTGCCCGACCCCGCGCCCGAGCACCTCTACCTCATCGGCGACGCGGCGTCCCTGCCCGCGGTGAACAGCCTGCTCGACGCCGGCGCCGACATCCCGGCGACGGTCTGGCTGGAGTACGCACACGAGGGCGAGAAGGCGCTCACTCCGCGCGCCCGCGCCCACCACGACGTCACCTGGGTGCCCCGCCAGGACTCCGGTCAACACCTGGTCGACACGGTGTGCGCCAACCTGCCTGCCAGCGACACCGCCCACTACTGGGTGGCCTGCGAGGCGGCCAGCACCCGCGGCATCACCCGGCACATCCGCCGAACCCTGGGCGTCGACAAGGGCAGGCTGACCTCCCTCGGCTACTGGAAAGCCGCATGAGGGGTCGGCTCGGCACCCTGACCGCGCTGTACGTCACCCAGTACCTCGGCATCGGCTTCATCACCGTCGGGCTGACCGCCATCCTGCGTGACGGCGGCACCTCGCTGGACACCCTGGCGTTGCTGCAGATCGTCGGCTTGATCTGGCCCATCAAGTTCCTCTGGGCGCCGATCCTCGACAGGTACGGCTCCCGCCACCGCGGCCACTACCGGTCCTGGCTGCTCGTGCTCCAGGGTGCGCTGGTGCTCGCCCTGCTGGCGCTGCTGCCGTTCTCCCGCCCGGCCGACGCGCTCGGCCCGGTCATCGCCATCTGCGCCGTCTACGTCTTCTTCTCCGCCACACAGGACATCGCCGTGGACGCGGTCGCCGTCCGGCTGCTCACCGACTCGGATCGGGGGACCGGCAACGGCATCCAGGTGGCGGCGAGCTACCTCGGCAACCTGCTCGGTGGGGGCGCCTGCGTGCTGGTCTACGACCGGTTCGGCTGGGTGCCGGCGATCGGCCTGCTGGCCGCGCTGACGGCCGTCGGCCTGCTGGTGGTGTGGCGTTTCCGGGAGCCGGCCCGTACCGATCGGGTGGCCCGGGTCGGCGAGGCGTACCGGGCGCTGCTGTCCGTGTTCGGTCAGCCCGGTTGCCGGTGGTGGACCTTCGGCGTGGTGCCGTTGGTCTACGTCGGTGCCGGGATGGCGTACGCCCTGGTGACGCCGGCCCTGGTCGACGCGGGCTGGTCGTTGGGCCGGATCGGCGTGGTGACGGGCGTGGTGACCAGTGCACCGGCCATCGTGGCTGGTCTGGTGGCGGGTCTCGGGATCGGGCGGTTCGGGCGCGCTGGCGTGCTGGTGGCCGGCGGCGTGGCTCTCGCGTTGTCGACGATGATGCTGCTGCCGTTGATGGACGGCCGTGCACCGCTGGCCGGGACCGTCGCCGCGCTCTGCTGTTTCATGGCGGCCTACACGATCGCCAACGTCGTGCTCTACACGGTCAACATGGACTATTCGCGACCGGGTACCGGCGGCACGGACTTCACCGTCCTGTCGTCGTTCGGCCTGGTCTGCTCGTTCGTGGCCGCCTCCGTCGGGCTGGCGGCCGCCGACCGGGTCGGCTACCCGGCGGTGGCGGTCGCCGCCATCCTGTTGGTGGCCGCCGGGGTCGCCCTCGGCCTCACCCACCAGCGGCGGTTCCCCCGCACCCCCGGTCCCTTGGCGGAACCGGCCAGTGAGAGCCCGTCGTCGGACGGCGTGAAGGCTGTGGCGTGACCTCCGATGGCCGGCACGGAGCGGCCGTCGACACGCCATCGGCCACCGTCCAACCGGCCGATACCCCGGTATCGACGCGGCTCCCGCAACGGTGGCTGGTCCTGGCCGTGCTCTGCGTCGCCCAACTGGTCGTGGTGCTCGACAACACGGTGCTGACCGTGGCGGTGCCGGTGCTCACCACCGAGTTGGGCGCCAGCACCGCCGACGTGCAGTGGATGATCAACGCGTACGCGCTGGTGCTGTCGGGTCTGCTGCTCACCGCCGGCAGCGCCGCCGACCGGTACGGGCGCCGCCGCATGCTGCTCGCCGGGCTCGTCCTGTTCGGGCTCGGCTCGCTGGCCGCCGGGCTCGCCACCACCAGCGGGCAGCTGATCGCCGCCCGCGCCGGGATGGGCGTCGGCGGTGCGCTCCTGGTCACCGCCACGCTCGCGGTCGCCATGCAGGTCTTCGACGGCGCCGAACGGTCCCGAGCGATCGGCATCTGGGCCGCCACCAGCGCGTTGGGCTTCGCCGTCGGACCACCGATCGGTGGCACCATCCTCGCTCACCTGCCGTGGGGCGCCATCTTCCTGATGAACGTCCCCATCGTGCTGGTCTGCCTGCTCGCCGGCCGTGCCCTGGTACCCGAGTCCCGCGATCCCGCCGGTGGCCGCCTCGACGTGGTGGGCGCGGTGCTCTCCACCGCCGGCCTGACCGCGGTCGTCTGGTCGATCATCTCCGGGCCGGACCGGGGGTGGGCGTCGGTCGAGGTACTGGGCGCGGCAGTCGTCGGCGCGTTCCTGCTCGGGCTCTTCGTGCAGTGGGAGCGACGCATCGCCGACCCGATGCTGGACATGCACTTCTTCCGGGACCGGCGCTTCGTCGGGGCGATCTCCGGGGTCGTCCTGATCACGTTCGGCGCCACCGGCGCGCTGTTCCTGCTCACCCAGCACCTGCAGTTCGTCCGCGGCTACCCCGCCTGGGAGGCCGGTCTGCGGATGGCGCCGTTCGCCCTGTCCATCGTGCTGCTGAACGTCAGTGGCGTCGCCACCGTCCTGATCCGACGGCTCGGCCTGGCGGCCGCCATCGCCCTCGGCATGACGCTGCTCGCGGGTGGCCTCGCGGTGGTCACCCTCGTTCCCTCCGACGGCTACGGGGTGCTGCTGGGCGGGCTGCTCGTCATGGGTGTCGGCTGCGCGCTGGCCAACCCGGCGATCGTCGAGGCGGTGATGAGCGCGATTCCGGCGGAGAAGGCCGGCGCTGGCGCCGGTGTCGACGGCACCATGACCGAGGTCGGCAGCAGTCTCGGCATAGCCGTGCTGGGCGCCGTGTTGAACGCCCGGTTCGCCGCCCTGCTGCCCGCCGCTCTGGCCGGCGCCGGATCGTTCCCCGCGGCGCTGGCCGCTGCCGGTGACGGGCCGGAGCGGGAGACGGTCACCGCGGCCTTCGCCTCTGCGCTGGAAACCGGGCAGACGGTGGGCGCCGTGGCGGTACTCGTCGGCGGCCTGGTCGCCGCGGGCCTGCTGCATCGGGCCCAGCGCTCGGAGGCGGTGCGTTAGTCGATCCGTGCGCGGCCAACGGCATTGGGAGAACCGGCCGAGTCGCCACATATCCTGACAATAAGGGTAGGCTATCCTAATCGCGACGATCGTCGCCGTCGACGGAGGCCGTATGCGGCTGTACATGACCGCGCTCAATCCCACCGACGCCGTCCTGGAGGGCTTCCTTCCCGCGGCGGCCTCGCTCGGACTGCCGGTCACCGTGCTGACCGACCGGCCACAGCAGTGGCCGGCCGGCCTGCCGGTGGCGCGGTGCGCGATCCGGGACGCGGCAGCGGTGGTCGCGGCGACGGCGGCGGACCCACCGGCGGCGCTACTGTCCAACAGCGACCACCTCCAGGAGGTCACCGCGATCGCCGCCCGCAAGCTCGGCCTGCCCGGCAAGGACCCCGACACCGCCCGCCTCTGCAAGGACAAGGCCGCCGCCCGCCGGGCGATCGCCGCTGCCGGGCTCGACCTGGTCCGCACCGTCGCCGTCGACCCCGGTATCCCACCCGCCGTGCCGGCCGAGATGTTCCCGGCCGTCGTCAAACCCCGCGAGGGGGTGGCCAGCGAGGACGCCTATCTGGTCACCGACCACCGGGAGTTGGCGGCCCGGGTGGCCGAGATCCGCGGCCGGCGGCCGGAGGTCGCACTGGTGGTCGAGGAGTATCTCGCCGGGGAACTGCGGACACACGAGACCCTCGGCGACGGTACGGCGCTGGCCGTCCTCGGCGGGTGGCGTACCCACCTCGGCCCGCCACCGACCTTCACCGAGGAGTCCCTCGACTGGTCGCCCCCACCGGGGCACACCAGCGCCCAGCTTCGAACGTGCCTCGACGCCCTCGGGGTCAGCTTCGGCGCCTGCCACACGGAGTACGTCGTCCAGGACGGCCGGATCCGGCTGATAGAGGTGAACTACCGACTGATCGGCGACCGGATGGACCTGATCCTCGCCGAGTTGCTCGGTGTGCCTCTGTTCGAGTACGTCATCCGGCTGCACCTCGGCGAACCACTGGCCGCCCTCGGCCTGCCCACCAGCGTCGACCGGTACGCCCGGGTGGAGTACGTCTGCGCGGACCGGTCGGGCCGGCTCGCCGCCGCACCCGGCCCGCTGGACACTGTCGACGGTAGTGTCCGGCTGGGCTGCCGACCCCTGCGCGAGGTGGGTCGCACCGCCGAGCGCACCGGCACCAACCGTGACTACCTCGCCGCGCTGCACGGGATCGGCCCCGACCGGAACACCGTCCGGGAGTCGCTGGCCGCCTTCCGCCGTGACCTGCACTGGACCATCGTCGAGTGAGTGACGACTGCGAGCGGGACGTGTTCGTCCGAGTGCTCGACGCCCTGCTGCGCGAGGACCACCTCGGTCTGCTCAGCAGGGGTCGGCCGGACGGCCCCGACTGGTGGGAGGTGCCGCACCACGGCGGGCTGCTGCGGATCCCGGTCCGCGCGGACGGCTTCCAGCAGGCCCTGAGCAGCGCCGCACCGACGATGCTCGTCGTCGTGGACGGAGTCACCCGTCGGACGGACACCGTCGACGGCCTGCTGAGCGTCCTGGGTCCGCACGGAGACCCCGAGGCCGAGGCGGGCTGGCGGGACTTCGGCGCCGAGTGCCGAGCCGACCTGCGGGCGCGTCGGCTGGCCGCCGCAGCCCGGCCACGGGTGTTCGCCCAGGTGGCGGCCGAGCGGGCGATCAGCCCCACGGGCCTGCCGGGAGCACTCCTGGACGACGTGCTCGCGGCGCACCACGGTCATCCCGTCTACCCCACCGACCGCTCCCGGCAGGGGCTCAGCCACGACGAGCTGCTCCGCTACGCCCCCGAGCACGCGCCGCGTCTCCGGCTGAGCTGGTTCGCCGCTTCCGCCGAGGCGGTGCGGCTCACCGGCGACCTCCCCTCCTGGTGGCCACGGGCGCAGCGTCCGGACCAGGTGCTGATGCCGGTGCATCCGCTCATCGCGGCACGCGACGCGCTGACAGTGGCGGACGTGCCGACGTTCTCCGCGCGGCCCACCCTCTCCATGCGGACGGTGGCGCTCGACCACGATCCGTACCTGCATCTGAAGCTGCCGTTGCCGACGGCGAGCCTCGGCGCCCGCAACCGGCGGACACTGCAACCCGGCTCCCTCGCCGACGGTGCGACGGTCGCCGGGCTGCTCGATCGGATCGCCACCGGAGAGCCGGCCTTCGCCGGCCGGATCCGGCACGCCGACGAGGGCACCTACGCCCACGTCGACGGCGACGAGCGCCGCAGCTTTCTGCTGCGCCGGTTCCCGCGCGACCTGGCCGCCGTCCACGTGGTGCCGGTCGCGGCCCTCGCCGCACCCGACCCGGTCGCGGGTACGGTCCTCGAACGGATCAGCGCCGGGCGGCCCGCGGCGTTGCTGGGGTCCTACCTGGACATCCTGCTCGACTGGCACGTCCACCTCTGGCTGCGCCACGGCGTGGCCCTTGAGGCGCACCCGCAGAACATCCACCTGCTGGTGCACCCCGACGGCACGGTCGGCCTGCTCTACAAGGACAACGACGGCGCCCGTCTGGACCTCCGGCACGGCGGCCCCGGCGGGCTCCCGCTGCGGGACGAGCGGATGTGGGCGCGTGACCCGCAGGAACTGGCCGACGTGTTCATCACCATCACCCTGCACCTGGCCGCGGCGGCGCCCCTGATCGCCCTGGCCGCCCGAGGGTTGCGCGTGCCGTCACCGGCCGCGGCGCTGGCGCCCCGGCTGGCCGAAGCCCGTGACCGCTGGGGCGACGGGCCGGCAGCACGATCCTTCACCGAGCGTGTCCTGCAGGCGTCCCGACTACCCATCAAGGCGATGCTCACCGCCGGCACCCTGCTGCCCAAGCAGCGGCTGGGCTGCGCCGACATCAACAAGTACTACCGGCGCACCGGCCCGAACTACCTCCGGGAGACACGATGACGAGCGCACAGTTGCGCTCCCGGCCGGGCGTCGAGACCGGTCAACCCGCCGACCTGGCCGCCGCGCATGCCGTGTTCGGCTGCCTGATGCGCGAGATCGCCCTGCCCGACGGCGACGCGACCGTGGCCGGCGGCACGGCACGTCTGCTGTTGCGGCACCTCGACGTGACGCTGCGCTGCGCCGTCGCGCGAACCTCGCCACTGGGCGCGCACCGCTACACCGGCCCGGTGCAGCGGATGACCGACGGCGGCCGGTGGGAAGACCTGGACGCGGACGGGCTGGCCGGTCTGGTCGCGGCCGAACTGGCCGCCCGTACCGGCCTGGTGAACGACGAGTTCGTCGGGCAGGTCCGGGCCAGCCGCGCCACCGTGGCCCGGCTGCTCGCCGAGCGCCCGGCACAGGACCCCACCCCCACCGGCGAGCCGGCCATCGACGCGTACGTCGACTCGGAACAGTCGCTGGTCTTCGGCCACCCGCACCATCCCGCGCCGAAGTGGCGCAGCGGCGATCCGGACACCTGGCGGGAGTACGCGCCGGAGCTGCGTACCGCGTTCCGACTGCACTGGCTCGCCGTGCCGGACGATCTCGTCGCCGGCGCCGGGCCGTTCGACCCGCTGATCGCCGCCCTCGACCCGCCGCGGCCCCCGGCCGGGCACCGGGTGCTGCCGGTGCACCCGTGGCAGCTCTCGCTGGTTCCGCCCGCCGACCCACGACTGCGCCACCTGGGCGCGGCCGGTGTCCCGGTCCGGCCGACGGCGAGTGTCCGCACCCTCTACGCCCCCGACGCCGACCTGTTCGTCAAGGCCAGCCTGCACGTACGGATCACCAACTGCCTGCGCAAGAACGCGCGGTACGAACTCACCGGCGCGGTCGCCCTCACCGACCTGTTGGCCAGGGTGCCGATGCCGGCCGGGGTCGGGCTGCTCGCCGAGCCCGCCTACCGGACCGTCGACGCCCCGGGCGCGGACGAGGCGTACGGGACCATCCTCCGCACCGGGCTCCGCCCGCACCTGCGACCGGGGGACACCCCGATCCTGGCGGCGGCGCTGGCCGCCGCGCCGCTGGCCGTACCGGATCCGGTGGCCTGGTGGCGGGCGTACGCCGAGCTGCTGGTGCCGGCGGTGCTGCGCTCCTGGCTCAGCCACGGCGTCGTGCACGAGGCACACCTGCAGAACGTGGTCGTGGTGCTCGACCGGAACCGCCATCCGGTACGGATGCTGCTGCGGGACCTGGAGGGGGTCAAGCTGGACACCGATCGGTGGACCATCTGGCCGGACGGCGTCCCACCGCAGGTCGGCTACGGCCCTCGGGACGCTCGCCGCAGGATCGTCTACTGCCTCTTCGTCAACCACCTGGCCGGCATCTGCGGTGCGCTCGCCGACGCGCGGCCGGGTGTCGAGCGGCGGCTGTGGCAGGAGCTGCGTGCCGTCGTCGCGGCGGTGGCCGCCGACCTCGGTGACCCGGCCGAGCTGCGCACGCTGCTGAGCGGGGAGCCGCTGGTGGCCAAGGCGAACCTGCTGGTTCGGTGGCGACGCGACGCCGATCGTGCCGCGCCGTTCGTGCCGGTGCCGAACCCGATGGGCGGGCAACGATGACCCGACCGGTCTACGTCCACGACCTCGACGGGCTGGCCGCGCAGGCCCGCACCATCCGCGCGGCGCTGCCACGGCGGGTCGAGTTGCTGTACGCGGTCAAGGCGAACCCCGACCCGGGTGTGCTGCGCACCCTCGCCCCCGTCGTCGACGGCTTCGAGGCCGCCAGTCGCGGTGAGCTGCGCAGACTGGCCGAGGTGCTACCGGGGCAGGCGCCGGCCGCGTACGCCGGCCCTGGCAAGACCGACGAGGACCTCGCCGCCGCCCTGGACGCCGGGGTGCGCCGCATCCACGTCGAGTCGCCTGCCGAGCTGCGGCGCCTCGGCGCGCTGGCCGTCGCGTCCGGCCGCCCGGCCCAGGTGCTGCTGCGCGTGAACCTGCCGGTGGACGCTCCCGGCGCGAGCCTGGTCATGGGCGGTGGACCCAGCCCTTTCGGGATGGATCCGGCCGACGCGGTGGAGTGTGCCCGCCGCCCACCAGCCGGCATCGAGGTACGCGGAATCCACGCCCACCTGGCCAGCGGCCTGGACGCGCCGCTCGCCGGCGAGGTCGCCGCCGCCGTGGCCCGCTGGTCGGTTACCGAGGTCGGTGCCGCCGAGGTCGACGTCGGCGGAGGCATGGCCGTCGACTACAGCGACCCGGCTGCACGTTTCGACTGGGCGGGCTACGGTCGAGCGCTGGCGAAGGTCCTCGACGCGTACCCCCGTCTGCGGCTGCGCATCGAGCCGGGCCGGTCGGTCACCGCCTACTGCGCGGCGTACCTGACGGAGGTCGTCGACGTGAAGCGCTCCTACGGCGAGTGGTTCGTGGTGGTGGCCGGCGGCACCCACCACCTGCGCACACCCGCCGCGAAGGGGCACCCGCAGCCGTTCACCGTGCACCGGCGGCGGCAGTCCGACGGCCCGCGTACCGACGGAGGGCCGGTCGCCGTGGTTGGGCAGCTCTGCACCCCGAAGGACGTGCTGTCCCGCTCGGCCACCGCCGGGCCGATCGGCGTGGGAGACGTGCTGGCCTTCGCCATGGCCGGGGCGTACGCCTGGAACATCAGCCACCGCGACTTCCTGCTGCACGAGCCGCCGCTGTTCCGTACCGGTGATCCACAGGAGGTGGCCGCGGACTGGGCGGCCCGACCGCTGCGGCCGTGGCCCCGACCTCGGCCGCGGAATGAGCGCTCATCCCGGCGTCCGGACGGCGATCAGGTGGCTCAGTAAGGGGTCGTCACCTGGTACGCAGCGGCGCGAGGGCCCTGCTCCACGTCACGACCTGGTCGAAGGTGGCGTTCAGCGCGTCCCGCTGGAA
>NZ_JBQXEO010000020.1:0-142629 GCF_052601155.1 Micromonospora yongxingensis
TTCGCCCTCAAGGGGCAGAACAGCGACCGAAAGTGCAAGATCGCGGGTGTTGGAGAGCGGGGCGCGGGGTGGGGTGGGGTGGGTGGGACGTCAGGCGACGACGGAGACCATCCGGCCCTTCACGACGATGACCTTGCGGGGTTCCTTGCCGGCTAGGGCGGCGGCCACCGCGTCCAGCGCGGCGGCACGGACCGACTCCTCGGACGCGTCGGCGGCGACCTCGATGCGGCCACGGACCTTGCCGTTGACCTGCACCGGATAGGTCACCGTGTCCGCCACCAGCAGCGCCGGGTCGGCCGTCGGGAAGTCCACGTAGGTCAGCGAGGTCTCGTGACCCAGCCGCCGCCACAGCTCCTCGGCCAGGTGCGGGGCGAACGGCGCCACCATCAGCACCAGCGGCTCGGCCACCTCACGCGGCGTCGCCGACAGCCCGGTCAGCCCGTTGGTCAGCTGGATCAGCTTGGCGATCGCCGTGTTGAACCGGATGCCGTCCATGTCGCCGCGGACGCCGTCGATCACCTTGTGCAGCAGCCGGCGGGTCGCCTCGTCGGCCGGGTCCTCGGTGATCCGCAGCGCGCCGGTCTCCTCGTCGACCACGGCCCGCCAGACCCGCTGCAGGAACCGGTACGACCCGACGACCGCCCGGGTCTCCCAGGGGCGGGACACCTCCAGCGGGCCCATCGACATCTCGTACACCCGGAAGGTGTCCGCGCCGTACGCCGCGCACATGTCGTCGGGGGTCACCACGTTCTTCAGCGACTTGCCCATCTTGCCGTACTCGCGGTTGACCACCTCGTCGCCCAGGTAGTAACCGCCGTCGCGCTCGATGACGTCCTCGGCCTGCACGTAGCTGCCGCGCGAGTCGGTGTACGCGTACGCCTGGATCATGCCCTGGTTGAACAGCTTGCGGAACGGCTCGAACGACGACACGTGACCCAGGTCGTACAGCACCTTGTGCCAGAACCGCGCGTACAGCAGGTGCAGCACGGCGTGCTCGGCGCCGCCGACGTACAGGTCGGTGCCCCCGCAGTCGCCGTCGGCGCGCGGGCCCATCCAGTACCGCTCGTTCTCCGCGTCGACGAACCGCCCGCTGTTGGTCGGGTCCAGGTAGCGCAGCTCGTACCAGCAGGAGCCGGCCCACTGCGGCATCACGTTGGTCTCCCGCGTGTACCGCTTCGGCCCGTCGCCCAGGTCCAGCTCCACCTCGACCCAGTCGCGGCGGCGCGACAGCGGGGTCTCCGGGTTGGAGTCGCCGTCGTTCGGGTCGAACGTCTTCGGCGAGAAGTCGTCGACCTCGGGCAGCTCGACCGGCAGCATCTCCTCGGGCAGGGCGATGGCCGCGCCGGTGGAGTCGTAGACGATCGGGAACGGCTCACCCCAGTAGCGCTGCCGCGAGAACAGCCAGTCCCGCAGCCGGTAGGTCACCGCGCCGGCGCCGTGCCCGTTCGCCTCCAGCCAGGCGATGATCGCCGCCTTGGCGTCGGCGACCCCCAGGCCGTCCAGGTCCAGACCGCGCTCGGGCGCGGCGCTGTTGATCGCCGGGCCGTCCCCGGTGTACGCCTTGCCGTCGAACCCCTCCGCCGGCTGCACGGTACGCACGATGGGCAGCTCGAAGACCTCGGCGAACGCCCAGTCCCGCTCGTCCTGCGCCGGCACCGCCATGATCGCGCCGGTGCCGTAGCCGGCCAGCACGTAGTCCGCGATGAAGATCGGGATCTGCCCGCCGGTGACCGGGTTGGTGGCGTACGCGCCGATGAAGACGCCGGTCTTCTCCTTGGTGTCGGACTGCCGCTCGACGTCGGTCTTGGCCGCCGCCGCCTTGCGGTACGCCTCGACGGCCACCCGGGGGCTGGCGTGCCCGCCGGTCCAGGCGTCCCGCGTCCCCTCCGGCCAGGCGGCCGGCACCAGCGTGTCGACCAGCTCGTGCTCGGGTGCCAGCACCATGTAGGTCGCCCCGAAGATGGTGTCCGGCCGGGTGGTGAACACCCGGATCGGCTCCCGCTCGGTGGGGAAGTCGATGTGCGCGCCGGTGGATCGGCCGATCCAGTTGCGCTGCATCAGCTTGATCGGCTCGGGCCAGTCCAGGCTGTCCAGGTCGTCCAGCAGCCGGTCGCCGTACGCGGTGATCCGCATCATCCACTGCTTCAGGTTGCGCTTGAAGACCGGGAAGTTGCCCCGCTCGGAGCGGCCGTCGGCGGTGACCTCCTCGTTGGCCAGCACGGTGCCCAGGCCCGGGCACCAGTTCACCGGCGCCTGCGAGACGTACGCCAGCCGGTGGTCGTCGACGACCTGGCGGCGCTCGGCGACGCTCAGCTCGGCCCAGGCGCGCCCGTCCGGTGTGGACCGGTTACCGCCCTCGAACTCGGCGATCAGCTCGGCGATCGGGCGAGCCCGGCCCGCCTCGCGGTCGTACCAGGAGTTGAAGATCTGCAGGAAAATCCACTGGGTCCAGCGGTAGAAGTCGGTGTCGATGGTCGCCACCGAGCGGCGCTCGTCGTGCGCCAGCCCCAGCCGGCGCAGCTGCGCCTTGTACCGCTCGATGTTCGCCACCGTGGTGGTCCGCGGGTGGGTGCCGGTCTGCACCGCGTACTGCTCGGCGGGCAGACCGAACGCGTCGAAGCCCATGGCGTGCAGCACGTTGCGCCCCGCCATCCGCTGGTAGCGGGCGTAGCAGTCGGTGCCGATGTAGCCCAGCGGGTGGCCGACGTGCAGGCCGGCGCCGGACGGGTACGGGAACATGTCCAGCACGTACAGCTTCTCCGCGCCGGCCCGGGGGTGGTCCGGGTCGGCCAGCGGGCCGGTCGGGTTCGGGGCGTGGAAGGTGCCCTCGCGCGCCCAGGTGTCCTGCCAACGGTTTTCGATCTCGTCGGCCAGGGCCGCGGTGTACCGGAACGGGGGAATGTCGCCCGCCGGTGCGGCTGCCTCACTCATCGTCTCTCCTCGCTTCGCTTCGCTTCGTCTCGGCACCGCCGGGCCGGGCCGGCGACGGGCACAAAAATGCCCCTCACGCAGGAGGGGCCGCCGTGCTGTCGCGCGTTCAGCGCATCAGCACGGCCCGATAAGAAGCAGGAAGACTCCGGCCATGTCCGGCAGTGTACCCCGCCGCCGGCACGGGCCGGGGCCGGCGGGCCCGTCCCCCAACCCGGCGAATATCGGTGCGTAACCGACGGACTACCTGCGGGGGTCGGCGAGAACGACAAACATGGTTAGCCTGAGAGGCCAGTGAGAATTCTGCGGCAAACGAGGCTCGACGTCGCGAACCCAACGGCGGGTCCAGGTGCTCTATTCAGAGCTGCCGTGACGGCGACGAGGAGGAGGCCCGTGACACAACAGACCTGGGACGAGGTCGGCGGCCTGTTGCCGCATGACGAGTTCCGCGCCGCCAGCGAGGCCATCGTGGCCAACATCGAGCAGGTCATCGAGGGTAAGACCGCCACCGTGCGGCTCGCCCTGGCCGTCCTGCTCGCCGAGGGTCACCTCCTCATCGAAGACGTACCCGGCGTCGGCAAGACCAAGCTGGCCAAGGCCCTGGCGCGGTCCATCGACTGCACCGTGCGGCGGATCCAGTTCACCCCCGACCTGCTGCCCAGCGATGTCACCGGTGTCAGCGTCTACAACCAGGAAACGCACGACTTCGAGTTCCGCCCCGGCGCTGTCTTCGCCAACCTGGTCGTCGGCGACGAGATCAACCGCGCCTCGCCGAAGACCCAGTCGGCGCTGCTGGAGTGCATGGAGGAGCGACAGGTCACCGTCGACGGCGTGACCTACCAGCTGCAGACCCCCTTCATGGTCATCGCCACCCAGAACCCGATCGAGATGGAGGGGACGTACCCGCTGCCCGAGGCGCAGCGCGACCGGTTCACCGCCCGGATCGCCATGGGTTACCCGGACGCCGGCGCCGAGCTGGCGATGCTGGACGGGCACGGCGGCACCGACCCGCTGAACGAGCTGCGCCCGGTCTCCGACGCGGACATCGTCCGGCAGCTCATCGCCACCGTCCGGCAGGTGCACGTCGCGGACGCGGTCAAGCAGTACGCCATCGACCTGGTCACCGCCACCCGCGAGGCCCCCGACCTGCGCCTGGGCGCCTCCCCCCGGGCGACCCTTCAGCTGCTGCGCACCGCCCGGGCGGTCGCCGCCCTGGAGGGGCGCGACTACGTCCTCCCCGACGATCTCCAGGCTCTCGCGGTGCCGGTGCTGGCGCACCGGATCATCCCCACCGCCGACGCCCAGCTCGCCCGGCGCACCACCGACGCGATCGTCTCCGAGTTGGTGCACCGACTGCCGCTGCCACACGACCGGCAGCGCTCCCCCTACGACACCCGGCCCGCCACCGGCAACGGTCGCGCGCCCTACGAGCCGCGGAGGCCGTGACGTGCGTGCCGGGCTGCGCGGGCTGACCACCCGCGGGCGCTCGTTCCTGGCCGCCGCGGTCGCGGCGGCGATCTCGGCCGGCATCCTCGGGGAGAAGGACCTGCTCCGGGTCGCCGTGCTGCTGGCCGTCCTGCCGCTGCTGGCCGCCGCCTACGTCGGACGCAGCCGCTACAAGCTGGCCTGCAACCGGTCGCTGGACCCGCACCGGGTCCCGGTCGGTGCCAACTCGCGCGTGGTGCTGCGCCTGCAGAACCTGTCCCGACTGCCGACCGGCACCCTGCTGTTGGAGGACCGGCTGCCCTACGCGCTGGGCAGCCGGCCCCGGGTGGTGCTGGAGCGGCTCGGCGCACAGCAGGCCAGCTCCGTGGCGTACACCGTCCGGGCCGACGTGCGGGGCCGCTACGACGTGGGCCCGCTGGTGGTCCGGATGAGCGATCCGTTCGGTCTCTGCGAGCTGAGCCGGGCCTTTCCCAGCACCGACCACCTGACGGTCATCCCGCAGGTCACCCCCCTGCCGTCGGTCCGGCTCCCCGGTGAGTACGCGGGCAGCGGCGACAGCCGGGCCCGCTCGGTGGCGGTGCACGGTGAGGACGACGCGGCGACCCGGGAGTACCGGCGCGGCGACGACCTGCGTCGCGTGCACTGGAAGTCCACCGCCCGCACCGGCGAGCTCATGGTGCGGCGCGAGGAGCAGCCGTGGGAGAGCCGCGCCACGGTCGTGTTGGACACCCGCGCGTACGGCCACCGTGGCGACGGGCCGACGGCGAGTTTCGAGTGGGCGGTCTCCGCCGCCGCGAGCATCGCCGTGCACCTGCGGCAGGCCGGCTACAAGCTGCGCCTGGTCACCGGCTCCGGCGTCGACGTGGACGCCTCCGAGGCCGGCGGCGACGGGGCGCTGCTCGACCACCTCGCCGAGGTCCGGTTGGACCAGCGGGCCGAGGTGACCGGCCTGGTGCAGCGGGTCCGGCAACGCGCCGACGGCGGCCTGATCATCGGGTTGTTCGGGGCGGTGAGTGTGGCCGAGGCCGAGCTGCTGGCCGGGCTGCGGGGCAACGGCGCCACCTGCGTCGGTTTCCTGTTGGACAGCTCCACCTGGCTGAGCCTGCCGGAGAAGGCCCGGGCCGAGGCGGAGCACGCGCACGGCGCCGCCGCGCTCGCCATGTTGCAGAGCGGCTGGCGGGTGGTCGGCGTCGACCACGGCAGCCGGCTGCCGACGCTCTGGCCGCAGGCGGGCCGGGGTTCCCAGGGCTTCGCCCTGCGCGCCGCGCTGGCCGAGACGGTCGCCGGCGGCGTGCGATGAACGGAAGGTCCCCCTCATGATCGCCAGTCGGAACATCGGCGCGGTGGCGGCCGCTGCCACGCTGCTCGCCGCCGCACCGCTGTCGGCCATCTTCGAGACCTGGACGTGGCTGATCCAGTCCGCGATCGCGGTCGCCGTGGTGGCCGGGGTCGCCGCGCTGACCCGGCTCGTCCGGGCACCCCTGTGGGGTCAGGTGCTCGGCATGCTGGCCGCCCTGGTGCTCGCACTGACCTGGCTGTTCCCCAGTGGCGCGGAGCTGCTGACCTTCCTGCCGACGCCGACCACGTTCGGGCACTTCGCCGACCTGTTCACCGGCTCCATGCAGGACATGCGCTCGTACGGCGTCGAGGTGCCGGACACCGACCCGCTGCTGTTCATCACCGTGCTCGGCGTCGGCGGGGTGGCCGTCCTGGTGGACGTGCTGGCGGTGGGGCTGCGCCGACCCGCGCTGGCCGGGCTGCCGATGCTCGCCATCTACTCGGTGCCCGTCGCCGTCTACGTGGACAGCGTTCCCGCGGTGCCGTTCGTGGTGGGTGCCGCCGGGTACCTCTGGCTGCTGGTCACCGACAACGTCGACCGGGTGCGCCGCTTCGGCCGCCGCTTCACCGGTGACGGCCGCGACGTCGACGTCTGGGAGGCCTCGCCCCTGGCCGCCGCCGGTCGCCGGCTCGCGGCGGTCGGGGTCGCGCTGGCCGTGGCGCTGCCGCTGGCCGTGCCGGGCATGACCGGTGGGCTGCTCGACACCCTCGGAGGCGGGACGGGCAACGGCACCGGCAACGGCCGGGCGGGCGCCGGCTCGTCGGGCCGCATCGACCTGTTCGCCTCGCTCGCCGGCCAGCTCAACCAGTCCGAGGTGAGCGACCTGGTCAAGGTGACCACGTCCGAGCCGACCCCGTTCTACCTGCGCTACGCCGTCGCCGACGAGCTGCGTCCCGGTGGCTTCCAGGCGCGCAGCCCGAGTGGCCGGCCGGCCAACCGGGACCTCCCGGACCCGGGCGAGCGTGCCGGCCGAGGGGTGCAGCAGACGCCGTACCGGGCCACCGTCGAGGTCACCAAGAGCCTGAGCATGTCCCTGCTGCCGGTGTACGCGGAGCCGGTGCGGACCGAGGACCTCAACGGCAACTGGCTCTACGACCCCAACCAGCAGGTCGTCTTCTCCAACCGGGAAAACTCCCGGGGCAAGAAGTACTCGTTCGACTACATCCGCTCGACGTACACCCCGGCGGCGCTGCGCGCCGCGCAGCCGCTGCCGGCCGACCACCCGGTCCGCCGGCAGTTGACCGCCACCCCGGCGCCGGTGCCCGAGGTGGAGGAGCTGGTCAAAGGGCTGGTCCAGGGCAAGCGCACCGACTACGACCGCGTGTTGGCGATCTACCAGCACTTCTCGGCGGACAACGGGTTCAGCTACCGGCTCAGCACCGAGAGCGGCAGCAGCGGCCAGGACATCGTCAACTTCCTGACCAACAAGGTCGGCTACTGCCAGCAGTACGCCGCCGCGATGGCCTGGCTGGTCCGCGCGGCCGGTATCCCGGCCCGGGTGGCGTTCGGGTTCACCAACGGCAGCAAGCGCGACGGCGACACCTACACGTTGACCAACCTCAACCTGCACGCCTGGACCGAGGTCTACTTCAACGGGGTCGGCTGGGTGCCGTTCGACGCGACCCCGACGTACGGGGTGCCCGGCTCCACCCGTTCGGCGTGGGCGCCGGACACCGACGCGCCGGAACCGACCAGCCCGGGCACCGGCACCACGGACACCCCGGCGGGCCCGGACGCGTCGGCCGGGCCGGCCGGTCCGGACAACGCCGACCGGGACACCGACAGCGGGCTCTCCCTCGGCGGCGAGACGCCGACCGAGCAGGCACCGGTGTGGCCCTGGTGGGCGGCGGGTGTCCTGGTCCTGCTGGCACTGCTGGCGGTGCCGGCGCTACGTCGGCTGGCGCTGCGCCGACGGCGGGGTGCCCGGGCGGAGGCCGCCGCGGCGGCCGCCACCGCCAAACAGTCCGCCCCGGTCGACGGGGCCCCGGTGATGGTGGTCAGGGTGGACGCCGACGCGGCCCGCGCGGACGCGCACGCCGCCTGGGCGGAACTGCTCGACACGCTGGTGGACTTCAAGGTCCGGGTCGACCGGACCGAGACGCCCCGGGCGACCGCGGACCGGCTGGTCCGGGAGACCTTCACCGACGACACCGCCGCTGTCGGCGCCGCCCGACTGCTCGGCCGGGCGGAGGAGCGGGCACGTTACGCGCGGGACCCGCTGACCGGTGAGCGGCTGCTACCGGCGTTGCGGGCGGTCCGCAGCGCGCTGGCCGCCCAGGCCGACCGGCGGACCAGGCTGCTCGCCGCCGTGCTGCCGCCGTCGGTGTTGCAGCGCTGGCGGATCGCCCTGGCGGACACCTCCGGCCGGCTGGTCGCGTTGACCGGGCGGGCCCGGTACCGGCTGCTGCGCTGGAATCCGCGTCGGCTGCTGGCCGACCGGGCGGCTCGCTGAGCGACGTCCCGTCGGGCAGGGGCGACGGTCCACGAACCGTCGCCCCGGCCCGACCGTCGCCCGTCCAGACCCTCGATCGCCCACGCCGTCGCGGGCACGAGAGCACGAAAAGGCCCGGCACGAGGGCACGCCGCAGCAGGAGAGCACGCGGCACGAGGGGCATGCGAGACGAGAGCACCCGGCACGGGGGCACGCGAGACGAGAGCACGCCGGGCCAGGGCGTGCGGATACGACAGCGGTCGCCGGGGCTGATTCCCGGCGACCCGCTCGTCGCGGTGTACGGCCCGCCTCAGTGGCGGGACGGGCTCAGCGGTGCCCCTCCGGGCGCTGCCGCCACCTGTCCTCCATGCGGTCCAGGATCGACGGCCGGCGACCGGATCGGCCACCGCCCCGGGGACGGCGACGACTGGTCGTGCCGCCGACCACGTGCAGGTCGGGTGACTGCGCGCGCCGGTGCGACTGCACCGCGAACGCGGCCGAGGCCAGCATGACGACGAAGCCCGCCACCGCCAGCGGTGGAGTCTTGATCACCGCGCCATAGACCAGTAGAGCCAAGCCAGCGATGATCACGCCGGCAGCGACGAGCAGGCGACGCCGCGCGTGGAAGCGCGGATCGCTGGCGCGCACGGCCGAGGCGAATTTGGGGTCCTCGGCAAGCGACCGCTCGATCTGCTCGAACAGCCGCTGCTCGTGCTCCGAGAGCGGCACGGCACTCCTCCCCGGTCACGTTGGTCGGGCCCACTCGGGCCGACAGACCGTGGCAGCCAACCGGCTGCTTACCCGCAAGTCTACGAGGGGGGTCGCGCGTCGGAAAGCGGGACGACCTATGGGTGGGGCGGATTTTCCTTTCGACGGCTGTCACGGTCGGCTAACAGACTGGCCGGACCTATGACGGACCGCCCGAATCGGGCAGCGGCGGCGTCCGCGACAGCTTCCGCCTCCCGCCATCCGCGCTCGGGCGCGCCGAGGGTGAGCTGCCGGGGCGCCCCCTGCGCCGGGGCGAGCCCTTCCACCCGGACGCCGACGAGCCGGATCCGCTCGCCCGGGTCCAGCGCGGTGTAGAGCGCCCAGACCGTGTCGAACATCTCGCGGGCCGTGTCGGTGGGCACGCCGAGGGTGCGGGAGCGGTTGACGGTGCGGAAGTCCGCCAGCCGCACCTTGAGCGACACGGTGCGCCCCACCTGCCCGGAGCCGCGCAGGCGGACACCGACCTTCGCGCTGAGGGCCAGCAGGGCGCGGCGGATCTCCAGCGGGTCGGCCACGTCGGCGTCGAACGTCACCTCGGCGCCGATCGACTTGTCCACGTGCTCGGGACTGACCCGGCGTGGGTCCCGCCCCCAGGCCAGCTCGTGCAGGTGCGCCGCCGACGCCGCACCGACCGCCCGGCGGAGCATGCCCAACGGAGCCTCGGCGAGGTCGCCGACGGTGGCCAGGCCGAAGCGGCGCAGCGTCTCGGCGGCCCGCTCCCCCACGCCCCAGAGGGCGTCCACCGGCAGTGGGTGCAGGAAGTCGAGCACCTGACCGGGTGGCACGACCAGCAGGCCGTCGGGCTTGGCCCGGGTGGAGCCCAGCTTGGCCACGAACTTGCTCGGTGCGACCCCGACCGAGCAGGTCAACGCCTGCTCCTCGGCGACCCGGCGGCGGATCAGCCGCGCGATGGCGGCCGGCGAGCCGAACAGCCGGCGGGCGCCGGTCACATCGAGGAACGCCTCGTCGAGGGAGAGCGGCTCGACCAGCGGGGTGACGTCCCGGAAGATCTGCATCACCGCGCGCGAGGCGGCCGTGTAGGCGCTGAAGTCGGGTGGCAGGTAGACGGCGTGCGGGCAGCGGGCACGCGCCTGGCTGGTCGGCATCGCGCTGCGTACGCCGTAACGGCGGGCCTCGTAGCTGGCCGAGCTGACCACGCCGCGCGGCCCGACGCCGCCGACGATGACCGCTTTGCCGCGCAGTTCGGGCCGGCGGCGCACCTCGACGGCCGCGAAGAAGGCGTCCATGTCGACGTGCAGGATCGGGCTGTCGGAGTCGTCGGCGTCCGGCCCGAAGCGCGGATCGCCGCCCCGGGGCAACGACTGACTGCGGCCCATCCCGGCAGGTTAACCCGGGAGTACGACACCACCAGCGACCACCGGGCCGGACCGCACGCGGATCAGCCGCGGACGACCAGCAGCGGCACCGTCAGCTCGGCGGCCGTGTCCGACCCGTGGTAGGCCACCAGCCGGGACGCCATCGGCCGCTCGGTGCGGGTGGCCAGCACCGCGTACGTGTCGTTGCAGATCACCACGACGTCACCGATGCGCCCCAGGTGCTCCTCCGGCACGGGCCCGAACCAGCCGGACGCCACCACCTCGTCGCGGGTGCGCACCCGGGCCGCGTCGCCGAGCACCGTCGACCAGGCGGCCACCACGTCGTCGACCGCACCCGGTGCGACGTGCAGGTAGCGCACCCGCGCCTCGCCGGCCACCAGCCGCACACCGTCGCGCAGCCGCGGGTCGGTGTCCAGGTCGAAGCGGTGCGTGGCGGGCACGTTGAGCTGCCCGTGGTCGGCCGTCACCAGCAGCGCGGCGTCCGGCGGCAGCCCGTCGACCAGACGGGCGAGGAGATGGTCCACCTCGTTGGCGGCGATCCGCCACGGCACCGAGTCGACCCCGCTGACGTGGCCGTGCCGGTCCAGGTCGGCGTGGTAACCGGAGACCAGGGTGGGCCCGTGACCGGCGGTCAGCGCGGCCAGCATGGTGGCGGCCAACCCGTCCGCGCCGGTGGCGCCCCGGAAGTCACCGCCCCGGTTGGCCGCCAGGGTCAACCCGCTGCCACCGAACTCCGGCCGGCTCACCACGCTCACCGCCACCCCGGCGGCGCGGGCCCGCTCCAGCTGGGTGGGCACCGGCTGCCAGCGCAGCGGCGACGGGTCGGCGGCCCAGTCGGTGTGGGTGAGCACCCGTTCGGTGCCGGGCACCCGCACGGTGAAGCCGAGCACCCCGTGTGCGCCCGGCGCGACGCCGGTGCCCAGCGACACCAGGCTGGTCGGGGTGGTGGACGGGAAGCCCGCGATGAGTTGCCGGGCCACCGTGGCGGCGAGCCCGGCGAGAGTTGGCGCGTACGGCGCGGCGGTCGGCAGCTGGTACCAGCCGAGCCCGTCGACCAGCAGCACGGCGATCCGGCGTACGCCGGTCAGCGCGGGGACGAGCCCGAGCGGATCGGCCGACCCCGGAACGCCCAGCACGGCGAGCGCGCTGGGCAGCACATCGGTGAGGCGACCGCCGCCGTGGTCCGGCCCGAGGACGGCCAGCGGCGCGGGGGTGCCACCCGACGGGACGGTCATGCCGGCCGGCGGGCGAACAGGTGCAGCTGGGCGGCGAGGTCCCGGTACGGGGGTTGGGCGGCGAGCGCCCGCTCCAGCTCGACCAGGGCGGCGGGCTGCCCGTCGGCGACCGCGGCCGGCAGCAGGTCGGCCAGGACGCGTACCCCGTGGATCTCCTCGACCACCAGCCCGGCGGCGGCGAGCAGCGCGGCGGCGCCGGGGGCGTCGTAGCGCCGGCGCAGGGTGTCCCGGGGCCCGGCGGTGCCGGCCGGGTCGGAGGCCAGGGTGGTGGCGACGTCCAGGTGGCCGTTCATGGCACGGCCCAGCACGGCGGCGGCCCGACCGGCCACCAGCACGCTGGCCGCGCCGCCCGGGCGCAGCGCGGCGGCCAGCGCGGCCACCACCGGCGCCGGGTCGTCGACGACCTCCAGCACGGCGTGGCAGAGCACGAGGTCGACGCCGGCCGGCTCGACCAGCCCGGCGAGGGCGTCGCCGTCGCCCTGCACGGCGGCGATGCGGTCGGCCACCCCGGCCTCGGCGGCCCGGCGGGTGAGCGCGGCCAACGCGTCGGGGCTGGCGTCGACCACGGTGACGCGGTGCCCGGCCCGGGCCAGCGGGACGGCGAAGCCGCCCGTGCCGCCGCCCACGTCCAGCACGGTGAGCTCGGCGTCGCCGCGCCGGTCCAGCTCGGCGCGGAGCACCGACCAGATCACGGCGGTACGGGGGGTCAGCGGCGGCCCGGCGAACCGGCCTCGGGTCTGCTCCACCCGGTCGAGCCTAGTCACCCGGTCCAGTCAGCCCTTGCGACCGGTGGTGGCGATGCCCTCGACGAAGTGCCGCTGGGCCAGGAAGAACAGAATGATCATCGGTACGGTGGCCAGCACGCTGCCGGCGAGCACGATCTCCCACTGCTGCTCGCCGCCGTAGCCGAACCGGTCCAGCACCACCTTGAGCCCGCGCGGCAGGGTGTAGAGCTGCTCGTTGCGCAGGTAGATCAGCGGTTTGAGCAGGTCCGTCCAGCTGGCCTTGAACTCGAAGACGAAGGCGACCAGCAGCGCCGGCCGGATCAGCGGGAAGGCCAGCTTCCAGAACAGCTGCGGGTAGCTCGCCCCGTCCACCCGGGCGGCCTCGAAGTATTCACGCGGCAGCGAGAGCAGGAACTGCCGCAGCAGGAAGATGTAGAACGCCGAGCCGAACAGGTTGCCCGCCCAGAGCGGCACCTGGGTGTCGGTCAGCCCCAGGTTCGACCAGATCAGGTACGTCGGGATCATGGTGACCGCGAACGGCAGCATCATGGTCGCGAGCACCAGCCCGAAGAGAAGGTTGCGACCCGGGAAGCGGAAGTAGGCGAAGCCGAAGGCCACCCAGGCGCTGGAGAGGGTCACCGCGGCGGCGGCGGCCACGCCGACCACCACGCTGTTTCCGAACCAGGTCAGCAGCGGTACGGCCCGCCACGCCTCGGCGTAGTTCTCCGGCGCGAACGGGGTGGGCAGGAAGCCGGGGGCGAAGACGTACTCGCGGGGGCGCAGCGAGGCGCTGACCAGCCAGACGAACGGCAGCATGAAGATCACCGCGGCGCCGACCATCGCCGCCACGAACAGCACCCGGTGCCAGAGGGGCCGCCGGGCGTCCTCCTGCACGGCCGGGCGGCGCGCCGCCGCCCGGTCCGGCTCGAGGCCGGACACCGGTGCGACGGCGCTGCGTTCGACGGCGGTGGTCACGACTGCTCCCCCGCCGCTGGATCCTCCTCGGCCCGGGACCGCCGGGCGTTGGCCACCGGGCCGTCGGTGATCTCGTACTCGCGCGGCTCGGTGTGCTGCTCGGGCACCCAGCCCGAGGTCAGTCGGGTCCGTCGCGCGTTGGCCACGCCGTTGTGGCCGATCATCGAAGTCACTGGTCTTCTCCCTCGTAGTACACGAACCGGTTGCTGAGTTTCACCTGCACCAGGGTGATCACCAAAATGATCACGAAGAGCAACCAGGCCATCGCCGAGGCGAAGCCCATGTGCAGGAACTGGAACGCCTCCTGGAACAGGTGGATGACGTAGAAGCTGGCCGCGTCGCTGTTGAAGGAGTTCTGGGTCTCGCGGTTGCCGAAGTACATGGTGTAGACCTCGGTGAACATCTGCAGCGACGCGATCGTGTTGACGATCAGCGTGAAGAACAGCGCGCCCGAGATCATCGGCAGGGTGACCGAGCGGAACCGGGCCCAGGCGCCCGCGCCGTCGATGGCAGCCGCCTCGTACAGGTCGCGGGGCACGTTCTGCAACGCGGCCAGGTAGATGATGACCGTCGAGCCGAGGCTCCACAGGCTCATCAGGATGATGCCGGGCATCACCCAGTGCGGGTCGGTGGTCCAACTCGGACCCGCGATCCCGACCAGGCCGAGCGCCCTGTTGATCAGGCCGTCCTGGGTGTTGAGCAGCAGGAGGAACAGGATGCCGACCGCCACCGCCGGGGTCATCACCGGCAGGTAGAAGACGGTACGGAAGAAGCCCTGCAACCGGCCGACCCGCTTGAGCAGCAGCGCCAGGCCGAGCGAGATGAGCATCACCAGCGGCACGTGCAGCGCCGTGTAGTAGACCGTGTTGCCGAGGCTGCGGGCCACCGCCGGGTCGCTCATCAGCTCCCGGTAGTTGTCCAGGCCCGTGTACTCCGGCGGGTTGATCACGTCGTACTCGGTGAAGCTCAACCAGAGGCTGGCGACCATCGGCCCGGCGTAGAAGATCAGGAACCCGATGATCCACGGCGCCACGAAGAGGTACGCCCAGCGGGCCTCCCGCCGGGCCAGCGGCGTACGGCGACGCCGGCCCGGGGCGGGAGCGGTGACGGTGGCCATCCCGGGCTACTTCGCGGCCTTGTCCAGCGCGGCGGTGGCCTCCCGCTGGGCCCGCTGCAACGCCGCCGCGGGCTGCTCCTGGCCGGCGAGCACCCGGTTGACCGCGTCGTAGTACGCCTTGTCGAACTCGGCGCCGGCCGGCGAGGCGGGCATCGCGAACGCGGCGTCCTGCACCGAGCGGATGGTGGCCACCGCGTCGTCGAAGCGCTTGTTGCCGGTCGGCTGGTACAGCTCGTCGAAGATCTTCTTGTCGGCTTCGGCGTTGGCGGTGTAGACGCCGGTGAACGCCTGGCCGGCGGCCTTGCGGGCGTCCGCCCGGGCCTTCGCGGCGGCCACCCAGGTGTCGGTGGCGGTCATCTGCTTGACGAACGCGCACGCGGCGTCCGGGTTCTTCGCGCCCTTGGTGATCACCCAGGCCTGCCCGGCGGACTGGGTCAGCGGCTTGCCCTGCCGGTCCACGAACGGCTTGACCACCAGCTCGGCGGTCGGGGTGTTCTTGGCCGCCTGGTTGAGGAACCACTCCTCCATCGGCCAGGCCACGATCTGGTTCTTGGACAGCGGGTTCTGGGCGCCGAAGAAGTCGAAGGTGTCCCGGAACGACTTGAACCTGCCCCAGCCACCCTGCTGCTGGATCAGGTTCACGCCGGTGGTCAGCGCCTCGATCACCTTCGGGTCGTCCAGCTTCGCGGTGCGGCCATCGGCGGAGAGCATGTCGGCGCCGTTGGCCTTGGCCCACATCGGCAGGAACTCGGGGATCTTCGGGTCGATGCCGATCCGGGAGAGCCGGCCACCGGAGACCGAGGCCAGCTTGGCGTTGAGCCCGGGCAGCGCGGCCCAGTCGCCCAGGTTGACCTGGTCGGCGGTCATCCCGGCCTGCTTGAGCAGCCCCTCGTTGAGGTAGACCACCCGGACGGTGGAGAACTCCGGGATGCCGTAGACGGTGCCGTCCAGGGTGACCTGGGCGCGAGCGGCCGGCCGGTACTGCTCCAGATCGATGTCCTGCTTCTTGACGCAGTCGGTCAGTGGCTGGATCGAGCCGCGCTTGGCGTACGTGCCGATCAGCTTGCGGTCCATGTAGACCAGGTCCGGCGGGTTGCCCGAGGCGACCGCGGAGAGGAACTGCTGCTCGTCGAAGGCGCCCTCGGTGACCTTCAGGTCCACGTCGGGGTGGTCGCGCTTGAACGCGTCCACGCGGGTGGTGGCGATCTCGTCGGAGAAGCCGAAACCCATGGTGCTGAGCGTGCCCTTGGTGGCGGTGCCGCCCCCCGCGCCGCTGTCGCCGCCGACGCCCCCGCACCCGGTGAGCGTCAGGGCGAAGACCCCGGCGAACGCGGTCGCCCGCAGTATCCGTGACATGAGACCCTCCCGAACTCGCGCGGGCGACCCTGCCCGCGCGACCTGCACTTCTCCTCATCTCCGAACTTTCAAACGTGGGGTGATCGAAATTGCCGGTGGTCACCGGAAGTCCCGGGAGGCGGGGCTGACCGGCGGCTCGATCGCGTCCAGCCGGTCGGCGACCAGGTTGGTCACCCCCTCGTGCCGCTGCAACCGCCCCCGGACCACCAGCGCGGCGCTCGTCCGGGCCACCCGCCGGTAGCGCTGCCACAGCCCCGGCGAGCAGGTGACGTTGAGCATCCCGGTCTCGTCCTCCAGGTTGAGGAAGGTGACCCCGCCCGCGGTCGCCGGCCGCTGCCGGTGGGTGACGATGCCGCCGACCCGGATCCGCTGCCCGGGCTCCACCCGGCCGAGCCGGGCGATCGGCACCGCCCCGAGCACGTCGAGCTGACCCCGGATGAACCGCGCCGGGTGGCTCTCCGGCGACAGCCCGGTGGCCCACACGTCGGCGACCAGCCGGTCCACCGCCTCCATCCCGGGCAGCGTGGGCGCCGCCGCGCCGGTCACCGTGCCGGGCAGCCGGCCCGGCCGGTCCTGGGCCGCCGCGCCGGCGGCCCAGAGCGCCTGCCGCCGGGTCAACCCGAAACAGGCGAAGGCGTCCGCGGTGGCCAGCGCCTCCAGCTGCCCGGCGGTGAGACCCACCCGCCGGGCCAGATCCGGCATGTCCCGGTACGGCCCGCCGGCCGCCCGTTCGGCCTCGATCCGCTCGGCCACCTCGGCGCCGAGGGTACGCACGCTGGCCAGCCCGAGCCGGACCGCCGGACCGCCCAGCCCCCAGGCGTGCGGCGGCTCCCCCGGCCCGCTGCCCCACCGGGTGTCCGGGGTGGACTCCAGCACCGCCTTCGCCCCGCTGGCGTTGATGTCCGGGCGGCGTACCTCCACCCCGTGCCGACGGGCGTCGTCGACCAGGGTCTGCGGGGAGTAGAAACCCATCGGCTGGGCGTTCAGCAGCGCGGCCAGGAACGGCGCCGGGTGGTAGCGCTTGAGCCAGGAGCTGGCGTAGACCAGGTAGGCGAAGCTCATCGCGTGGCTCTCCGGAAAGCCGTAGCTGGCGAACGCGGTGAGCTTGCGGTAGACGTCGTCGGCCAGCTCGCCGGTGATGCCCCGCTCGGCCATGCCGGCGTACAGCCGGTCGGCGATCCGCGCCATCCGCTCGACCGAACGCTTCGCGCCCATCGCCCGGCGCAACTGGTCGGCCCCGGCCGCGTCGAAGCCGGCCAGGTCGATGGCGAGCTGCATCAACTGCTCCTGGAACAGCGGCACCCCCAGGGTCTTCTCCAGCGCGTTGCGCATCAACGGGTGCGCGAACGTCACCGGCTCCTGACCGTTCTTACGCCGGATGAACGGGTGCACCGAGCCGCCCTGGATCGGGCCGGGCCGGATCAGCGCCACCTCCACCACCAGGTCGTAGAACTCGCGGGGCTTGAGCCGGGGCAGGGTGGCCATCTGCGCGCGGCTCTCCACCTGGAACACCCCGACCGAGTCGGCCCGGCAGAGCATGTCGTAGACCTCCGGGTCGTCCAGCGTCATGTCACCGAGGTCGAGCCGGGACCCGATCATGTCGTAGCCGTAGTGCAGCGCGGAGAGCATGCCGAGGCCCAGCAGGTCGAACTTGACCAGCCCGACCGCGGCGCAGTCGTCCTTGTCCCACTGGAGCACGCTGCGCCCGGGCATCCGCCCCCACTCCACCGGGCAGACCTCGATCACCGGCCGGTCGCAGATCACCATGCCGCCGGAGTGGATGCCCAGGTGCCGGGGGAACGTCTGCAGCTCGTTGGCGTACTCCACCACCTGCTCGGGGATGTCCTCGACGTCGACCGTGGCGACCGAGCCCCACCGGTCGATCTGCTTGCTCCAGGCGTCCTGCTGACCGGGTGAGAAGCCGAACGCCTTGGCCACGTCCCGCACCGCCGACCGGGGCCGGTAGGAGATCACGTTGGCGACCTGGGCGGCGTGCTCCCGGCCGTAGCGGGTGTAGACGTGCTGGATCACCTCCTCCCGGCGGTCGGACTCGATGTCCACGTCGATGTCCGGGGGGCCGTCCCGCTCCGGGGCGAGGAAACGCTCGAAGAGCAGCCGGTGCCGGACGGCGTCCACATTGGTGATGCGCAGGGCGTAGCAGACCGCCGAGTTGGCCGCCGAACCCCGGCCCTGGCAGTAGATGTCCTGCTCACGGCAGAACGTCACGATGTCGTAGACCACCAGGAAGTAGCCGGCGAAACCCAGCTCCTCGATCATGTTCAGCTCGTGGTCGAGCTGCGCGTACGCCGTCGGGTGCGCCTGTGGGGGGCCGTAGCGCTCCCGCGCGCCGTCGGCGGTCAGCTGCCGCAACCAGCTCATCTCGGTGTGCCCCGGCGGCACCGGGTACGCCGGCAGCTGCGGCGCGACCAGTTGGAGGTCGAAGGCCAGCTCGGCGCCGAACTCCGCCGCTCGGGCCACCGCCCCCGGGTACGCGGCGAACCGGGCGGCCATCTCCGCGCCGCTGCGCAGGTGGGCGGTGGCCGCCGCGGGCAGCCAGCCGTCGATCTCGTCCAGACTGCGCCGGGCGCGGACGGCGGCGACCGTGGTGGCCAGCCGCCGCCGACCAGGGGTGGCGTAGTGCACATTGTTGCTGGCCACCGTCGGCAGCCCGGCTGTGGCGGCCAGCTCGGCGAGCGCGTCGTTGCGGTCGGCGTCGACGGGGTGCCCGTGGTCGGTCAGCTCCACCGCCACCGTCTCCGCGCCGAAGAGCGCGGTCAGCCGGTCCAGCTCGCGGGCCGCCGCGTCGACGCCCTCGGTGAGCAGCGCCGCCGGCACGTGCCCCTTGCGGCAGCCGGTCAGCACCAGCACGTGGTCGCGCAGCTCGGCGGCGACCTCCTCCAGCTCGCCGTAGACCGGGCGGCCCTTCTCCCCGCCGCGCAGCTGGGCGCGGGCGATGGTGGCGGCCAGCCGGGCGTACCCCTCGTGGCCGTGCGCCAGCACCAGCAGGTGCGCGCCGTGCGGGTCCGGTTCGCCGTTCTGCGGACCGGGCAGCCCGAGGGAGAGCTCCGCGCCGAAGATGGTCGGCAGGGCCAGCGCGCGGGCCGCCTCGGCGAAGCGGACCACCCCGTAGAAGCCGTCGTGGTCGGTGACGGCGAGCGCGGTGAGCCCCAGCCGGGCCGCCTCCTCGGCCAGCTCCTCCGGGTGGCTGGCACCGTCGAGGAAGCTGAAGTTGGTGTGCGCGTGCAGCTCCGCGTAGGGCACCACACCGTCGGGGCGGGCCAGCTCGGGCGCCTCGTAGTGCTGGCGCTTGCGGCTCCAGGCCGGGGAGTCGCCGCCGTCGGCGTCCACGGCGAGCGGGTCCACGACGTGCAGGTGCCGCTCGCCCCTGCTCCCCCGGCTGTCGCCGGACCGCCCGGAGAGCACCCCCTCCAGCTCCGACCAGGGCATCTTCGGGTTGTGGAAGCTCATCGGCCCGCCACCACACCCCGGGCGGCCTGGACGGCAACCGGTGCGCGCCGCTCAGTCATAGATCGCCTCCACCAGCCACTGGCCGGCCTCGACGGCCAGCAGCAGGGCGGTGCCGTCGGCCAGGGAGACCTGGAACCGCGCCCGACGCCGAGCCTCGGCCGGGGCCCACCACCGCTCGTCCACCGGCCACGGGCCGGCCCAGCCGACGATCTCCACCGGCCGGGCGGTGCCGACGGTGAGCCGGGCCGGCGCGGCGCTCACCGCCAGGCGCGCGCTGACCACGACCGGCTCACCGGCGGCGTCGTGCACGGTCGCGGTGAGCGGACTGCTCAACACCACGGCCGGCGCGGGCGGCGGCAGCCGGCCCGGCCACGGCGGAGCGCCCCCACCTCGACCGGCGGCCGGCTCACCCGACGGTGGCGGGCCGGGACGGGTGGGGAGGCGTTCGTCGCCCCAGGGCACCAGTCGCACCTGGTCGGACGGGGAGCGCCCGCCGCCGAGCACCGCGGTGACCACCGCCTCCGGGCCGAGGATGCCCTGCACCCGGCTCAACGCCCGGTGCGCCCGCTCCCGCTCCTCGCCGGTCTCCCCCCAGAGGCCCGACTGCAGGCCGGCCTGGGCGATCACCCCGTCCGGGACCAGCCGCAGGCGGATGATGCCGGCCGTCGGCCGGGCCGGTCGGGCGCCGGCCCGGCCGTTGCTGCCGGAGAGCCAGCCGTCGAGCTGCCAGCGCACCCGGTCGGCGATGGCCGCGGCGGTGAGCAGACCGTCGTGCCGCCACACCCGGTGCAGCTCCTGCCCGTGCGCGGTGACCGCCTCGATGCCCAGCCGGGTGCAGGCCAGCCCGTGCCCGGCCAGCCGGTCGTGCAGGTGCTCGGCCAGCGCACGGGCGGCGAACGCCGCCGCGTCGACCCGGTCGACCGGCTCGTCGTACTCGGCGGTCACCGTCAGGTCGGCCGGCGGCTGCCGGACGGCGAGCGGACGGTGGTCCCGCCCGCCGGCCAGCCGGTGGGCCAGCGCGCCGTCGAACCCGAACCGGGCCAGCACGTCGCCGGCCGGCAACGCGGCGAAGTCGCCGAGGGTCCGCACCCCCAGCCGACGCAGCAGATCGGCCAGCGCGGGCCGCGCGAGCGCCTCGACCGGCAACCCGGCCAGGAACTCCGGCGTCCCGCCCGGCGCCACCACCCGCCCGGCGCGGGCCGCCAGCCCGGCGGCGAAGACACCGTCGGCGACGCCGACCTGGCTCTCCACCAGACACGACTGGGCGACGTGCTCGATGATCCGCTCGGCGGCCGCCTCCTCGCCGCCGAGGTAACGGCTCGGGCCGCGGGCGGCCACCGCGCAGGCTCCCGGACGGACGACCTCGACGCCGGCGACCAGCTCCTCCACCGCGGCGACCACCGGCTCGAACGCCCGGGCGTCCCGGCCGGGGTCGTACTCCACGACGGTGAGCTGCGGGCAGCGGCTCTGCGCCTCCCGTTTGCGCAACCCCCGGCGCACCCCCTCGGCGCGGGCACGCTCGGAGCAGGCAACCACCCGGTTGGCGTGCAGCACGGCGACCGGGCCGGTGGCCGGCACCCCGTCGACGATCTCGGCGGCGAGCACCGGCCAGTCCGGGCACCACAGCAGCAGGGTCCGGACCGGTGAGCCCGTCACCCCGGACCTCCCGGGCCGCACTCGGCCGGGGTGCCACGCCCCGCGAGCACGGTCACGCCGGGTCTACCAGGGTGAGTGCGCCCGGGCGGGCGGTGCCGGTGCGGGCCCGGTCACCGACCGCCGCCACCGGGCGGGGCCGGCCGGCGAGCGGCACGGCCGGTCGGCCCACGGTCGACGGCACCGTACGGGGGATCACCCGGGTGAGCTCGTCGCCGGGGAGCCAGACCTTGATCTCCTTGGGCCGGGCGGCCGCCCCGCGCCCGCGCGCCGAGACGGTGACCTCCCGACGGCGCAGCCGGCCCCGGCCCGGCCCGAGCCCTTCCCAGACCCCACGGACCACCTGCAACGTCACGTCCGCGCCGTCCCACCGGCCGTACGGGACGAGCACGCTGCCCCGCTGCCGGGCCCGGGCGGCCAGCCGGGTGGCGACCGAGGCGGAGACGGCGGCCGGCACGGCGGTGACCACGACGTCCACCCCGTCGATCAGCGCGGCGACCACGGTGGCCCACTCCGGGCCGGGATTCGGCACCAGGGCCAGCCGGTCCAGGGCGATGCCCAACTCGGCGGCCGCGCCCGCGCCGAACGTCGGCACCCCGACCACGGCGCACCACGAGCCGGCCCGGGACGCCTCGGCGAGCAGGGCCAGCACCAGCGAGGTGCCGCCGCTGCGCCGGGGTTGGCCGACGGCGACCGAGATGGTGCTGCCCCGGCGCAGACCCCGGTTGGGCAGCAGACCGGTCAGCTCGGGCACCACCGGTAGCACCCGGTGGCCGCCGACCTGATCGGGTGCGCTCGCCGGGCGTACCAGATCGACCAGTGCGGCGGAACCGACCACCATGCGGCCCGCCATCGGACCATCCCCCCGTCGTTGCTGTGGATCAGATCAGGACCGGCGCGCCGTGACACCGGCCGCCCGGCTCCCCCCGCCGGGCGGCCGGTGTCACGGCGGGATCATGCGGCGAGGCCGTCCAGGGCCGGCTGGTGCGCCACGCCGAGCGCGGTCTCCACCACCGTGACGAACTGTTCGGCAGAGCGGAGCAGGTCGTCGGCCTCCCGGGCGGTGACCACCCGGGGGATGCCGGCCTCGGCGGCGGCCCGCTTGCTGGCGCCGGCGGCGAAGAACCGTGCCCACTCGTCGAGCTCGGGGGCGACGGCGCAGAGCAGGACCCAGACGCTGGTGATCCGGTTGCGCCGGGCCGGCGCGGGGCGGGCGCGGGCGGCGAGCAGGGCGGCCGCCGCGCGCAGCGCCGCCAGGTGGGCGGCCGCGTAGCGCAGACCGTCGGGGCGGGTCTGGCCGGCCTCGACCAGCCCGCGCCGGGCCAACGTGAGGAGTTGGGCGGGGGTGCGGTGCGGCAGCACGTGCGCCGGCACCGTCGGTGCCTGCGCCGGGTTGGTCGGCATGGACTGTCTCCTCCACGTGGCCGGGGCGTCGGCCGGCGCGCTGATGTCGCCGATGAGACGCCGAGGTCGGGTGGTGCGGAGGAAGACGCACCGGGTGTGGCCGGCCGGGTGTGGATGCTTCCCCACACCACACCCGGCCGGCGTACCGGCGGGTTCGTCGCCCGCCGCCCGGGGGTCGTGGGCGGCGAGCGACGCTCCTGCCTGATGGGACCGGGCTCGCGACTGCCCGGAAACCCAGGTGCGGCCCGCGGAGCCGCACCGCCCGGAGCTGGCGCCGCGAAACACCGCGCTCCGGCTGGTTGGAACGGGCGTTCGAGACAATCGAACACTCGTTCTAACTGCTGCTGACAGTACACCTCCCCTCCGACGAAAATGCAACGTGTGACGCGCCGGCCGTGCGCCGGAGCACGATGGGAGGGTCAGGCGAAGGCCGGACAGCGGGGCAGGTCAAGGTCGGTGGCCAGAGACCGGGTGCCGCGTACCAGCAGGGCCTGGACCGGCCGGGTGCGCAGCGGCGGGAAAGGCGACCCGGTGGTCGCCACCGGCCGAGGCCAGCTCGCCGGCGAGCACGTACCCGCCGACACGGCGTGGCCGGCTGAACCGGGCACCGGTGGACCGGGAAGAATGGCGGGATGCAGCCACACCCGAACGTACGTGCGGTGCAGGACGCGCTCAGCGGCGCCGGCGCGCTCGACGGCGCCGGCCGGCCCAGCACGGTCCGCCTGCTGCCCGACGCGGTACACACCGCCGCCGCGGCCGCCGAGGCGCTCGGCGTCGAGGTCGGCCAGATCGCCAACTCTCTGATCTTCGACGCGGACGACGCGCCGCTGCTCGTGCTCACCTCCGGCGCGCACCGGGTGGACACCGCCGAGCTGGCCGCGTCGATCGGTGTCACCCACCTGCGCCGGGCCACCCCCGAGTTCGTCCGGACGCACACCGGGCAGCCGATCGGCGGGGTCGCCCCCCTCGGGCACCCGCACGCGCTGCGCACCCTGGTGGACACCGCGCTGGCGGCGTACCCGGAGATCTGGGCCGCGGGCGGCGTACCGCAGGCGGTCTTCCCGACCACCTACGCCGAGCTGCTGCGGGTCACCGCCGGCACTCCGGCCGAGGTGGCGTGAGCGGCGTCGCAGAGCTGGTCACCCTGCACGTGTGGCGGACCTCCCCCGGCGCACTCCCCCGGGCGCTGACCCGGATGGCGGTGGACCCGCGCCGGCTCCGCGCCCTCCCGGGCGTCCGGTTCGGCAAGCTGCTGGGCACCGGGACCGGCACCGGCTTCGGGCCGGGTGACGCCGACCTGACCCGGTGGGCGGCGCTGACCGTCTGGGACTCGCCCGCCGCGGCGGCCGACTTCGACGACTCGCCGGTCGGCCGCGCCTGGGCGCGGATCGCCCGCGCCCACGCCCGGGTCGACCTGCGCCCGTTGAGCAGCCGGGGCGAGTGGTCCGGGCAGCGGCCGTTCGGCGAGCCGTCGGGCGGGCGGGTCACCGGGCCGGTGCTGGCGCTGACCCGGGCCCGGCTGCGGGCCCGCCGGGCGGCCACCTTCTGGCGGGCGATCCCCCCGGTGGCCGCCGCCCTGCGCGACGCTCCGGGGCTGCTGGCCCGCTTCGGCGTCGGCGAGGCGCCGCTGGGTTGGCAGGGCACGGTCAGCGTGTGGCGCGACCCGACGGACCTCGTGGCGTTCGCGTACCGTCACCCGGAGCACCGGGCGGCGATCATGCGAACCCCCACCGCGGGCTGGTACGCCGAGGAACTGTTCGCACGGTTCGAGGTGCGTGACGTGGTGGGTGACCGGACGGTGCTCGGGTGGGTCGCCGACGGTGACCCCGCAACGGTGAAGGGTGGACGGGCATGAGGTTGGTGCGCTGGACGCCGGACGATCTCGTCCGGCGGCTGGACGACGTGGTGACCGTCTACGGCGAGGCGATGGGTTACCGCACCGACCTGCTGGAGGCCCGGCGCGGCTACATCGCCACCCACGTCCGCCGACCCGGTTTCCGGGCCGTGGCCAGCCTGACCAGCGAGGGTCACCTCGCCGGCTTCGGCTATGGCTACCTGGGCGGCCCCGGCCAGTGGTGGCACGACCAGGTGCACCGGGCGCTGGACGTCCCGACCCGGCAGCGCTGGCTCACCCACTGCTTCGAGGTGGTCGAGCTGCACGTCCGGCCGCCGGCGCAGGGGCACGGCCTGGGCGCCGGCCAGCTCCGCGCGCTGCTCACCATGGCCGAGGGCGACACCACGCTGCTGTCCACCCCGGAGGCCGACGAGCAGACCTCGCGCGCCTGGCGGCTGTACCGGCGGTTCGGCTTCGTCGACGTGCTGCGCGACTTCCACTTCCCCGGCGACGAGCGGCCGTTCGGCGTGCTCGGCCGGGACCTGCCGCTCGAGCCCCCGGCGTCATGACCCGGCGGCGGATCTCCTGGACGCTGCTCGCGGTCCTGGTGCTCGCCCAGATCTGCTACCCACTCACCACCGGCGCCACCCGGGCCGGGCTCACCGTGGCCACCGTCGTGCTCGGCTGGCTGCTCTCGGTCGGCCACGCGCTGCTCAGCCGGGGTCCCCGGGCCGCGGCTGCGCTGGTCGCGGTGGCCACCGGCGGCGGGTTCGCCATCGAGGCGGTCGGGGTGGCCACCGGCGTGCCGTTCGGCAGCTACGACTACTCCGGTGAGCTCGGCCCGAAGCTGGCCGGGGTGCCGCTGATCATCCCGTTGGCCTGGACCTGGATGGCCTGGCCGGCCTGGCTGGCGGCGGTCCGGTTGACCGGTGGCGGGTCGGCCGGCCGGCGGGTGCGGCGGATCGCTCTGGCCGCACTGGGGCTGGCCGCCTGGGACCTCTTCCTCGACCCGCAGATGGTGGCCGAGGGCTACTGGACCTGGCGGGACGCCACCCCCGCGCTGCCCGGCCTGCCCGGCATCCCGGTCAGCAACTACCTGGGCTGGCTGCTCTTCGCGGTGCTGCTGACGAGCGCGCTGCGCCCACTGGCCGGCCCGACCGCCGAGCACACCGACCAGCGGGACCACCCGATGATCGCGCTGTACCTGTGGACGTACCTCTCCAGCATCCTGGCCCACGCGGTCTTCCTCGACCTGCCCGCCTCGGCGCTCTGGGGCGCGGCCGGCATGTCGGTGACCGCCGTGCCCCTGGCGGTGACCCTGCTGCGCGCCCGCCGGGCCCGTGACACGCATCGGGTGGACCGCCAGGCGCACCGCCCCGGCGTCGACGCGACCCGATGACCGTCCTGCTCGCCCTGCTGCTCGCCGTCGCCGCGCTGACCGGGCACACCTGGCTCAACGCCGCCCGCTGGCTGCGCCGGCCCACCGACCGACCGGACGAGGTCGGCGAGGCGGTCGCCGTACTGCTGCCGCTGCGCGACGAGGCCGCCCGGGTCACCGGATGCCTGCGCGCCCTGCTCGCCCAGCGCGGCGTGCCCGGGCTGCGCATCGTGATCCTCGACGACGGGTCCACCGACGGCACCGCCGAGGTGGTCCGCGCGGTGGCCGGCGACGACCCACGGGTCACCCTGCTCACCGGGGTCGCCCCGCCGCCGGGCTGGCTGGGCAAGCCGCACGCCTGCTGGCAACTGGCCACCCGGGCCGACCCGGCCGCCACCGCGCTGGCCTTCGTCGACGCCGACGTGGTGCTCGCCCCGCACGCCGTGGCGGCGGCCGTCACCGAACTGCGCGCCGCCGGTGCGACGCTGCTGTCGCCGTACCCCCGGATCGTGGTGGCGACGGCGGCCGACCGGCTGGTGCAGCCGCTGTTGCAGTGGCTCTGGCTGACCTTCCTGCCGCTGCGCGCGATGGAACGCTCACCGCGACCGTCACTGGCCGCGGCGGGCGGGCAGTTCCTCGTGGTGGACCGGGCCGGCTACACCGCCGCCGGAGGGCACGCCGCGGTCGCCGACCGGATCCTGGAGGACGTCGAGCTGGCCCGGGCGGTCAAACGGGCCGGCGGGCGCATCGCCCTGGCCGACGGGTCCCGGCTGGCCGACTGCCGGATGTACGACACCTGGCCGCAGCTGCGCGACGGGTACTCGAAGTCGCTCTGGGCGTCGTTCGGGCACCCCGGCGCGGCGGCCGTCGTGGTGGCGCTGCTGCTCCTGCTCTACACGGCTCCGCCGCTGGTCGCGCTGGCAGGCGTGGCGGCCGGCGCGCCGGAGGTGGCCGCCGTGGGGCTGGGCGGCTACCTGCTCGGAGTGGCCGGACGGGTGCTCACCGCCCGGGCCACCGGGGGCCGGTGGTGGCCCGACGCGCTCGCACACCCCGTGTCGGTCGTGGTCCTCGGTTGGCTGACCCTGCGGTCGTACCATCTGCGAAAGCGACGCCGCCTGACCTGGCGGGGCCGCCCGGTCAGCTAGGAGGACGCGGCATGGCGCGGATCGTGGTCGTCGGCGCCGGGGTGGGTGGTCTCGCCACCGCCGCCCGGCTGGCCGCCACCGGGCACCAGGTGACCGTCTTCGAGGCCGCCGACACGGTCGGCGGCAAGCTCGGCCGGTACGTGCACGACACCCCGGCCGGGTCGTTCCACTTCGACACCGGGCCGAGCCTGCTCACCCTGCCCGAGGTGTTCCACGACCTGTTCGAGGCGACCGGGGCGAAGCTCGACGAATACCTGGACCTCGCTCCACTGGACCCGATCGTCCGGCACGTCTTCCCCGGCGACGGTCCGGCCCTGGACTCCTGCGCCGACCCGGCGGAGTTCGCCACCCGGATCGGGGCGGCCTTCGGTGACCGGGCCGCGGCCGACTGGCAACGACTGTGGCGCCGGGCCACGCGGGTGTGGAACGCCTCCTCGCGGGACATCCTGCGCCGTACCGTCGACTCCCCCCGCGACCTCGCGTCGCTGGCCTGGCGCGTCGGTGACCTGGCCGCCATCGCCCCGGGCCGCACCCTGCGCGGGCTGGGCCGCCGGTATCTGTCCGACCCGCGGCTGCGGATGCTGCTGGACCGGTACGCCACCTACACCGGCGCCGACCCGCGCCGCGCGCCGGCGGCGCTGGTCGCGGTCCCCTACGCCGAGCTGACGTTCGGCGGCTGGTACCTGCGCGGCGGCCTGGGCACCCTCGCCGACGCGCTGCTGACCCGCTGCCTGGACCTCGGCGTGGTCGTGCAGACCGGCGCCGCCGTGACGCGCATCGACGCCGCCGGAGGCCGGGTGCACGGGGTACGCCTCGCCGGCGTCGCCGCGCCGGTGCCCGCCGACGTGGTGGTGGCGAACGTGGACGCGCTCACCGTCTACCGCGACCTGCTGCCGCACCCACGCCGGCTGGCCGGGCTGACCGACCGCAGCCTGGCCGGTTTCGTGCTGCTGCTCGGCGTCTCCGGCAACACCGGGCTGGCGCACCACAACGTCTTCTTCCCCCGCGACTACGACGCGGAGTTCGACGCGGTCTTCGGCGACCCGGGGCGCGGCGTACGGGCCCGGCCGGCGGCCGACCCGACGGTGTTCGTCACCGTGGCCGACGACCCGATGGTCCGCCCGGCCGGGCACGAGGCGTGGTTCGTGCTGGTCAACGCCGCCCGGCAGGGCACCGCCACGGGCGCGGTCGACTGGCGACGCCCGGGGCTGGCCGACGCGTACGCCGACCGGATCCTGGACGTGCTGGCGCAACGCGGCGTCGACGTCCGCGACCGGCTGCTGTTCCGGGAGGTCCGCACCCCGGCCGACCTGGACGCGGCGACCGGCGCGCCGGGCGGCTCGATCTACGGCACCGCCGGTGGGCTGCTCCGCCCGGCCAACCGGGGCCCGGCGCACGGCCTGTGGCTGGTGGGCGGCTCCAGCCACCCCGGCGGCGGGCTGCCGATGGTGACCCTCTCCGCGCAGATCGTCGCCGACGAGATCGGCCCCGCCTGGTAGGTGCGGGGGTCAGCCGGCGTCGAGCAGGGCGCGGCGGACGGTGGAGAGCAACTGTCCCAGGCCGAAGCCGGCCAGCAGCACCCACACCGCGGTCGCCATGGTGATGGTGCCGGCGGCCAGGTCCGGCTCGATCAGCCCGGCCAACCCGGCGACCAGCAACCCGACCAGCGCCACCGAGACGCGGGTGGGGCGTTCGCCCACCGTCACCGCGCCGATGTCGCGCATGCCGGCGGAGACCGCCCGGGCCCGGACGTACTCGTGCAGCCAGGACAGCGCGCCGCCCGCGACGACCAGCGCGCCCGGCGCGCCGACCAGCCAGAACGCCAGCAGCCAGGCCACCTCACCGAGCCGGTCGGCGAGCGAGTCGTAGACGTAGCCGAGCCGCGTGGTGCGGCCGGTGGCCACGGCCACCGCCCCGTCCACGCTGTCGGCCACCGAGGCGAGCAGCACGAACAGCGCGCCGAGGAACGGCCCGTTCCCCGGCCGGGTCGCCAGCAGCGGTACGCAGAAGCACAGCAGCACCCCGGCCACGGTGACCGCGGTGGGGCTGACCCGCAGCCGGCCCAGCACGTACCCGACGTGGTACGCGAACCGTAGCCAGGCGCGTACGACCGGCGCGGCGGTCCGGGGGTCGAACCCGCCGTGCAACCGTGCCCACGCCGTGGCGTACTGGTCCCAGTTCAGCTGTGTGCCCACCACTGATCAACCGTCGTGCGGGGCAACAGGTGTCGCAGACTCTCGGTCACACCCGTGCGCCGGCCTTGAGGTTCTGCCACACCTCGCGGGTGGCGGTGGACCGGTTGAGGGTGATGAAGTGGATTCCCGGCACACCCTCGTCCAACAGCCGGCGGCACATCTCGCTGGCCTGCTCGATGCCGAGCCGGCGGACCGCCTCGGGGTCGTCGGCGACCCGCTCGAAGCGCGCCGCCAGCGCCGGTGGGAAGGGCGCCCCGGACAGCTGCACGGACCGCTCGATGGTGCCGATCTGGGTCACCGGCATCACGCCGGCCAGGATCGGGGTGTCGCAACCGGCGGCGGCGACCCGGTCCCGCAGTCGCAGGTAGTCGTCGGCGTCGAAGAACATCTGCGTGACCGCGAACTCGGCACCGGCCCGGCACTTGCGGACGAAGTGCGCGGTGTCGCTGGCCACGTCCGGTGAGCGGGGATGCTTATACGGGAAGGCCGCCACACCCACGCTGAAGTCACCGGCGTCGCGCACCAGGCGGACCAGGTCCTCGGCGTAGTCCACACCCTCGGGGTGGCGCACCCATTCGCCGCCCGGGTTGCCCGGCGGGTCGCCGCGCACCGCCAGCACGTTGCGCACGCCCACCCCGGCGAGCCGGCCGATCACGTGCCGCAGCTCGGCGACGGAGTGGTTGACCGCCGTCAGGTGGGCCATCGGCAGCAGGGTGGTCTCGGTGGCGATCCGCTCGGTCACCGCCACCGTGGTGTCCCGGGTCGAGCCGCCCGCCCCGTAGGTGATCGACACGAACGACGGGCGCAGCGACTCCAGCTCGCGGATCGCCTGCCAGAGCAGCCGCTCCCCCGCCTCGGTCTTGGGCGGGAAGAACTCGAAGGAGAAGGTCGGCTGACGGTCACGGATGAGCTCCCCGATCGCCGGCTGCGGGTTGGGGAGTACCGAGGGAAGACCGAGCGCCACGACCCGACTCTAGCGGGCGGTGCCACCGCCACCCAGACGCTTCCCACGCCAGCGCACGGATCGAGGAATCCGTGTGCGTACCGGGCTCCCGTCCGGCGGCCGGCGCCGCCCCGGCGCGCCACGGCCCGGCGGGGGCGGAGACGTCGTACCCACGGGGTAGGAACAGGTGGCGCGGGAGGGGCGGCGGGGGCGGCCCGGGGGGCCGCGTGGGGGTCAGCAGCCGACCGGTGACGCCGGCCGCTCAGGCGGGCGGGTCGTCACCGCACCGACGCCCCTCCGGGAGGACCGATGACCCCGCCCCCATCACCGCGCCCGCCACAGCTCGGGCCGCTGCTCGTCCGGCGCCGGTTGGCCCGGGGCTGGAGCCAGCAGCGCACCGCCGCCGAGTTGTGTGCCGCCGCCGGGGTGCCGACGCTGAGCCGGCACGAGGTGTCCCGGTGGGAACGGCAGCGGCGCATCCCCGGAGGGTTCTGGCTCGGTTGGCTCGCCGTCGTGCTGGACGTGCCGCTGGTGGTGCTCGCCGAGGCCGCCGCGAGCGCCCGCCGGGCCGGTCCGGGGCGGGTCGCCGGCCCGGGCCGGGCCACCGCGGCCGGTGCGCGGCCGGCCGGGCGGACGGGCCCGGGTCGCGCCGCCGGGACTACGCGTGGCGGTGGAGCGCGGGCCGCGCCGACCGGCTAGCGTCGTGGCGTGACCCACGCTGCTCCCGTGTCTCCCGTCGACCGCGCCGGCCTGCGGCAACGGGTCGACAAGGCCCTCACCGAGTTCCTGGCCGCCCAGCGGGCCCGGTTGACCGGCGTGGACGACGCCCTGGTCCCGGTGGCGGAGGCGATCGAGGCGTTCGTGCTCGGCGGCGGCAAGCGGCTGCGTCCGGCCTTCGCGTACTGGGGGTTCCGGGGCGCCGGCGGGGTGGACGCCGACCAGGTGCTCACCGCCCTGGCGGCGCTGGAGTTCGTGCAGGCCAGCGCCCTGATCCACGACGACCTGATGGACCGCTCCGACACCCGGCGTGGTGAGCCGGCGGTGCACCGCCGGTTCGCGGCCCGACACCGGGCGGCCGGCTGGGGCGGCGACCCGGACGGGTTCGGCGACGCCGCGGCGCTCCTGCTCGGTGACCTCTGCCTGGTCTGGTCCGACGAGCTGCTGCACTCGGCGGGGCTGGATCTGCGGGCGGTGGCCCGGGCCCGGCCGGTCTTCGACGAGATGCGCACCGAGGTCACCGTCGGGCAGTACCTCGACGTGCTGACCCAGGCCACCGGGGACACCTCGGTGGAGCGGGCCAGCAAGGTCGCCCGGTACAAGTCGGCGAAGTACACGGTGGAACGCCCGATGCTGCTCGGCGCCGCACTGGCCGACGCGACGGCCGACGTGCGGACGGCCTATTCGGCGTACGGGCTGCCGCTGGGCGAGGCGTTCCAGCTCCGCGACGACGTGCTGGGGGTCTTCGGTGACCCGGCGCTGACCGGCAAGCCGGCCGGGGACGACCTGCGCGAGGGTAAGCGCACCTACCTGGTGGCGGCGGCCGTGGAGGCCACCGACGACGCCGGCCGGGAGTTGCTGCTCAGCCGACTCGGCGACCCCGAGCTGGACGAGCAGGGAGTGGCCCGGCTACGCGAGCTGATCTCCGCGAGCGGGGCACTGGCCCGCACGGAGCAGCGCATCGTCACGCTCACCGACAGCGCACTGGCGGCGCTCACCGCCGTCGACCTCGACACCGAGGCCCGCCAGGCCCTGGTGGACCTGGCCATAGCCGCCACCCGCCGCGCCGACTAACCCCCACCCCCACCCCGCGCCCCCGGTCCCCTCACCCCGGTCGATCATGAAGTTAGCGGCGTGACACGCCGGTGCGGACGTCGCCAACTTCATGATCGACGCGGGGGGTGGGGGGAGCGGGGTTGAGGGCGTTAGAAGCCCAGGGCTTGGGCTCGGCGTTTGACTTCGCGGGCCTGGTCGCCGGAGAGAGCGGCCGCCGGGGTGGCACCGGGGAGGGTGTCGTCCGGCTCGTAGAGCCAGCGCAGCGCGGCCTCGTCGTCGTAGCCGTTGTCGGCGAGCAGGTTGAGCACACCGGGCAGGTGCTTGAGCACGGTCTGGTTGGCCACCAGGTCCGCCGGCACCCGGCGGACGCCGTCGCGGCGGACCGCCAGCAGCTCCCGGTCGCGGATCATCTGGTGCACCTTGCTGATCGACACGTCGAGGCGCTCGGCGACGTCGGGCAGGGTGAGCCAGGCGGCCGGGTCGGCGGGTCCGGCGAGTTCGAGGCCGGGCACGGCCTCGTCGGGTACGGGTTCGGTCACCCGATCACCCTGCCACGCCACCGGCCGGACGGGCCACCGGCACCCCGGATGACCGGCCCCGACCCGGCGGGACGGGAGCGGCGAACGCGGCGGGACGGACCAGTTCCTCACCCGGGCTGTAGCATCCTGTTCAACCTTCGCCCCCTGGACACATAGACTCCCTGCCGATGGACACACAGGTCGCCGACACGTTGCTGGGCTCGCTGATCGACGGGCGCTACCGCATTCGCGGTCGCGTGGCCCGTGGCGGCATGGCGACCGTGTACACCGCCACCGACGAACGCCTCGAGCGCACCGTCGCCGTAAAGATCATCCACCCGACCCAGGCCCCCGAGGCCCGGGCGCGGATCGCCAACTTCGTGACCCGGTTCACCGACGAGGCGAAGACCATCGCCCGGCTGACCCATCCGAACGTGGTGGCGGTCTACGACCAGGGCACCCACGCCGGCCTGCCGTACCTCGTGATGGAGTACGTGCGCGGCCGTACGCTGCGCGACGTGCTGGCCGAGCGACGCCGGCTCAACCCCGACGAGGTGCTGGCCATCGCCGAGCAGATGCTCGCCGCGATCGCCGCCGCGCACCGGGCCGGCCTGGTGCACCGCGACGTCAAGCCGGAGAACGTGCTGGTCGCCGAGGCGCCCACCGGTGGCGTCGCCAACCTGGTGGACAGCGTCGTCAAGGTGGCCGACTTCGGGTTGGCCCGGGCTGTCGAGGCCAGCGCCGACGAGGAGCAGGGCAACCAGCTGATGGCCACCGTGGCGTACGTCGCCCCGGAGCTGGTCACCGAGGGCCGGGCCGATCCGCGCACGGACGTCTACTCGGCGGGCATCGTGCTGTTCGAGATGCTCACGGGCCGGGTGCCCTACGACGGCGACCGCCCGGTGGACGTCGCCTGGCAGCACGTCGACCGGGACGTACCGGCGCCCTCGACGCTGGTCCCCGGCCTGCCGTCGGTCCTCGACGACCTGGTGCAGCGCGCCACCCGACGCGATCCCGACGCCCGGCCCGCCGACGCCGGTGCCTTGCTGGCCCAGGTGCAGGCGGCCCGGGAGAACCTGGGCGACGCCAACAGCCGTACCGCCGTGCTGCGCCGGGTGACCGACGAGCCGCCGGTCTCCCAGCCGACGATGATGGTCGCCACGGTCCGTCCGGCCGAACGCCCGTCCTGGGCCCGGCTGCCCGAGGGCGGCCAGGGGCCGGGTCGGCGGCGGGCGGCCCCGGAGCCGGCGGAGAGCCCGTGGTCCCGGCTCGCCGAGCTGCGCCGCACGGTGATGGGCAACCCGCAGGGCCGGCTGGCGGTCGCGGCCGTGGTGGTCGTGCTGGGTCTGATGGCCGCGGTCGGCGGCTGGTGGTTCGGCGTCGGCCGCTACACGGCCGCCCCGCAGTTGGTCAGTCTGAGCAAGGCCGAGGCGCAGGCGCAGGCCGACCGCGCCGGGCTCACCCTGGCCTTTGACGAGCCGCGCTACGACGAGAAGGCCCCGAAGGACAGCGTGCTGGGGCAGGACCCGGCGTCGACCACCAAGATCGTCAAGGGCGGCACGATCAGGCTGACCCTCTCCCTCGGCCCGGAGCGCTTCCCGGTGCCGGACGTGATCGGCAAGGAGTTCGAGCTGGCCGAGGCGGACCTGGTCAACGCGAAGCTGGTCGTGGCCAAGGGCACCGCCCGCTACGACGACAGCCTGCCGGCCGGTGTCGTGGTGGACAGCTCCCCCAAGGTGGGCACCGAGGTCAAACCGGGCGCGAAGATCACCCTCATCCTGAGCCGGGGTCGGGCGCCGGTGTCGGTGCCGAACCTCGTCGGCAAGAGCCTGACCGATGCCCGGGCGACCCTGGCCCAGCTCAACCTGGTGCCGGTGGAGACGTACAAGGACTCCGACAAGCCCAAGGACGAGATCCTGGGTCAGAGCCCGGCCGACGGCTCCGGCGTGGAGAAGGGCACCGAGGTCAAGCTGGAGATCAGCAAGGGTCCGCCGCTGGTGGTGGTGCCCCGGGTGGTCGACCTGCCCTGCCCGCAGGCCAAGCAGGTGCTGGAGAGCCAGGGCTTCCCGGTGGCGATCCAGTTCAACCCGAACGCCGTGGTCCGATTCCAGAACCCGGGCGAGAACTCGCAGGTGCCGCCGGGCACCCAGGTCACCATCGGGTGTCTCTGATGCCGGTGACCCACTCCCGACCGGTCGGCACGCACACCTCCACCTCCGGAGGGCTGGCCAAGGCGGCCCTGCCGTACGCCGACGCGACCGGCGCCGAGGTGGTGCAGGTCTACGTCTCCAACTCGCGGGGCTGGGCGCTGCCCGCCGGCGACCCGGCGCAGGACGCGCTGTTCCGCGACGGTTGCGCCGAGCGGGGCATCCCCGCCTTCATCCACGCCTCGCTGCTGGTCAACCTGGGCTCGCCCACACCGGCCACCGTCGAGCGGTCGACGCAGACGCTGGCGCACGCGCTGCGTCGGGGCGTCGCGATCGGCGCCCGGGCGGTGGTGTTCCACGCGGGCAGTTCCGTCGACGAGGGGTACGCGGAGGCGGCGATGCGGCAGGTCCGCCAGGAGCTGCTGCCGCTGCTGGACTGGGCGGCCGAGGTCGGCGGGCCGATGCTGCTGGTCGAGCCGAGCGCGGGCGGCGGGCGGTCGCTCGCCTCCCGGGTGGAGCAGCTCGGGCCGTACCTGGACGCGGTGGACCGGCACCCCATGCTGGGGGTGTGCTTCGACACCTGCCACGCCTGGGCCGCCGGGCACGACCTGGCCGCCGAGGGCGGGATGACGGCGACCCTGGACACGCTGGTGGCCACGGTGGGAGCGGACCGGCTGCGGCTGGTGCACGCCAACGACTCGAAGGACCTGTGCGGCTCCACCCGGGACCGGCACGAGAACATCGGCAAGGGCACCATCGGCGAGCCCGCCTTCGCCGAGCTGATGGCCCACCCGGCCACCGACGGCGTCCCGATCGTCGTGGAGACCCCCAGCGAGAAGCAGCTCGGCCACGCCGCCGACATCGCCACCCTGACCCGCCTCCGCCCCTAACCCACCCAGCCCCACCCCACCCCACCCAGCCCAAGCTGTTGATCAAGAGGTTTGCGTCATCCGGAGACCGGAACCTGACGCAAACCTCTTGATCAATCCAGGCAGGGCGGGGGCGGGGCGGGGATCAGGTGGAGAGGACCTTGGTCAGGACCTTGGTGGCGCGGTCGATGCCGGCGTCGTCGAGGTCCAGGTGGGTGACCAGACGGGCGGTACGCGGGCCGAGCACCGAGATCAGGACGCCCTCGGCGCGCGCGGCGGCGGCCAGGGAGCGCGCGTCCAGCGCGTGCTTCGTCAGGTCCAGCGGGACCAGGTTGGTGCGGACCGTGGTGGCGAGCACGCCGAACGGCGCGACCGCCTCGGCGAGCCGGGCGGCCTTGGCGTGATCCTCGGCCAGCCGGTCGACGTGGTGCGCGAGCGCGTACCGGCCGGCGGCGGCGAGGATGCCGGCCTGACGCATGCCGCCGCCCATCCGCTTGCGGATCAGCCGGGCGCGTTCGATCTTGTCCCTGCTGCCCACCATCAGCGAGCCGACCGGCGCACCGAGGCCCTTGGAGAGGCAGACGGACAACGTGTCGAAGAGCCGGCCGTACTCGATCAGGGGCACCCCGTCGGCGACGTGCGCGTGCCAGATCCGGGCGCCGTCGCAGTGCAGCGCGACCCCCGCGTCGTCGGAGACCCGGCGCAGCTCCCGCAGCGTGGACAGCGGGATCACCCCGCCACCGCCCCGGTTGTGGGTCTGCTCGACGGCGATCGCCCGGGTGGGGACGGCGAAGTAGCCGTCCGGCCGGATCATCCCGGCGACCGTCTCCGGGTCGATGTCCGCGCCGACGGCAGGCCAGGTCCGCGAGGAGATCCCGCCGTACGCGGCCGCGGCGCCGATCTCGTACGTGACGACGTGCGCGTCGGCGTCGCAGAGCAGCTCGTCGCCGGGCGGGACCAGCAGTTGCAGGGCGATCTGGTTGGCCATCGACCCGCTCGGGGCGAACAGCGCCGCCTCGTGCCCGAACAGCGCGGCGACCTCGGTCTCCAGCGCGTTGACGGTCGGGTCCTCGCCGTAGACGTCGTCACCGACCTCGGCGGCGGCCATCGCCTCCCGCATGCCCGGGGTCGGCCGGGTCACCGTGTCGGACCGCAGGTCCACGAAATTGTCAGCCACGATTGTCCTTTCGGCTGCCGACTGTGGGGCTCGCACGCTCACTCCTCGCGTCAGCCACGATTGTCCTTACGGCTGCCGACTGCGGGGCTCGCACGCTCACTCCTCGCGTCAGCCACGATTGTCCTTACGGCTGCCGACTGCGGGGCTCGCAAGCTCACTCCTCGCGTCAGCCACGGAGCATCTCCGCCACCAGGAAGGCCAGCTCCAACGACTGCTGGGTGTTGAGTCGCGGGTCGCAGGCCGTTTCGTACCGGTCGGGCAGGTCGAGGTCCTCGATGCCCTGGGCACCACCGAGGCACTCGGTGACGTCCTCGCCGGTCAGTTCGACGTGCAGGCCACCGGGGTGGGTGTCCAGCCCCCGGTGCACCTCGAAGTAGCCGAGCACCTCGTCGACGATGCGGTCGAAGTGCCGGGTCTTGTAGCCGTTGGACGACTCGTGCGTGTTGCCGTGCATCGGATCGCACTGCCAGACCACCTTGGCGCCGGCCGCGGTGACCTTGGCCACGATCGGCGGCAGGGCGTCGCGCACCCGGTGGTTGCCCATCCGGCTGATCAGCGTGAGACGGCCGGGGACGTTGTCCGGGTTGAGCTTCTCGCACAGCTCGATCGCCTCGTCCGGCGAGGTGGTCGGGCCGAGCTTGACGCCGATAGGGTTGGCGATCCGGGAGATGAAGTCGATGTGCGCGCCGGTGATCTGCCGGGTGCGCTCGCCGACCCACAGGAAGTGCCCGGAGAGGCCGTACGCCCGGCGGTCGGAGACCCGGGTGAGCGCCCGGTCGTACTCCAGGGCGAGCGCCTCGTGGGAGCAGTAGAGGGTGACGGTGCGCAAAGCCTCGTCGTCGGTCATGCCGCAGGCCCGGATGAAGGCCAGCGCCCGGTCGATCTCCCGGGCGATCGCCTCGTAGCGCTCCCCGGCCGGGGAGTTCTTCACGAAGCCCTTGTTCCAGTCGTGCACCGCGTGCAGGTCGGCGAGCCCTCCGGCGAGGTACGCCCGGAGCATGTTCATGGCCGCCGCCGAGTTGGCGTACGCCCGGATCATGCGCTGCGGGTCGGCGACCCGGGCGGCCGGATCGGCCTCCAGCGAATTGATCATGTCTCCGCGGTAGGCGGGCAGGCCGCGCGCGTCGGTGGGCAGTGAGCGGGGCTTGGTGTACTGCCCGGCGACCCGGGCGACCTTGACGACCGGCAGCGACGCGCCGTAGGTGAGCACGATCGCCATCTGGAGCAGCGTGCGGGCGTTGGCCAGCAGGTGACTCTCGGTGTTGTCGGCGAAGGTCTCGGCGCAGTCACCGCCCTGGAGCAGGAACGCCTTGCCCTCGCAGACCAGGGCCAGCTTCTGCCGGAGCTGGTCCACCTCGTAGGGCGCGACGACCGACGGCACGGTGTCGAGCACCTTGCAGACCTCGGCGACGGTGGCCGGGTCGGACCACGGCGGGGTCTGCTCGCGGGGCAGCTCCCGCCAGCGGTCCAGACCGAGGGCCGCGTCCTCGGCGGAGTCGATGGTCGGCCGGCTGGTCTGCAGGCCCGGGCTGCTCACGGCGGGATGGCTCAGCTGATGCCACTCATGGCGCATGACAGAAAGCGTACGGCGACCATGGGCACCCCCGGGCGGCGAGGGGGACGGTTCCGCACGGTGGGAGATCCGGGGCGGGGTCAGGACGCGGGCGAGGGGACGACGCCGGTCGGCGTCGCGCCGGCGGCCGGGGCACCACCCGGCGCCTCCCCCGCGATGCACCAGTCGCCGCCGTCGCGGGTGACGGTGAACACCAGCGGTCGGGTGACGGTGCGCTTGCCGGCGGTGACCGAGACCGAGACGCTGACCTCCTGGCCCCGTGGGCCGGACCGGATGTCGGTGATGGCCGCCTCGGGCACCTGGAAGTGGTCGGCGAAGTCGCCGTTGGGGCCGGTGGCGCTCAGGTCGAACCCGTCGTGCAGCAGCGCGCAGAGCTGGCTGCGGCCGGCGGCGACGTCCTTGGCGGTCATCGCGTCGAGGTACGCCTGCACGCGCTCGCGCGAACGGGTGGCGGCCTCCTCGGCGGGGGCACGATCGGGCTTGGCGGCCGGCTCCTCGCCGCCACCGCCGAGCCCGCAACCGGCCAGGGCGAGCGGCAGGAGCACCAGCGCGGCGGCGGTCACGGCCAGCCTGCGGTGGGTCGGGCGCATGGCCACCTCCGTCGACGGGGACATCGAAACTGCCGAGCCGCGAGTCTGCCACATCCGGGTCGACCCGCCCAACGCCGGCGGCCCGGCCGACGCTGGGCGTCGACCGGGCCGCTACGTCACGGGCGGGGAGGGACGGTGCGGGCCCCTCCCCGCCGTGTGGGTGGTGCGTCGGCCCTCGGCTCAGCCGAGACCGCCCTTGATGGCGCCGATGAGCTCGCCGTTGCTGGTGTCACCGGAGAGCTCCCAGAAGAAAGCGCCACCGAGGCCCTGATTCTTCGCGTACGTCATCTTGCCGTTGATGGTCGACGGGGTGTCGTAGCTCCACCAGTTGCTGCCGCACTTGGCGTACGCGGTGCCGGCGATCGTGCCGGTGGCCGGGCAGGTGTTCTTGAGGACCTTGTAGTCCTCGATGCCCGCCTCGTAGGTGCCCGGCGCCGCACCGGTGGCACTGCCGCCCGGGGCGGCCTGGGTGACGCCGGTCCAGCCCCGGCCGTAGAAGCCGATGCCGAGCAGCAGCTTGTTGGCCGGTACGCCCTTGCTCTTGAGCTTCTGGATCGCCGCGTCGGAGTTGAAGCCCTGCTGCGGGATGCCGGTGTACGACGTGAGCGGTGAGTGCGGGGCGGTGGGGCCCTGGGCGTTGAACGCGCCGAAGTAGTCGTAGGTCATCGGCATCAGCCAGTTGAGGTTACCGATGGCACCGGCGTAGTCGGTGGCGTCGATCTTGCCGCCGTTGCTGCCGTCCGCGGTGATCGCGGCGGTGACCAGGGCGTTGGACCCGAACTTCGACCGCAGCGCGCTGATCACGTTCTTGAACGCGTTCGGACCGCTGGTGTCACAGGTCAGGCCGCAGGCGTTGGGGTACTCCCAGTCGACGTCGATGCCGTCGAAGACGTCCGCCCAGCGCGGGTCCTCGACGAGGTTGTAGCAGCTCTCGGCGAAGGCGGCCGGGTTCTGCGCGGCCTGCGTGAAGCCGCCGGACCAGGTCCAACCGCCGAAGGACCAGATCACCTTGAGGTGCGGGTTCATCTGCTTGAGCTTGCGCAGCTGGTTGAAGCTGCCGCGCAGCGGCTGGTCCCACGTGTCGGCGACGCCGTCGACGCTGTCCGCCGCGGTGTACGCCTTCTCGTAGTCGGCGTAGCTGTCACCGATGGCGCAGCGGCCGCCGGTGGTGTTGCCGAAGGCGTACAGGATGTGGGTCAGCTTGGCGGCCGAGCCGCTGGTCTGGATGTTCTTGACGTGGTAGTTGCGGCCGTAGACGCCCCACTCGGCGAAGTAGCCGACGACCTTCTTGTCACCAGGGTTGGTCGGCGGCGGGGTGGTCGGCGGTGGCGTGGTCGGCGGCGGGGTGGTGGGCGGCGGAGTGGTCGGCGGCGGCGTGGTGGGCGGAGGGGTGCCACCGCCGCATGCCGCGCCGTTGATGGTGCAGTTCAGCGGCGCCTTGTAGGCGCCGGTGCCGTTGTAGCCCCAGCTGAACGAGGCACCGGGGGCGATCCCGCCGGCCCAGCTCTTCTTGACCGCGACGTAGTGGTTGCCGCTGCTGGTCACGTCGGCGTCCCAGGAGCTGCTGATGGTGGTGCCCGACGGCAGGTCGAACTCGATGCGCCAGGTGCTGACCGTGGCACTCGACCCGTTGGTGACGGTCACCCTCGTCTCGTGACCGGTCCCCCAGTCCTGTGCCTTGGTGAACGTGGTGGTGACCGTGCCGGCGCCGAACGCGGTGGTCATCGGCACCGCTGTGACGGCCACGGCGACCACGGCACCGGCCCAGAGGGCCCGGCGGAGCGATCTTTTCATGAGGCGTCTCCCGAACTGTTAGGAAACTTTCCAAAAGAGATGGTGAGACGGTACTCACGGCGTCATCACTTCGTCAAGATGTGCATGTTTCGATTTCTCCTGGTGCGTGGAGTGCGACGGCTCCCCGCCCGGCACCGGCCCCTCGGGTGCGACGCGTAGCCTCGGGCCATGACCGTCTTCGACATCCCGATCGACGCCCTCAACGGCGGCCCCGCCGACCTGGCCCGCTACCGGGGCAAGGCGCTGCTGGTGGTCAACGTCGCGTCCCGCTGCGGCCTCACCCCGCAGTACGCCGGCCTGCAGGCTCTCGCGGACTCCTACGCCGACCGGGGCCTGGTGGTGCTCGGCGTGCCCTGCAACCAGTTCGCCGGGCAGGAGCCGGGCAGCGCCGCCGAGATCAGCGACTTCTGCCAGGTCAACTACGGGGTCGCCTTCCCGTTGACCGAGAAGGTCGACGTCAACGGCCCCGACCGGCACCCGCTCTACGCGGCGCTCGTGGACACCCCGGACGCCGACGGGCACACCGGGGACGTCCGGTGGAACTTCGAGAAGTTCCTGGTCGCCCCGGACGGCACGGTCGCCGCCCGGTTCGCTCCGACGGTCGAACCCACCGCCGACAACCTGCGCGCCGCCGTCGAAAAGGTGCTGCCCCCAACCTGACGGCCCCACCGCCCTCAACCGCGGTGATCACACAGCGGAGGGCGCGGGGAAGCGCCACTGGGTCGCTTCCGCCAGCGGGTGGTAGCCGAGGGTCTGGTAGATGCGGGTGCTGGTGGGATTCGCTCGGTCGGTGTAGAGGGTGCACCTGGTCGCGCCGGCGTTCAGCGCGTACTGGCTGACGTGCGCGACGCAGCCGCTGGCAAAGCCGTGTCCGCGCTGCTCGGGTAGTGTGTACACGCCGCTGACCCGGACCACGCCCGCCACCGGCCGGCTCAGCCAGGCCGTCGAGACGGGAGCGCCGGCACACTCCCAGAGCCAGAGCAGGTCCCCGTGCGGCAGGCGGGCGTCCACCTGCCCGGACAGGTCGACGGGCGGGCCGCCGGGCGCCGTCTCGACGAGGAACGCGGCGGCCCACTCGACCAGCAGGTCCCGGTCCGCGAGGGTTGCCGGGCGGGCGTGTCCGGGCACGCCGGTCGGCGGCCGGACCGCGTCCAGTTGGAAGATCCGCTGCGCGGTTCCGGGTACGGCCATCAGGCCGGCGCGTTCGGCGTACCGCTGCGCGAACTCCGCCACTGCCGGAACCGGGCCGTGCACCTCGACCAGCGGCGGCGCCGCCCGGACGAAGTGCTCGGCCAGCGCCCGCGCCGCGGGCGGCGGCACCGCACCGAGCAGCGGCCCCCGCGGCGGTGTCCACACCACCGCACCCACCGTGGCGCCGCCGTCGACAACCCGCACGAACCGTTCGTCACCGGAGAGTGGCACGTCCCCGGAGAGCCGGTCGGCGACCAGCGTGAGCAGTACGTTGTGCAGGACGGGCTCGCGGCGCAGCCAGGCGCCCGCCCTGACGGCGAAGGTCGCGAGATCCTCGACGAGACAGCGCATGCCCGGCAGTCTGCGCAGCCGGCCGACGGCGGGCAACCCGGAATAACCCACCGAGCCGGTCGGGAATGCGTCGAGGGTGGACGGAGTTGGGAACGAGCATGACAACTGTGGGACTGATCGGCAGTGGCAACATCGGCGGCACCGTGGCCCGACTGGCGGTGGCCGCCGGCTACGACGTGGTGCTGAGCAACTCGCGGGGCCCGGAGACGCTCACCGACCTGGTCAACGAGTTGGGCGCGCACGCCAGCGCCGGCACGGCACAGGACGCGGCCCAGGTCGGTGACCTCGTGGTGGTCAGCGTTCCGTTGAAGGCGTACCGGGCGGTGCCCGTGGAGCCGCTGGTCGGCAAGGTAGTCATGGACACCAACAACTACTACCCGCAGCGCGACGGGAACTTCCCGGAGCTGGACGCCGGCGAGATCACCAGCAGCGAACTGCTCCAGCAGCACCTGCCGGAGGCCCGGATCGTCAAGGTCTTCAACAACATCTACTTCAAGGGCCTGGCCGCACTCCCCCGGCCGTCCGGCGCCCCCGACCGCAGCGCTCTCGCGATCGCCGGCGACGACCCCGCCGCGAAGGCCGAGGTGACGGCCTTCCTTGATCGGATCGGCTACGACGCGGTGGACGCCGGTTCGCTCGCCGAGGGGTGGCGCTACCAGCCGGACACCCCGGCGTACGGAACGCTCTACTCCGCCTCCCCGACCGACTGGGAGCACCCGGCACCGGGCGACGCCGAGAAGCTGCGCGCCGCCCTCGCCGCCGCCACCCGCTGAACACCGCCGCCGCCCTCCAGTGACCGCCTAACGGGTGGTCGTACGGAGGGCGGCGGCGAGTTCGTCGTCGTAGCTGGCGATCGGCTGGCCGTCCGAGGAGTACGCGACGAGCCGTCCCTCGGCCATGGTCGCCGACCGGAACGAGAACGTCCGCGTACCCGGGTAGGCGGCGAGCAGCGGAATGGCCCGGGGCGCGCCGCCCGGGGCCGAGTAGTACTCCAGGCGGGTCACCCGCGGGGAGACCACACCGTTGACCCGGACCTTCGTCTTCTCGGCACGGGTGCCGAAGGTGACCGGCGCGTCGGTGGCGTAGGCGGCGCACTCGGCCGGGCCCCGGCAGACGAAGAAGTATCGCGGGTTGACCACGTCGTCGAGGGTGTACGCCTTGAAGGTGGGGTCGGCCCCGGCCGGTAGCGGCTGCACGGCGAAGAAGGCGACCGCCACCGTGGTCGTGACGCCCACCCGCAGCCAGGCCCGCCCGGCGGCCGGTCGTCTGCTCGTGCGCTGGGCGGCGACGGCGACGCCGCCGAAGCCGACGAGGCACAGCAGACACACGCCGACGGCGCGGGCGTTCTCGAAGAGGAACTGCACGCCCGGCCGCGTCGAGATCGGGCTGAGCACCGCACCCAACGAGACGACCATGGCGGCGAGCAGTGCCGCCCCGGCCGCCCGCCGGGTGACGCCGGACGCGCCGATCAGCAGCATCGCGGCGAGCACCGGCCACACCTGGTGGTGGGTCCAGGACACCGGGGACGCGGCCACGGTGGCGCAGCCGACGAGCACCGCGGCGTGCCCGGGACGGCCCTGCCGTGTCAACTGCCGGGCCCGCAGCAGCGCCGCCGCGCAGATCAGCGCGACCAGGCCGGCCCAGAGCGGGGGGAGCGTCGACTCGTCGACGCCGACGCGCAGCAGCATCCCGTGCAGGGACTGGTTGCCCAGGGAGGCGAGGTTGCCGATCCGGGACGTCTGCCGGACGGCTTCGGTCCAGTAGGTCCAGCTCTCGCCGGGCAGCACGATCGCGGCGAGCCCCGCGCAGGCCACGAACGTCGCCGCCGCGCGGCCGGCGTCGCGGTAGCGCCCGACGGCGAGGAAGTAGACCACGAACAGCAGCGGGGTCAGCTTGATCGCCGCGGCGACACCGACCAGCATCCCGCGCAGTCGGGGTGGGAGGACGCCCATGCCGTCCAGCAGCGCCATCAGCACGATGAAGATGCTGACCTGGCCGAATCGCAGGTTGCTCTGCACCGGCGCGGAGAGCATCAGCACCGTGGCCGCGACCGCCACGACGAGCGGCCGGCGGGAGCGCCGGGTGGTCAGCGCGACACCGACCGACGCGGCGATGGCGACGACCGCCGCGCACGTCGCCACCAGCCAGAAGCCTTGCAGGACGCCCTCGCTGACGGCGGTGATCGGCCCCAGCACGAGGGCGGCGAACGGCGGGTAGGTGAACGGTCCGCCGTTTTCCGCCACGTACCCGTACAGCGGCTCGCCGGCGTGCAGATCGGACAGTGCGCCGTAGTAGATGTGCAGGTCGGAGAGCCGGTCCTCGCGCCGCAGCACGAGCACACAGGACACCACCGCGACGACGACGAAGGCCGTCCACGCCAGCGCCACCCGGCGATCCCGCATCGACCGAGAATAAGGGACCTGGACGGCTGGCGGTGGCCCGTCCGCGCTCGGGTGCGGCACCCCGTCCTGGGCGGTGACAAATATTCGGCGACATCTCCCGGGACAACTTGCATAGCGGTCCCGTAGACGAGACTCTGTTCCCTGGGTTGCCAACCGCTCACCGAACGTGCTTCCGGAGGCGACATGCACACGCTCCGCACCGCACCCCGCCGGCTGCTGGCCGACACCGGCGCTCTCCTGCTCGGCACCACTCTCGCCGCCGCCGGCACGCCGATGCCGGCCGGTGCCGCGACCGGCGCGGACACCGTCGGATACGTCCGACTCGCCCACCTCTCCCCCGACACCCCGGCGGTGGACGTCTACCTGGCCGCGCCGGACGCCGCGAAGCCGCAGGTCTTCCCCGGGGTGGATTACGGCGTGGTCTCCGACTACCTGTCGTTGCCTCCCGGCCGGTACGCGGTGGCGATGCGCGAGGCCGGCGCCCCGGCCACCGACCCGCCGGTGCTCACCACCGAGGTGGCCGTGACCAGCGGCGACGCCTACACGGTGGCCGGCGTCGGCCGGCACGCCGACCTCGGCCTTCGGGTGCTCAACGACGACCTCAGCGCCCCCAGCGACGGCCGCGCCAAGGTGCGGGTGGTGCAGGCGTCGGTGCGGACCCCGGTGCTCGACGTGGCGGCCGCCGACGGCCCGACGATCGCCAACGGAGTGCAGTTCGCCACCACGACCGAATACCAGCAGGTCGAGCCGGGCAGTTGGCGTCTGCGGCTGACCGGCGCGGGCGGCCCGAGCACCGACGCCGAGGTGCGGCTGACCGGCGGCGCGGTCTACTCGCTGCTGGTGCTCGACTCCAAGCAGGGCGGGCTCACCGCCGAGCTGCGGCGCGACGCCGAGGGCGGCACTGTCGTCCCGGCCGGCGGGGTGGACACCGGCGCCGGTGGCACCGCCGGGACCGGGCTGGACGCGTACCCCCTGGTGGCCGGCGGGTTGACCGTGGCGGCCGGCGCGGTCGCCCTGCTGCTCTGGCGTCGGCGGCGGCGCACCACCTGGTGAGCGCAGGGCCGGACCTGTCGATCCGGCGGCACCGCGACCGCCGGGTGCCGCTGGCCGCGCTCGTCGCGGCCGGCGCGGCGGTCTGCCTGGCCGCCGGCACCGGGGTCGGGCTGGCCGGCACCGGCAACCCGCCGCCGGTGGCGAGCTGGCACCCCGGCTGCACCGACGGCTGCCCGTCGGTGGCCGTCGCGCCCGCGCCGCAGGGTCCACCCACCCGGGTACGCGTGCCGCGCATCGGCGTCGACTCCCCGCTCAGCGTGCTGGGCCTGGACGGCGCGGGTGCGCTGGTCCCGCCGGACGACTTCGGCGTTGCCGGCTGGTACGGCGGTGGCCCGGCCCCCGGCGACACCGGTCCGGCGGTGCTTGCCGGGCACCTGGACTCGCGGCGCGGCCCGGCGGTGTTCGCCCGGCTCGGTGAGCTGCGCCCGGGTGATCGGGTGGAGGTGTGGCGCGGCGCGCGGCGGCTGTCGTTCCGGGTGACCGGGTCGCTGCGGGTCCGCAAGGACCGCTTCCCCACGGCGGCGGTCTACGGGCCGACGCCCGGTGCGGAGCTGCGCCTGGTCACCTGCGGGGGTGACTTCGACCGGCGGAGCGGGCACTACCGGGACAACGTGGTGGTGTTCGCGGTGGCCGAAGCGACCTGATCACCTCGGTTCAAGGATGTCGTGGTGTTCGGCTCGCCGCGATGCCCCGGTTTCCGGCATCCCGAGTGGATCGTGGACTCCTGCCCGGCGGTCCGCGCCGGCAGCGGCGTCAGACCGGGCGGCGGCCGGCGAAGCCGCACTCGGCCCGGTGGTACCAGCGCACGTCGGAGTCCCCCTCCAGCCAGCACCAGAGCACGGCGCGGCCGGCCCGCTCGCCGGGAAAGTCGAGCAGCACCGGCGCGATGCCCTTGACCTGGATGTCGTGCTGGTGCAGCTCGTCGACGACGGCGTGCAGCCGGGCCTCCAGACCCTTCACCTCGGCCAACCCGCCGAGCGCGCTGACGCCGTGGTCGGCCAGGTCGACGCGCAGCTCGGCCAGGTCGGCCCGGAGCCGGATCAACTCGTCGACACGCGGCTGCAGGGTGGCCACGAGGTGCCGGGCCTGGGCGAGTGTGAACACCCGGCCAGTATGCGGCACCCGTCGGGCGGCACAGGACCCCGCGGCCCGCGACCGCCTCAGTCGGCCTGGGCGGCCAACTCCCGGGCGCGGTCCCGGGCGGCCTCCAGCGCCGCGAGCAGCGCCGCCCGTACGCCGTGCTTCTCCAGCTCACGGATGGCGGAGATGGTGGTGCCGGCCGGCGAGGTGACGGCCTCGCGCAGCTTGACGGGGTGCTCGCCGGAGTCACGCAGCATCACCGCGGAGCCGATCGCGGTCTGCACGATCAGCTCGTGCGCGACCTGCCGGGGCAGCCCCAGCAGGATCCCGGCGTCGATCATGGCCTCGACCAGCAGGTAGAAGTAGGCCGGGCCGGAGCCGGAGAGCGCGGTGACCGCGTCCTGCTGCGACTCGGGCACCCGGATCGTCTGGCCGAGGGGCTTGAACATCTCCTCGGCCAGCGCCAGGTGCGCCCCGGTGGCGTACGCGCCCGCCGAGATCGCCGTCATCGCCTCGTCGACCAGCGCCGGGGTGTTGGTCATCACCCGCACCACCGGGGTGCCCTCGGGCAGCCGGCGACTGAAGAAGCTGGTGGGAAGCCCGGCGCAGAGCGAGATGACCAGCTTGTCGGCGGGCACCTTGGGGCCGATCTCGTCGAGCAGCGTCGCCGCGTCCTGCGGCTTCACCGAGATGGCGAGCACCGCCGCCTCGTCCACGGCGGCCGCGTTGTCGACCACCCGGATGCCGTAGCGGGCGGTCAGCTCCTCGGCGCGGGCCGGTCGGCGGGCGGTGGCCAGCAGCCGGTCCACCGGCCATCCCGAGCGCAGCAGCCCGGAGAGCATCAGCTCACCGATCTTGCCCGCGCCGATCACCGCGACCGTGTGCACCCCGGCTGACATCTCGGCCGTACCCCCCTCGCATCGGGTCGCGGCGCGGCGGACCCGCAGGCCCGCCGCGCCGCCGACCGTCGATCAGCTGCCGAAGAAGACCTCGGCCTCGGCGTACCGCTCCAGCGGGACGGTCTTCAGCTCGCGGGTGGCCTCGGCCAGCGGCACCCGAACGATGTCGGTGCTCTGCATCGCGACCATCTTGCCCCAGTCGCCCTCGTTGACGGCGTCGATGGCCTGCAGGCCGAGCCGGGTGGCGAGCACCCGGTCGAAGGCCGTCGGGGTGCCACCGCGCTGGATGTGACCCAGCACCACGGTGCGGGCCTCCTTGCCGGTCTTGGCCTCCAGCTGCTCGGCCAACCACTGGCCGATGCCGCCGAGGCGGACGTGACCGAACGAGTCCAGCTCCTGGTTGGCGAGCACCATCTGGCCGTCGAGCGGCTGGGCGCCCTCGGCGACCACCACGATCGGGGCGTACTGGTGCTGGAAGCGCTTCTCGACGTAGCCGGCCACCTGGTCGACGTCGAACTGACGCTCGGGCAGCAGGATCACGTTGGCGCCACCGGCCAGGCCGGCGTGCAGGGCGATCCAGCCGGCGTGCCGGCCCATCACCTCGACGACCAGGGTGCGGTGGTGGCTCTCCGCAGTCGTGTGCAGCCGGTCGATGGCCTCCATCGCGATGTTGACCGCGGTGTCGAAGCCGAAGGTGTAGTCGGTGGCGCCCAGGTCGTTGTCGATCGTCTTCGGGACGCCGACCACGTGCACGCCCAGCTCGTAGAGCTTGGTGGCCACGCCGAGGGTGTCCTCGCCGCCGATGGCGATGAGCGCGTCCACGCCCTGCGAGGCGAGGTTGTCCTTGATCCGCTCGACGCCGTTCTCGATCTTGAACGGGTTGGTCCGGGACGAGCCGAGGATGGTGCCACCGCGGGGCAGGATGCCGCGGACGTCGGCGATACCCAGGGGCCGGGACAGACCCTCCAGCGGGCCCTTCCAACCGTCCTGGAAGCCCACGAACTCGTGACCGTAGGTGGCGACGCCCTTGCGGACCACCGCCCGGATGACCGCGTTGAGACCGGGGCAGTCGCCGCCGCCGGTGAGCACGCCGATACGCATGATCCGCTCATCCTCCTGGAGCATCAGGTAAAGCCCGATATGCCCCAGGATATGTGTCAGGTCAGACCTCGGCGCCGTTGCCGGCCCGGGGCGGGCCGTCACTGCGCACTGTAGTCGGCCTGCCTGTGCGGCGACAGCGCGCCCCGGAGCGACCCGCCACCGGTCGCGGTCAGTAGGTCACCTCGTGGTTCTCGCCGGGTTTCGGCGGCTGGCCGGTGACCGCCGCCCGGGCGAAGCCGAGCAGGTTGACCACGGTGCTGCTGGGCGAGTCCCAGTACTCGGCGGAGCTGGCGTGCACCTTGATCATCGTGAGGCCGGGGGTGTCCAGCCCGTCCGGGAACCACACCTTGAGCACCGGGCTCCACAACTGCTCGGCTCGGGACCGGTCGAACCCCTCGTTGGCCGTGCCCGAGATCGACACCCAGGAGTTGTGCCTCTGGTCGGAGAAGGCGACGTTGACCTCCGGGTTCACCCGGATCTGGCGGACCTTCGCCGAGTCGTCGTAGGCGAAGAACCACAGGTCGCCGTCGAACTCGGCCTCCTGGAGCCCCATCGGCCGGCTCACCTGCCGCCCGTCCAGGGCGATCGTGGTGAGCATGCAGATCCGCGCGGCGCGGGCCAGCTCGGTGACCCGGGCACGGGCCTCGGCCGCGGTGGTCGGCTCGTTGCTCATGGCAGTCTCCCTCGGATCGACTCGTCGAACCGATGCCCGGGACAGAACCGGTCAAACCTCCAGCGGAACGGCCGACACGGGCGCCGCCGCTCAGCGGGCCGTCATCGCCCGCCAGCGGGCCAGGTTGTGCCGGGCGTCGACCAGTGCGTCGTGCCGGGCCGCGTCCGCGTCCGGCAGGGTCGGCCGGCCACGGTCGTCCCAGAGCTGCCGCAACTCCTTGGTGAACCGCGGGATCTCCCGGGGCAGCGCCGGCATCGCACCCCAGAGCTGGGCGAGCACCACGTGGTCGTACGCGGCGTACCAGGCCCACAGCTCCAGCTGCTCCCCCGGCCGGTCCCGGACCGGTTCGACCAGGAAGTCGTACAGGTCGTCACGGATGCGTTCCCGCGAACGCCACGCCCGGTCGGCCGGCGACGGCAGCTTGTCCAGCACGTTGCGCCGGACCCAGGGCACGGCGCGGGAGTTGTCGAACTCGGTGGAGACGGCGTAGAACTCGCGGCCGTACTCGTCGACGACACCGATCGAGACGAGGTCGACGACCTGGCCGTCCTCGATGAACTCGCAGTCGTAGAAGTAGCGGTAGACCATTCCAGCCATCCTCGCCCACCACCCCGCGGCGGCGCTCGGCGGGGCCGGCGGTCGGCGCGGCCCGGGCCAGCGGGACCCGTGCCGCCGACGCGGAACCGCACCCCTGCAAAGCGGTACGCCGCAGCTCGCGACGGTCACGGAAGTGCTTCGAGGGGTGTACAGCAAGCGACCGGACCGTCATGATCTGATGTGTACCGCTACCGGACGCCGAACCGGTGTCAGTTCACCTTGTCAGGGCCAGCAGGTTCGCCCGGTGAGCGAGTTGTGGTCCTTGACCGGGGAGGGGTTGGGCCGTGGAGGTTCGCCTGCCGGAGCCGGGTGACGCGCTCACGGGTGTCGAGATGTTCGCGGGGCTGGAGCCCGAGGTGCGGCAACGGGTCATCGCCGCCGCCGTCCCGCGCACCTACCGCAAGGGGCAGTTGCTCTTCGTGGAGAACGACCCCGGCGAGTCGCTGATCGTGCTGCGTCGCGGCGCGGTGGCCGTGTTCCGCACCGCACCGACCGGTGAGCGGGCCGTGCTGTCGGTGATCCGTCCGCCGGACGTGCTCGGCGAGGTCTCCCTGCTCGACGCGTCCACCCGGTCCGCCTCGGCGGAGGCCATCGAGGACTGCGCGGCGCTCGCGCTGTCCCGGGGGGCGTTCATGGAGCTGGTGCACTCCAACCCCCGCATCCTGGACGCGGTGATGCGCTCGCTGGGCGGGCTGATCCGCCGGCTCACCGAGCAGAACGCCGACCACGTCTTCCTCGACCTGCCCGGTCGCGTGGCCAAGACGCTGGTCCGGCTGGCCGGCGAGAGCCAGGCACCGATGATCACGATCGAGCTCAACCAGAGTCAGCTCGCCGAGATGGCCGGCGGCTCCCGGCAGAGCGTCAACCAGGCGATCGGTTCGTTCGCCAGTCGTGGTTGGCTGCGCACCGAGGGGCGCCGCATCGTGGTGACCGACGTGGCCGCGCTGCGCCGGCGCGCCGGCATGAACGACCGCTGACCTCCAGCTCGACAACCCGCAACGGACACGACGAGGCCGGGTCACCTACGGGTGACCCGGCCTCGTCGTCGCGTCAGGCGCTGAATCAGACCCCGGAGCTGCCGGGACCGGCCCACTTGTCCGGGCCCTTGCCGTCGCCGCCCGGCCCGTGGGACTGCTCGATGACGATGCCCTCGGCCTGCAGGCTGGCGAGGGTGGCGGCGTCGACGTCCACCGACTCACCCGCGGAGTGGCTGACCCCGTTGCCGTCGGTCCAGTCGCTCTCCAACTTGACGTACACCATTGGCCTGTCCCCCTGTGGTCGCTGATCGAGATGTGGCCGCCTGAATCTAATGCGTCAACCCCTCGGTGGACTGTCCACAAGCCAACAGCCCGGTACCTGACAGCCGCGCCGGCGGTGATACTTCCACTGACGGGACGCCGTGGGCGTCGGCCGGTTCGCCAGTGGAGGGTGTCATCGCCGCGCAGTGTGGGCGCTGTGGACGTACGGCCGCCGACGGCGACCGCTTCTGCGGTGGCTGCGGCGCCGAGTTGGGTGCGGTCTGTCCGCACTGCCTGCGGCCGCTCGCCTCCGACGTCACCTTCTGCACGTCGTGCGGGTCGCCCCGCCCCGGCGCCGACCGACCGGCCGCCGTCAGCCCCCAGGAGGACCGCCGCCGGGTGAGCGTGCTCTTCGTCGACCTGATCGACTTCACCCCGTACGTCGAGCGGGCCGATCCCGAGCAGGTCCGCGGCATGCAGACCGGTTTCTTCTCCGCCGCCCGACGGGTCGTCGGGCAGTACGGCGGCGTGGTGGAGAAGTACATCGGCGACGCGGTGATGGCGCTGTTCGGCGCGCCGATCGCCACCGAGACCGACGCGCTGCGCTGCGTACGGGCCGGGCTGGAGCTGCAACGGGTGCTCACCCGGTTCGCACCGACCGGCAGCACCGAGCTGCGGTTCCGGGTCGGGGTCGCCACCGGTGAGGCGCTGGTCGACGTGGCCGCCGCCCGCGACGGCGGGCAGGCGATCGTCGCCGGCGACGTGGTGAACACGGCCTCCCGGATGCAGTCGGTCGCGCCGCCGGGTGGGGTGCTGGTGTGCGGCACCACGCACGCGCTGACCAAGGACGCGATCCGCTACGAGGAGCAGCCGCCGGTCACCCTGCGCGGCCGGTCGTCGCCGACCGAGGTGTGGCTCGCCCTGTCCCCGCTGCGCCGCCAGCCCACCGACCAGGAGCCGGACACCACGCCCCTGGTCGACCGGGAACACGAGCTGGGCATGCTGGTCAACGCCCTGCACCGGTCGCTGCGCGACCGGCTGCCGCAGGTGGTGACCATCTTCGGCCGGGCCGGCATCGGCAAGAGCCGGCTGCTGCGGGAGCTCCACCGGCACACCGGTCGGCTGGTCGACGAGCCGCTGACCTGGCGGACGGGACGCTGCCCGCCGTTCGGGGAGAACGTCACGTTCGCCGCGCTGGCCGACATCGTCAAGTCCGAGGCCGGAATCCTGGACACCGACCCGGCCAGCAGCGCGGCGCAACGGTTGGCCGCGGCCGTCGGCGAGCTGATCGGCCCGGGTGAGCGGGCCCGGGTGGTGGACGCGCTCCGGCCGCTGGTCGGGCTGCCCGGCACACCGCTGCCCGCCGAGGAGGCGGAGTCGGCGTGGCGGCGCTTCCTGCTGGCGCTGGCCGCCCGCCGCCCCACCGTGCTGGTCTTCGAGGACCTGCACTGGGCCGACGACGCCATGCTGCGCTTCGTGGAGCTGCTCGGCGCGGCGGCCCGCGAGGTGCCGCTGCTGCTGCTCTGCACCGCCCGTCCCGAGCTGGTCGACCGGGACCCGAGCTGGGCCGGCACCATCACCGGCTCGGTGACCATCACCCTGCCGCCGCTGCGCGACACCGGCATCGCCGCGTTGTACGCGCACATGTTCGGCCAGGCCGCGTTCTCCGCCGACATGCTGAGCCCGCTGATCGAGGTGGCCGGCGGCAACCCGCTCTACGCCCACGAGTACGTCCGGATGCTGATCGAGCAGGGCGCGCTGCGCCAGTCCGGACGGGGCTGGTCGCTGGACAAGCAGCTTGAGCTGAGCATGCCGGAGAGCGTGCACGCGGTGATCGCCAACCGGGTGGACCTGCTGGATGCCAAGGACCGCGCCGTGCTGCTGGCCGCCTCGGTGGTCGGGGTGCAGTTCTGGCCGGGCGCGGTGGCCGCCGCTCTCGGGCAGCCGGTCGAGTCGGTCGAGCGTTCGCTGCGCCGGTTGGAGCAGCGCGACTTCGTGCATGAGCAGGCGGCGTCGACCATGGCCGGGCAGGCGGAGTTCCGGTTCCGGCACGTGCTGGTGCGCGACGTCTGCTACCAGCGGTTGCCGCGCACCGAGCGGGTGGCCCGGCACGAGCGGGCCGCCGACTGGCTCGACGCGTTGTCCCACAGCCGCGACACCGACCTGGCCGAGGTGCTCGCCCACCACCGCTGGGCGGCCCACGAGATCGCCCGGTCGCTTGGCATGCAGGTCCGCCGGTACGCCGGGCCGGCGCGGCGGGCGCTGCACCGGGCGGCCCGCCGGGCGTACGCCCTGCACGGGCTGGAGGCCGCGGCCAGCCACGCCGGCCGGGCGCTCGGCCTGGCCGACGACAGTGACCCGGTGGGCCGGCTCCAGCTGGAGCTGCTGAGCACCGAGATCTCGTTCTACCGGGACGGCAACGAGTTCCTCTCCGGCGGTGGCCCGGAGCAGGTGCACGCGCTCGCCGACCGGCTGCTGGCGCACGGCGACGACGCCTGCGCCGCCCGCGCGTGGACGCTGCTGGGCCAGGCCGCCTGGCTGCGCGCCGACCGGCGCGACGCGTTGGCCTGCCTGGACCGCGCGGTGCAGTTGTTCGAGCCGCTGCCGGACACCCCTCAGAAGGCGGACGCGTACGCCGAGCTGGGCCGCCTGCACATGCTCAACTACGAGGGGGACCCGGCCGTGGCGGCGGCGGACACCGCGGCGGAGATCGCCGAGCGGCTGGGTCTGACCGAGACGCGCACCAACGCCCGGATCACCGCGGCCACCGCCCGCTACCAGTCGGGCGACCGGGTGGGCCTGGACGAGCTGCACGCGATCGTCGAGTTCAGCCGCACCGGTCAACTGCTGGCGCTGCCCCGGGCGACGCAGAACCTCGCGTGGGCGATCCGGGAGGAGGGCGACTGGCTGCGCTCCGACGCCCTGCTCTCGGCCGCGCCGGCCCGCACCGCCAGCGGGCAGACCCTGACCACCAGCTACTCCGCCGAGGCGATGCGGGCCTGGTTCGAGGGCGACTTCGGCCGGCTGCTCGCCGCGGCGGAGGCGTTCGTGGACACCCCGACCGGCAGTTGGGACATGCAGGTGCGGGGCCTTCGCTCCTGCCTGCTGGTGTTGCGCGGCCACCCGGTCCCGCCGGCCGGGAACGCCGCCGCCGGGCGACCGGCCGGTCCCGGGCACCACGACGACGTCGCCGCGGCGCTGCACACGGCGCGCAGCAGCGGGTTCCACCGGTTGCACTGGACGATGCTCGGCATGGCCGCGCTGTGCCGGGCGTTGCAGGGCCACGAGGCGGAAGCGGCAGAGCTGATCGACGAGCTGGACGCCTCCTGGTCGGCGGTGCCGGCCCTGGCCAGCGGGGAGTGGATCGCGGCGGCGGCGTACGCGGCGAGCCTCGCGGGCCGGGAGGCGGCGGTGCGGGTGCGCACGATGCTCGACCGTGTCGGGCACCGTACGCCCTGGTCGGAGGCGGCGCTGCGGACGGTGACCGCCGCGGTGGCCGCCGCCGACGGCGACCACCAGCGGGCCGCCGAGCTGCACCTGGCCGGAGCCGAGATCTACGGCCGGATACCGGACATCTCCGACCAGATCCTGGCGCTGGCGTTCGCCGCGGCGGAACTGAAACGCGCCGGCGACCGCATCGGCCTCCAGGGCGTGCTGGCCGACGTCCGGGTGTTCGCCGCGCGCAACGGGGCTCCGGGCCTGCTCACCCTCGCCGGTTTCCCGACCGCCGCGGCCTCCCCCACTCTCGCCTCCTGACCGTTGCGGGCCGGGCACCGGGACAGGTTCGTCCACGCCCCTTGACCTTTCCCTTTGGGCAAGCTCCAGCCTGGTTCGTACCGGTCGCCGTGACCGGTACGAGGAGGATGTCGACGTGGGGCTGCTGACCATCGGTGCGTTCGCCCGCGCGGCGCGGCTGACGCCGAAGGCGTTGCGCCTGTACGACGAGCTCGGACTGCTGCCGCCGGCCGCGGTCGACCCGGATTCCGGTTACCGGCTCTACGAGCCGGACCAGCTGGACCGGGCCCGGCTGATCGCCCAGCTTCGTCGCATCGGCATGCCGCTGGCGGAGATCCGCGTCGTCTGCGGCCTGGAACCCGCCGCGGCGGCCGAGGCGATCCACGCGTACTGGCAGCGGATCGTGACCGACACGGCGGCCCGCGGACGGCTCACCACCTTCCTCGTCGAGCACCTGTCCGGAAGGGGAACCACCATGTCCGACGCCAATCCCACCCTCGGCATCCGCCACGCCGCAGGCTGTAGCACCGGGACCGGGCGCGACAGCAACGAGGACGCCACCTACGCCAGCGATGTCCTGCTGGCGGTCGCCGACGGCGCACGCGGGCCCGGGGGTGCCGCCGCCAGCAGCGCGGCCATCGACGCCCTCAAGCCGCTGGAGCTGGTCGACGTGCCGGCTGCCGAACTGCTCACCAGGCTGGCCGATGCGGTCACCGAGGCCGATCGGACCGTGTTCAGGGCGGCGACCGACGACCACCAGCCGTTCACCACCCTGACCGCGATGCTGCGCCGCGGCTCCCAACTGGCCCTGGTGCACGTCGGCGACACCCGGGCGTATCTGCTGCGCGGCGGTGAGCTGTTCCAGCTCACCCAGGACCACACCTGGGTGCAGTCACAGGTCGACCAGGGCAAGCTCAGCCGGGACGAGGCCGCGGCGCATCCCCAGCGTGCCCTGCTGGTGCGGGCACTGGGAGCCGGCGGGGACCATGTCGAGGCGGACCTGGCACTGCGCACCGCCCTGGCCGGCGACCGCTACCTGCTGTGCTCCGACGGTCTGTCCGCCGTGGTGGACCGCGCGGCGCTGCGCACGGCCCTGACCAGGGCGGGTGATCCCGAGCAGACCGTGCAGCGGCTGATCTCACTCGCGTACGCCGAGGGGGCACCGGACAACATCGCCTGCGTCGTCGCCGACGTCGTCGCGACCTAGCCGCGACGCCTCCGGTCACCCAGGGGTCAGGCGGCCACCGGCGCGGGGACGCGCTCCTTGAGCTTCTGCGCGTAGATGTCGACGTACTCGCGGCCGGAGAGTTCCATCAGCTCGTACATGATCTCGTCGGTGACGGCACGTTCGACGAACCGGTCGCCGGCCAGCCCGGCATAGCGGGAGAAGTCCAGCGGAGCGCCGAAGCGGATCTTCACGCGGGCGACCTTGGGGATCAGCTTGCCCGGCGGCTGGATCTCGTCGGCGTTGAGCATCACCACGGGCACCACCCGCGCGCCGCTCTCCAGGGCGAGCCGGGCCACACCGGTCTTGCCCCGGTAGAGCCGCCCGTCCGGGGACCGGGTCCCCTCCGGGTAGATGCCGGCCACTCCCCCGGCACGCAGCACCTGCAGCTGGGTGTCCAGTGCGGCGCGGGCCGCCCGGCCGCCGGAGCGGTCCACCGGGATGGTGCCCGTGCCGACGAAGAACATCCTGGTCAGCCAGCCCTTGATCCCCTTGCCGGTGAAGTACTCGGCCTTGGCCACGAAGGTGACCTTTCGGGGGGTGATCAGCGGCGTGAAGATCGAGTCGGAGAAGGAGAGGTGGTTGCTGGCCAGGATCACCGGCCCGCTCGCCGGTATGTGGTGCAGGCCCTCCACCTGTGGCCGGAAGATCAGCTTGAGCAGCGGACCGAGGATGACGTACTTCAACAGCCAGTACAGCACCGGCGTCCTTCCCGTGGCGTGGTGACGACGGCGCCCGCGCCCGCGCTCCGCCGGGCGGGGCCGCCGTCGCGACGAGCCTACGAAGCGCGGAGCCCCACCACAACGGACGCTCGGGCCGGCTTCGGACATCCTCGGGCCGGCTTTCGGAGGCGCTCGGCCCGAGATACCCACGTACCGCCGGGGCGGCGGCCGGCCGGTCCCCTGCCGCGCCCCTCGCAAGAACGGACAAAGAGCCTCCGCCGCGACCAGCGGCAGGGCTCTGACTTTGGAAGACGCGACACAACGCACTCCCGGAACCGGCCCCCGACGTGTCACGATTCAGAGCACGGCGTGCGGACGGACGCCGAGGGGGCAGGGGCGGCCGCGCCGAAGGCGCGTTGAGGAGGATGTCCGGGTGTCAGCGGGTGGGGCCCGCCGGGGACGGCGGGACAACGGGCTCGACGCGAGCGAGTACGCCGTCGTCGGCGACGTCGATCCGCGCGTCGGCGAGCACCTGCTGGACGTGCTGGCCGCCGGCGGGATCGCCGCCTACCTCCAACCCTCCGCCGACCTCAACCCGGTCACCCGCACCACCACCGTCCCGGCCCGGCCGGTCGACCGGCTCTACGTCGACCGCTCGCACCTGACCACCGCGCGGGACTACCTGACCCAGCTCGCCGACGAGACGGCCCCCGAGCAACCGCCGGCCCGCGACGAGCCGGACATCGACGCCGAGTGGGCGCGGATCGTGGCCGGTTTCCACAGCACCTCGACCGTCGGTGAGCACCCGTGGCCGGCCGCGGAGGACGTGGACGACCGGGACGAGCCCGCCACCGGTCCGCTGGGCCGCACCGGCGCCGACGAGGCCGGCCCGACCGCCACCGACGTCCGCCGGCTACCGTCCGCCACCGACATCTCCGGCATCTCCGTCGGGCGTGGCACCCGGCCGGACGAGCCGTCACTGCTGGACGGGCTGGACACCTTCGGCGCCGACCTGCCCGACGACGACGAGGACGAGGACGAGGGTTACCACCCACCGCCACCGCCGCCGCTGCCCAGGGTCTCCAAGTACGCGGTGGTCGGCACGCTCGCGGTGGTCCTCGGGTTCGTGCTGTTCCTGTTCCCGTCGCTGCTCCCGGTGGACCGCTCGGCGGTCACCCTGTTCGGGTTCACCGGCATCCTGGCCGGTTTCGTCACGCTGATCTGGCGGCTGCGCCCCGGCGACGAGGACGACGACGACCCGGACAACGGCGCGGTCGTCTGACGTCGGGGCGTTCCGCCGACCGCATCCCGGGACGACGACGCCCCGCCCGGGGCGTAACAGTGGTGTAACTTACTGTCAGTAGGAATACCGCCGTACGTCACTTCCCTCGCTGACTGACCGGCTTTCCCATCTTCGTGGCGGTCAGTCCTCTGCTGATCGGAATGCCCGAGATGCGACAGAGTTCCCTCGTGGTGGTGGCCAACCGCCTTCCCATCGACGACAGCGTGGCGCCCGACGGGGCCTGCGAATGGCGGCGCAGCCCAGGAGGGCTGGTCAGCGCACTGCACCCCCTGCTGCGGCACACACCGGCGACGTGGGTCGGCTGGGCCGGCGGCACCGGGCCGGCCCCCGCCCTGCCGGACGTGGACGGCGTCCGGATGCACAGCGTCGCGCTCAGCCGCGAGGACCTGCGTGACCACTACGAGGGGTTCGCCAACGCCACCCTCTGGCCGCTCTACCACGACGCCGTCGAGCAGCCGCAGCACCACCGACGCTGGTGGGAGGCGTACCAGCGGGTCAACCAGCGCTTCGCCGAGGCCACCGCCGAGGCGGCCGAGCCGGGCGGTGTGGTCTGGGTGCAGGACTACCACCTGCAACTGGTCCCCGGCCTGCTCCGTGACCTCCGACCGGACCTGCGCATCGGGTTCTTCCTGCACGTGCCGTTCCCACCACCGGAGCTGTTCATGCAGTTGCCCCGCCGGGCCGAACTGCTGCGCGGCATGCTCGGCGCCGACCTGGTGGGCTTCCAGCGCGCCCAGGCGGCGCACAACTTCGCCCAACTGGTGACCCGGGTGCTGGAGCTGCCGGCCACCGACCGGCGGATCGGCATCGACGACCGGGTGGTGCGCATCGGCGCGTTCCCCGTCTCCATCGACACCGCCGAGATGGCCGCGCTCGCCGCCCGCCCCGACGTGGCGGCCCGTGCCCGCCGGCTGCGGCAGGACCTCGGCGACCCCCGGCAGGTCATCCTCAGCGTCGACCGGATGGACTACACCAAGGGCATCGAGCAGCGGCTCAAGGCGTACAGCGAGCTGCTCGCCAACGGCGACGTCAAGGTCCGCGACACGGTGCTGGTGCAGGTGGCCATGCCGAGCCGGGAGCGCGTCGGCCAGTACCAGATCCTGCGGGAACGGATCGAGCGCGAGGTCGGCCGGATCAACGGCGAGTTCGGCCGGGTCGGGGAACCGGCCATCCACTACCTCACCCAGCCCTTCGACCGGGCCGAACTGGCCGCCCTCTACCGGGTCGCCGACGTGATGGCGGTGACCCCGCTGCGCGACGGGATGAACCTCGTCGCCAAGGAGTACGTCGCCGCCCGGGTCGACGACTCCGGCGCACTGCTGCTCAGCGAGTTCGCCGGCACCGCCGCCGAACTGTCCCAGGCGTACCTGGTCAACCCGCACGACCTGGAAGGGCTCAAGCAGGGGTTGCGCACGGCGCTGCGGGCCAGCCCGGCCGACGTCACCGAGCGGATGCGCGCCATGCGCGCCTACCTGCACCAGCACGACATCCGGGCCTGGGCCGGCTCCTACCTCAGCGCGCTCGACGAGACGGGCGCGCTGGTCGGCCGCCTGACCAGCACCGACGACACCGCCCGGGTGCCACACCCGGCGAGCCGGGCCACCCCCGCCACCCACCACGCCGGCGGCTGACCGGCGGGCGCCGGGCGCTCAGCGCGTCGCGGGCTCCTTCTCCAACCAGTCCAGAATCGCGTCGATCGGCTCCGCCCAGCGCGCGTCCAGCATCAGGTCATGCCCCATGCCGGGGAAGAGCAACGGCGCCGACCCGTACCGCCGGGCCACCCCGTTCAACGCCGACGTCGGCACCACCCGGTCATCCGGGCTGCCCAACACGAGCACCGGCGGCGCACCCACGGCGGGCTCGGCGTCCGGCGCGCCCAGCAGCGCCCACTGCGCCCGCCGGCCGGCCCGACCGAGCCGGGCGACGTGCCGCCGGGCCTCCTCGTCGGGCAACTCGCGGCTGAAGAGCTGGCCACGACTGAGCCGCAACGGGCCGCCGAACACGGCCGGCAGCGTGCCGGACGGGTTGCGGCGCAGCGCCGCACCCAGCACTCCCCAGCCGCCGAACACCGGCGCCACCAGCACCGCGCCCCGCGCCGGGTAGCGGGCCAGCGCGTGCGCCACCACCAGCGCCCCGGCGCCGTGCCCCACCAGCACCGCCTGGCGCGGCAGGCCCGCGGCCACCTGGACCACATCGTGGGCGTACGCGCGCAGCGTCGCCTCCGGCGCGGCCTCGCTCGCGCCGTGCCCGCGCAGGCTCATCGCGTACGCCGGGAACCCCCGCGACGCCGCGTGCCCCAGCCAGTGCTCGGCGAACGCCCACGCGCCGTGGCCGAACCCGGGGACGAAGAGCAGCGGCGGCCGCCCCTCCTCCAGCTCAGGAGTGGCGCTGAGCACCTCACGCCGGGCCGGCCGGACCGGCCGGGACCACTCCCGACCCCGCATGATCCGCAGCTCACTCATCGGGTCGACCTCTCGTTCGCGACTGCGGGGCTCGCAAGTTCACTCCTCGCGCTCACTTGCCCTCCAGGTCGTGCAGGGCACGCTCGACGGCGCGGAGGTAGTCGGCGTGACCGACCTCGAACCAGTGCCGGCTGCTGTCCTTGACGTGCGCCGAGTAGCGCTCCCCGGCCCGGTCCCGCACCTTCTGCGCGAACGCCGCGGCACGCTCCGGCCGGTCCCGACGGGCCAACAGCAGCCGGGCGAAGAGCACCGTCTGCCAGTGCGACAGGGTGAACAGCCCGGAGTCCGGTTGGACCAGCCCGGCCACCGCCAGCGTCGGATGCCCCGGCGTGAACGCGTTGAGCCACAACGTGGGCCGGCCCACGCCGGCACTGTCACCGAACACCGACGCGTCGAGGAACTCGAAGCGCGGCAGATAGCCGGTGGCGAAGATGACCAGCTCGGGATCGATCTCACGGCCGTCGGCCAGCTCCACCGCGTACGGGTGGAACCGGGCCACGTCCGGCACCGGGCCGATCGCGCCGTGGCCCACGTAGTAGACGAGCTGGCTGTTCGCGATCGGGTGCGTCTCGTACACCCGGTGGTCGGGCTTGGGCAGGCCGAAACGGGTCAGGTCGCCGACGGTCAGCCGCAGCGTCCAGTGGTAGAGCCACTGGCGCACCCGCAGCGGCACCCGCATCGCCAGCAGGGCGTCGTTGACCTGGTCGGCGGGACGGCCGAGCACGTACTTCGGCGCGTACCAGTAGCCCCGCCGCGTGGAGTGCCAGCAGCGCGAGGCCTGCTGGGCGGCCTCCACGGCGATGTCGCAGCCGGTGTTGCCGGCGCCGACCACCAGCACCCGCTTGCCGCGCAGCTGCGCGGGGTCCTTGTAGGACGAGGCGTGCATGATTTCGCCGCGGAACTGCTCCAACCCTTCGTACCGGGGCAGCTTCGGCGACCAGTTGTGACCGTTGGCGACCACGACGGCGGCGTACTGCGAGGTGCGTTCCGGCCCGTACCCGCCGGTGGAGCGGGTCGTCACGTCCCAGCGGTCGCCCGCGGCCGGCTCGACCCGGATCACCTCGGTGCCGAACCAGATGTGCGAACGCAGGTTGAAGTGGTCGGCGTACCGCTCGAAGTACGACAGCAGCTGGCTGTGGTGCGGGTAGTCCGGCCAGGAGTCCGGCATCGGGAAGTCGGGGAACTGGGTGAACGGCTTCGACGACAGCAGGTGGGTGCTGGCGTACACCGGGCTGCGGTCGTGCCGCCAGTTCCAGGCGCCGCCGATGCCGGTCTCCCGCTCGTAGCAGTCCACGCCGAAGCCGTGCTCGCGCAGGTTCTTGATGGCGGTGAGGCCGCTGGCCCCGGCCCCGATGACGCAGACCGTGTCGCCCCGGTCGGAGACCGGGCGGTCGTCGCGGCCCAGCGCGGACGGGGTCGCCTCCGGGTCGGGCCGGCCATGGTCGGTGGAGGTGGACACCGGGACATCTCCTTTTGTGCGGCACACGTGCCGGTCGCCGCGAAATCCTCTCCACAACGGAGCCGGATGTCCAGCCCCGGCGCGGGCCGGTTCGACGGGTCGGGCCGGTGGGGGTCAGTCGGTGGCGGGCAGCAGCAGGTCGACCAGGACCGGGAAGTGGTCGCTGGCCCGCCGGGTCTGCGGGGTGTCCACCACGTCGTAGTCGACGACGGTGATGCGCGGGTCGACGAAGAGCGCGTCGATGCGGCGGCGCGGGTCGGCGCAGGAGTAGGTGAGCCGGTCCGCCCGGTCGGCCGCCACCGCAGCGTCGGTCAGCCCGTGCGCCACGCTGGCCCAGGCCGGCCCGTCCGGGCCCTCGTTCAGGTCGGCTCCCGCCACCACCGGGCTGCTCGCCTCGTCCAGCCCACGCCGGAACTCGGCGGCCTGCGCGGGACGCTCGGCCGGGTCGGTGGACAGGTGCGAGCCGGCGAGGGTGAACCGGGCGCCGCCGACCCGGCAGTCGGCGTACGCGGCGCCGCGCAGGTGCCGGCCGGGGGTGAGCGGGAAGCGCTGGCAGCGGGTGCCGAGCACCCGCACCCGCAGGCTGGTCAGCAGCAGGTTGCCCAGCGCGGGCAGCCCACCGGCGGCCACCACCAGGCCGAACGACTCGGCCAGCGAGGCGGACTTCTGCCGCCACCGGAACCGGCGGGGTCCCTCCTGCACGATCACCACGTCCGGCGACACGGCCCGGACCACCGCCGCCAGCGCGGCGGTGTCGTCGCGCTGGCTGTGGATGTTGTACGAGACGACGCGCAGCGGTACGCCGGCAGCCTGGTCCATCCCCGCCGGCCTCAGATCCGTCGGGCCAGGTCGGCGGCGCCGATCACGCCGGCGCTGTTGCCCAGCTCCGCCGGGAGCACCTCGGCCACCGGCAGCCGTCCCCGCTGGGAGAGCGCGTCGAGGTACGAGCGGCGGGTCGGGCCGAGCAGCAGGTCACCGGCGTCGATCACACCGCCGCCGACCACCAGGGTCTGCGGGTCGAGGATCTGCGCCATGTCGGCGAGGCTCGTGCCCAGCCAGCGGCCGATCTGCGCGAACGCCTCGGCGGAGACGGGATCGCCGCCCTGCGCGGCGGTGGTCACCATCGGGCCGGTGATCGCCTCGGCCTCCCCGCCGGCCAGCTCCAGCAGCGCGGTGGCCCGGTGCGGCTCCTGCCGGGCACCGGCCCGGGCGAAGCGGACCAGGGCGCTGCCGCTGGCGTACTGCTCGATGCAGCCCAGCCGCCCGCAGCCGCACTGGTGCCCGTCCGGCACGGCCAGCATGTGGCCCAGCTCCGCGGCGACGCCGTGCGCGCCGCGCATCAGCTCGCCGCCGAGGACGATGCCGCCACCGACGCCGGTGCCGATGGTGAACATGATCATCGAGTCGTCGGCGGCCCGGGCGGCACCGTAGCGGAACTCGGCCCAGGCGGCCACATTGGCGTCGTTCTCCACGATCACCGGCAGGCCGACGGCCGTGCCGACGTACTCGCGCAGCGGTTCGTCGCGCCAGGCGAGGTTGGGGGCGAAGAGCACCGTCGAGCGGGTGGCGTCGATCCAGCCGGCCGCGCCGATACCGACCGCCTCGATCGTCCGCCCAGCAGCCAGCTCGCCGACCACCTCGATGATGACGTCACGGGTCTTGCCGACGTCATCGGCGGGGGTGTCCCGTCGGATCTGCACGAGGACCCTGCCGGTGTCGTCCACGACACCGCCGGCCACCTTCGTGCCACCGACGTCGACTCCGATGGTCAGCGTCACCGCTGCCGCTCCCCTCTGCTGTGCTGTCCGGCCCGCGCGCCGGCGGCACGCCGGTCCGGGTCGTGGATGCTTCCGCGCTCAGGCGCCGTCGCCCGGCGCGTACGCGCCGGTGTCGTCGGGCACCCGCGAGGCGGGCACCGCGCTGTGGTTGGTCGCTGCCGGTGCGGACACCGGCCCGGCCTCGTCGACGGGTGGTGCGGCGGCCGGGACGGGTGGGTCCGCCGTCCGGGTGGCGACCGACCAGACGTCCCGCTCCGGCGCCGGCTGAGAATCATGCCCGGTGCGGGTGGCATCGCGCCACACGTGATCGTCGCCGGCTTCGGTGGAAGCGCCGGCCGGGGTGGGATCCGGGACCGCTGTACCGGCGGCCGGGGCGGGCGCGGGCCGGGTCGGGTCGGCGGGCGTGTCGGGGTCGGCGGCGGGCGGCTCGGCCGGGGCGAACGCGCGGAGCAGGCTGGCGACGCCCGCCGCGAGGTCCCCGGCGCCGGTGGCGAGCCGTTCGGCGAATTCGGGACTGGGGTCACGCAACGCGGCGATGCCACGGCAGACCGGGCAGATGCAGCATTCGGGCGTACCGGTGGCGAAACCACCACCGGGGCCGGGCCGACCGCCCGGGGTGACACTGTGACCGAGGACACCGGCCACCATCCCGCCCAGCGGGCCCCACGCCCCGGCCGCCGACCCGGCGGAGGCCATGCGGGCTCCCGCGAGCAGGGTGGCGACCAGCCGCTCCGCCTCTTCCCGGGCCGAACCCGGATCCGTTCCGCCCATGGTCGGCTCCTCTACCGTGCCGCGGGACGCGTCACTGCGCCGCACCGGCTGCTTCTACCCGGCGCTTGAGCTGCTTCAACGCGGTGTCCATGATCATCTTCTCGGCTTTGCGCCGAAACATGCCGAGCATTCCCACGGACAGCTCGACCTCCAGGGTGTACGTCACCGTGGTGCCACCGTCCGCGTTACCCACCAGGTCGTACGAACCGCGCTGGCTCTTCTGCATCTTCGAGGGCGCGACCAGGTGCCACTCGATCCGGGACAGGTCCTCGGCGTACTCGTAGGCGAGCACGTACTCGTCGGCCATCACCCCGGCGTCGATGGTGAAGCGCACCTGGCTGGCGTAGCCGTCCTCGTACTCCTCGATGACCTCCGCGTGGCGCACCGCCTCGGTCCACTCGGGGTAGCGGGCGAAGTCGCAGATGACCGCCGTCACCCGGTCCGGTGCGGCGCCGATGATGATCGACTGGGTGGAGGTGTCCGCCATGGGGGGAGGCTACCCGGCGGGCACCGGCCACGGGCCGCGCCGCCCCCGCCACGCGCCGCAACGCCCCCACCGGGCAGCCTGCCTACTACACCCGACCTGGTGGCCGGGTAAGTTTCGACACAGCCGACACCCCACGGTGGCGGCCGTCCGGCCAGTGCGAGCACGAGGGAGTGCAGGTGCGCGAGTTCTCCGTTCCGCCGATCGTCACCGTCGGCGACGCCGCCAACCTCACCGACCCGGTCTGGAAGAACGCCGAGGTCGCGCCGGACGCCGTGCAGTTCGCCCGCTCCACCCCCACCGCCGACGGCACCGGCGCCGTCTGGGTCGACGTGACCTGCCTGCAGTTCCGCGACGAGGTGGCGGCAGTGGCCCGCGGCCTGATCGCCGCCGGCATCCAGCCGGGCGAGCGGGTCGCGCTGATGAGCCGGACCCGCTACGAGTGGACGCTGCTGGACTACGCGATCTGGGCGGCCGGCGCCGTCACCGTGCCGATCTACGAAACCTCCAGCGCCGAGCAGGCCGCCTGGATCCTCTCCGACTCCGGCGCGGTCGCCGTCGTGGTGGAGACCGCCGACCACGCCGCTCTCGTGGCCGGCGTCCGGGACCGGCTGCCCGAACTCAACCAGGTCTGGCAGATCGACCTCGGCGGGGTCGACGAGCTGGTCACCGCCGGTGCCGCCGTCGAGCTGACCGCGGTCGAGCAGCGACGCAGTGCGGTCCGCTCCGCCGACCTGGCCACCATCATCTACACCAGCGGCACCACCGGCCGGCCCAAGGGCTGCATGCTGACGCACCGCAACATGTACGCCGACATCGCCAACGCGGTGCCGGTGCTGCCGAACCTGTTCAACGCCGGCGCGGCCACCCTGCTCTTCCTGCCGCTGGCGCACGCCTTCGCCCGGCTCATCCAGATCGGCGTGGTGCAGGCGCGGGCCACGATGGCGCACTGTGCGGACACCAAGAACCTGGTCGCCGAGCTGCAGGAGTTCAAGCCGACCTTCGTGCTCTCCGTGCCCCGGGTGTTCGAGAAGGTCTACAACGCGGCGAAGCAGAAGGCCGAGGCCGACGGCAAGGGCGGCATCTTCGCCCGCGCCGAGCACGTCGCCATCGCGTACAGCGAGGCGCTGGAGACCTCGCGAGGGCCCGGCCTGGCGCTGCGCGCGCAGCACGCGGTCTTCGACCGGCTGGTCTACCGCAAGCTGCGCGCCGCGCTGGGCGGCCGGTGCCGGGACGCCATCTCCGGCGGCGCGCCGCTCGGCGCCCGGCTGGGTCACTTCTTCCGCGGTATCGGGGTGACGATCCTGGAGGGCTACGGCCTGACCGAGACCTCCCCCGCCGCCGCGGCGAACCTGCCCACCGCCACCCGGATCGGCACCGTCGGCCGCCCGCTGCCCGGTGTGACCGTGCGGATCGACGACGACGGCGAGATCCTGATCGCCGGCGATCTCGTCTTCCAGGGCTACTGGCACAACGAGGCGGCGACCGCCGAGACGATCAGGCCGGACGGCTGGCTCTGCACCGGCGACCTGGGCCAGCTCGACAACGACGGCTATCTCAGCATCACCGGCCGCAAGAAGGAGCTGATCGTCACCGCCGGCGGCAAGAACGTCGCCCCGGCCGTGCTGGAGGACCTGGTCCGGGCGCATCCGCTGATCAGCCAGTGCGTCGTCGTCGGCGACCGGCAGCCGTTCATCGCGGCGCTGGTCACCGTCGACGAGGAGGCGCTGCCCAAGTGGCTGGAGAACGCCGACCTGCCCCCGGACACCCGGGTCGAGGAGCTGCGCGAGCACGAGGGCCTGCGCAAGGAGATCCAGTCCGCGATCGACACGGCCAACCAGGCCGTCTCCAAGGCCGAGGCGATCAAGGTGTTCAAGGTCCTGCCCCGCGACTTCACCGAGGACACCGGCGAGCTGACCCCGTCGCTCAAGGTCAAGCGCCAGGTCGTCCACAAGACGTACGCGGCGGAGATCGCCGATATCTACCGGGGCTGACTACCATCCGTCACGTGCCCGCATCCACATCCGCCGCACCGCACCCGCATCCCCTCGCCGCGGCAGCCCGCCTGGTGATGCTGGCGCTGGTGGCCGTCCTGACCCTGTTCGCCACCCACGACGTCAGCCAGCTCTGGTGGATCGCGCTCCTGGCGGTCGCCGGGCTGCCCGCGCTGCTCGCCCCCCAGCACCGGTTGATCGGCCCGCTGAGCCGGGTCGCCGAGGTGCTCGTGCTGGGGCTGGCCGCGAGCCAGGTGGCCGCCGTGGCGTCGATCGGCGGCACGGTCGACGGGCTCGGCGCCTCGGCGGTGCTGCCGTACCTGGCCGTGCCGGTGACCGTCACCGCCCTGCGCCGCCGGTTCCGAGAGGGCGCCGCCCTGCTCGCGGTCACCGCCGGCACCCTGCTGGTCAGCGGCGCGTTGACCGAGGTCGGCGACGGGCGTCAGCTCGGCCAGCCGGGCTACCTGGCGGTCTGCGCGCAGTGGCTGATCCTGGCCGCGTTGGGGCTCTACGCCGCCGGCACGCTGCACCGGGTGATGGCGGTACGCGGTGAGGGCAAGCCCCAGCCGTACGCGGAGGCGACCCGCCTGCTGACCCAGCTGCGCACGGTGGCCCGCCAACTTCCCGGGGCGACCCTGGACCCGGGTGGCATCTCCGAGCACCTGCTGGAGGAGCTGCGCACCGTGGCCCGGGCGGACCGGGGCGCGGTGCTGTCGGCCAGCGGCGGCGGCCGGCTCGTGGTGCTCGCCCAGGCCGGCGTGGACCGGGTGGACTGGGAGACGACGCTCGACGCCGACTCGGCCATCGCCGACGCGTGGGCCAGCCAGCAGGCACAGACCGCCACCCGCTCGCAGTCCCGCTCGCACCGGGGTGGCGACGTCTCCGCGCTGATCGTCCCGCTGGCCGCCGGCGTGCGCACGGTGGGGCTGGTGGTGCTGGAGGCGGACGTCGCACAGGCGTACCCGCCGCCGGTGGTGTCCCGGGTGACCGCGCTGACCCGTCCGGCCGCGCTGCGGCTGGAGGCGGCGCTGCTCTTCGACGAGGTCCGCTCGCTGGCCACGAACGAGGAGCGGCAGCGGCTGGCCCGGGAGATCCACGACGGGGTGGCACAGGAGCTGGTGATGGTCGGCTACGGCATCGACAACGCCCTGGCCACCGTCTTCGACGACGCCGACGAGACCGCCGAGGCACTGCGTACGCTGCGCGGCGAGGTGACCCGGGTGATCACCGAGCTGCGGCTGAGCCTGTTCGAGCTGCGCAGCGAGGTCGACCGGCAGGGCGGGCTGGCCGCGGCGATCGCCGAGTACGCGCGCACCGTGGGCGCGTCCGGCGGGCTGCGGGTGCACCTGTCGCTGGACGAGTCCACCGCGCGGCTCCCGGCGGCCACCGAGGCCGAGTTGCTGCGCATCGCGCAGGAGGCGGTGACCAACGCGCGCAAGCACGCCGGAGCGTCGAATCTGTGGGTCACGTGCGAGGTGGACCCCCCGTACGCGCAGATTGAAGTGTCGGATGACGGTCAGGGCATGGCTGACCAGCGCCCCGACGGGCGGTACGGTCTTGCGATCATGGCCGAGAGGGCGGAACGTATCCGGGGCCGGTTGGAGATCAGGCCGCGGCAACCGAGCGGCACGACCGTGGCGGTCGTCCTCGGCTCCTCGTCCCGGCGCGATAACGTGCGCGGTAGCGCAGCACCAGAAGGGGAGTAACCCGAGGATGACCACAAGTCCGACACCGGCCACTCGCACCAAGGTCCTCCTTGTCGACGATCATGACCTGATTCGCAAGGGCCTGCGACACGCCTTCGAGCGGGATCGCCAGTTCGAGGTCGTCGGTGAGGCCGCCACGGCGGCGGAGGGGGTCCGTCAGGCGGGCGCTCTCCAGCCGGACGTGGTGATCATGGATCTGCGGCTGCCCGACGGCAGCGGCCTGGAGGCCACCCGCGCGCTGCGCAAGTCCAGCGCGTCGATGGGCATCGTGGTGCTGACCATGTACGCGGGCGACGACCAGCTCTTCGGCGCTCTGGAGGCCGGCGCGAGCGCGTTCGTGCCGAAGACCGCCCCGGCCGACGAGGTGGTGGCCGCCGCCCGGCACGCCGCCTCCTCGCCCAGCGCGTTCACGGCGGCCGACCTGGCCGAGGCGATGAAGCGCCGGCTCGCCCCGTCCGGTCCGCAGCTCTCCCCCCGCGAGGGTCAGGTGCTGCGACTGCTCGCCGACGGGATGAGCGTGGCGGGCATCGCCAAGCAGTTGTTCGTCAGCGAGTCCACGGCCAAGACGCACATCTCCAAGCTCTACGAGAAGCTCGGTGCGGCCAACCGGGCGCAGGCGCTGATGACCGCGCTGCGGCTCGGCCTGCTCGAGGCGCCGGACGCCCCGAAGTTCTGACCTGCGCCCGCTGGCCGAGCGGGACAGCGCGACCGACGGTCCGCGCCAGCCTCCGGGCGGGCGCGGACCGTCGCGTATCGACCGAGGTCGGCGGCGAGGTGGGCGGCAGGCTATGGTCTGGCGGGCACGGCGGGGGCACAATACCCGCGCGGGCGACGGTGCCCGCGTCGCGGACTAGGGGTGAGCGCATGCAGCGGCCGGACTGGGCACCCGAGACGATCGACATCGAGCGCCCGAGCGTCGCCCGGATGTACGACTACTACCTCGGCGGGTCGCACAACTTCGCCGCCGACCGGGCTGCGGCCCAGGCGATGGTGGCCGCGGTGCCGGAGGCGCCACTGATGGCCCAGGCCAACCGGGCGTTCCTGCGTCGGGCGGTGCACCACCTCGCCGAGGCCGGGATCCGGCAGTTCCTGGACATCGGCTCGGGGATCCCGACCGTCGGCAACGTGCACGAGATCGCCCAGCGGATCGACCCGGAGTCGCGGGTGGTCTATGTGGACGTCGACCCGGTGGCGGTCGCGCACAGCCGCGAGATCCTGGCTGGCAACGAGCGCGCCGTGGTGGTGCAGGAGGACCTGCGGCACCCGGAGAAGATCCTGGCCGACCCGACCGTGCGCGGCCTGCTCGATTTCGACCAGCCGGTGGCCGTGATGGTCGTGGCCGTGCTGCACTTCGTCTCCGATGAGGACCGACCGGCGGAGCTGCTGCGGACCCTGCGCGACGCGCTGGCCCCCGGCAGCTACCTGGTGCTGTCGCAGGCCAGTGACGACGGGCGCAGCCGGGACGAGCGGGCCGAGGCGGAACGGGTCTACCGGCGTACCGACAACCCGCTGTGGGTCCGCAGCCGGGCCGAGCTGACCGCGCTCTTCGACGGGTTCGAGCTGGTCGACCCGGGTGTGGTCTGGGTTCCGGAGTGGCGACCCGACACCCCGGAGAGCGCGGAGGACGCCGAGCGCGCGGTCTTCATGGGCGGCGTCGGGCGGCTCGGTGGCTGAGTCGCCCGGTGCGACCTCCTGCCCGGGCACGTTCGCCCGGGCGTGGGCCAAGGCGGTCTCCGGGACCAGCTACCTGCCGATGACCCAGGCGCAGCTCGAAAGCCTGCTGCACCGGCTCACCGGGCAACTGGCCGGTGCGCTGCTCGCCGAGCCGTTCGACCTGCGCGCCGGGCACCGCGTCGGCGCCGAGATGGTCGCGGCGCACATCGCGTCCGCGGAAGGGCTGGGCCGTACCGTCGAGGTCATCCAGCTCCGGCTGGTGCGCGACCTGGGCCTGGTGGCCGAGGACGTCGAGGACCGGATGGCGCGGTTGCTGGCCGCCGTGGCGACCGGCTACGCCCGCGCGTTACGCGACCGGACGCTCGACGAGCAGGAGTCGATCCGCCGGGCCGCCATGATGGCCCGGACGCACGCCGAGCGTGCGCTGCGGGCCAGCGAGGCCCGGTTCCGCCACCAGGCCACCCACGACCCGCTCACCGGCCTGCCCAACCGGACGCTGTTCACCGAGCGGCTCACCGCCGCGCTGAACGAGCCGGGCCGGGGCGCGCGGCGGATCGGGGTGTGCTTCCTCGACCTGGACCGGTTCAAGGTCGTCAACGACACCCTGGGGCACCAGATCGGTGACCGGCTGCTGACCACGGTGGCCGAGCGGCTGTGCGAGGCCCTCGGTGAGCACCTGGTCGCCCGGCTGGGCGGGGACGAGTTCGTCATCCTGGTGGAGAGCACCGGTGGCACCGACGACATGGTGAAGGTGGCCGAGGCCGCGCTGGAGGCGGTGCGGACACCGGCGCTGGTCGACGGGCACGAGCTTCAGGTCTCGGCGAGCCTGGGCATCGTCGAGCGGCGGGTGGCCGGTGCCAACCCCGGTGACCTGATGCGGGCCGCCGACAGCACCCTGCACTGGGCGAAGTCGGCCGGCGGGGCGCGTTGGGCGCTCTACGACGCCGAGCGCAACCGGCGCGAGCTGGCCCGGTACGCGCTCTCCGCGGCCATCCCGGCGGCGTTGGAGCGGGGCGAGTTCTACCTCGACTACCAGCCGCTGACGTCACTGCGCGACGGGCGGCTGATCGGCGTGGAGGCTCTGGTCCGCTGGCGGCACCCGGAGCTGGGGGTGCTGCGGCCGGACAGCTTCATCGGGCTGGCCGAGGAGACCGGTCTCATCGTGCAACTGGGCGGGTGGGTGCTGGCCGAGGCGTGCCGCGAGGCGAAGGCCTGGTCCGCCGGCGGTGCGGCGGCGCCGTTCGTGAGCGTCAACCTGGCGGTCCGGCAGGTGCACCGGCCGGGGCTGGTGCAGGAGGTCTGCGCCCTGCTGACGCAGACGGGCCTGCCGCCGGAGCGGCTCCAGCTGGAGATCACCGAGAGCACGATGATGAACACCGCCGAGGAGCCGGTGCGTGCCCTGCGGGTGCTGGCCGACCTCGGGGTGCGGATCGCCATCGATGACTTCGGCACCGGTTACAGCAACCTGGCGTACCTGCGGGACCTGCCGGTGACCGAGCTGAAGGTGGCCGGGGAGTTCGTGGCCGGGCTGCAGTCGCCGGCGGTCGGGCGCACCGACGAGCGGATCCTCGCCTCGCTGGTCTCGCTGGCGCACGCCCTGGACCTGACGGTCACCGCCGAGGGTGTGGAGACGGCCGGGCAGGCCGAGCGGCTGCGGGCGATCGGCTGTGACGCCGCCCAGGGCTGGCACTTCGGTCGGCCGGCCCCCGCCGACCGGATCCTAACCCTCATCCGCTGACACCGCGCCGGGGCGCGTCCGCACCCTCGTCTACGCGGGCGACGTGAGGTGCCGGCTGCCGCTTGTCACCGACCTTTGTCCGTAGACAACGTCTACCCCGCCTGGTAGACACTGTCTATGAGCGAGGACGGGGGCGTCCGGGCGCGGCTGGTGGCCGCCGGGGTGGACCTGGTGCTGCGCGAGGGCCAGTCGGCGGTGTCGCTGCGGGAGATCGCCCGCCGGGCCGGCCTCTCCCACGGCGCACCACGCCGCTACTTCCCCACCCACGTCGACCTGCTTTCGGCCATCGCCCGGGAAGGCTTCGCCGACCTCACCGCCCGGGTCGACGAGACGATGCGCCACGCCGGCACCGACCCGCGCGCCCGGCTGACCGCGCTCGGCCGGACGTACCTGGACTTCGCCGCCGCACACCGCGGCATGTTCGAGCTGATGTTCCGGCACGACCTGCTCGCCACCGGCCGGCTCCGGCTGCGCGAGACGAGCCTGCCCCTGTTCGCCGTCCTGACCGACCTGGTGGCCCAACTGCGCCGGCCGACCGACGCGCCCACCCCGGTGCTGGCCGGCGCGCTCTGGGCCAACCTGCACGGCATCGCCCAACTCTGGGCCTGGGGCAGCCTGCCGCTGGCCACCGGCGCCACCGACGACGGCGACCTGCTGCGCGCCGCCCTGGACGCCCACCTCGGCCCCGCCCCCGACCGAACCGTCCACCCGCGTAAAACGGAGGGCCCGTGCCCCTGCTGTACGACCTCACCAGGCTGACCGTCGGCGCGACGCTGCGGCTGGGCTGGCGGCCCCGCGTGGAGGGGCTGGAGCATCTGCCCCGGCACGGCGGCGCGATCCTCGCCGGCAACCACCTCTCGGTCGCCGACGAGCTGTTCCTCGTCTGCGCGGCACCACGGCACGTCACGTTCTGGGCGAAGGTCGAGTACTTCAACGGCCGCGGCCCGGGCGGCTGGCTCAACCGTCGCATCGTCGCCGGCATGGGCGCCATCCCCGTCGAGCGCGCCAACGGCCGGGCCGCGCTCAGCGCCCTCGACGCCGCCGTGCCGGTGCTGCGCTCCGGCGGCCTGGTCGCCATCTACCCGGAGGGCACCCGCTCCCCCGACGGGCGGCTCTACCGGGGCCGGACCGGGATGACCCGGCTGGCCCGCGACGCCGGGGTGCCGATCGTCCCGGTCGGCGCGCTCGGCACCGCCGAGGTGCTGCCGGTCGACGCGCGGTGGCCCCGCCGGCACCCGGTCACCCTGCGGTTCGGCCCGCCGATCCCGGTCGCCGGCCGGATCAACGGTCCACGCGACATCCGGACGGTCACCGACGAGGTGATGGCGGCCATCCAACGGCTCACCGGCCAGGAGTACGTCCCCCGCTACGCACCCAGACGCGCGGAGCCCCGCGGCTGAACGGGCCGGCGGTCAACCCGCGAGCAGAGCCGCCATCCGCTGCGCCTGCGCCTCCCAGCGCCACTCCCGCTCCACCCACGCCCGACCGGCCGCGCCCAACTGGCGGGCCAGATCCCGGTCGGCGAGCAGCCGGGCCACCCGGTCGGCGAGCTGGGCGACGTCCCGGCCGCCTACCACGTAGCCGGTCTCCCCCTCGCGGACCGCGTCCGGTGCGCCGCCGGAGTCGCCGGCCACCACCGGCAGACCGGTCGCGGACGCCTCCAGGTAGACGATGCCGAGCCCTTCCACGTCCAGACCACGGTTGCGGGTGCGGCAGGGCATCGCGTAGACGTCGCCGGCCGCGTAGTGCGCCGGCAACTCGGCCGCCGGCACCGAACCGGTGAAGACCACGTCCCGCTCCACCCCGGCCTGCCGGGCCAGTTTCTCCAGGGTCGCCCGGTACGGGCCGCCGCCCACGATCAGCAGCGCCGCGTCGGGCACCCGGCGACGGATCTCCGGCAGTGCCCGGATCAGCATGTCCTGGCCCTTGCGCGGCACCAGCCGGGACACGCAGACCACCACCGGCCGGTCGGCCAGCCCCAGCCGCGACCGGACGTGCTCGCCGTCGACGGTCGGGTGATAGGTGTCCACGTCCACGCCGGGCGCCAGCCGGCGCAGCTCGGTCAGCCCGTCGAGCACCCGGGCCAGCCGGGTGCGGGTGTACTCGCCCAGGTAGGTGGTGACGTCGACACCTCGACCGATGCGCCGCAGCGCCGGCCGGGCGGCCGGCAGCGCCGCCCAACCGACCTCGTGGCCGTGGGTCTGGGCCACCACCCGGCGCACCCCGGCCCGCCGGCGCAGACCGGCGGCGAGCAGGCCGAGCGGGGCGGCCGCCCCGAACCACACCGTGTCGCAGTCGTACTCGCGGGCCAACCGGGCCGCCCGGCGGGCGATCAGCGGGGTGGGCAGCAGCACCCGGGTGCGTTCCCGGATCACCTCGAACGGTTGGTCGGCGTCGAACTTCGCCGCCCCCCGCCAGCTCGACGCATAGACGACCACCGAGCCGGCCGGCTGGCGCACCGCCAGGTTGTGCACGAAGGACTGGATCCCGCCCGGGCGGGGCGGGAAGTCGTTGGTGATCAGCAGTGTTCGGCTCATCGGCCGGCCTCCCGGGCGTACGCGCGGGCAGCGGCCATCCGCTCCACGGTGGACGGATGCGTGGCCGAGTAGAGGTACTCCCAGCGAGGCGGATCGGGATCGCCGAGGTTGATCGAGCCGAGCCGGCGCTGCATCGACTCGAAGGCCGCCGGGTCGCCGGTCAGCGCCAGCGCGTGCGCGTCAGCCCGCGCCTCGACCCGTCGGGACATCAGCGCCTGCACCGGCGCGGCGAGCAGCCCGGCCACCGTGACCAGGGCGACCAGCAGCGGGAACGCGCGCGGTTGGGCGACCGAGTCGACACCGGCCAGCCGCAGCAGCGGCCCCCACGAGCCGAGCAGGTAGAGCGCCACCACCGCGGCGGCGGCCCCCAGCGCCCCGGTCAACGTGCCGACCGTGACGTCCCGGTCCTTCGCGTGCCCCAGCTCGTGTGCCACCACGGCGGTCACCTCGGCGGGGGTGGCCTCGCGCAGCAGCGTGTCGTAGACCACCACCCGCCGGGTCGGCCCGAGACCGGAGACGTACGCGTTGACGGCCCTGGTCCGGCGGGAGGCGTCGGCGACCAGCACGTCGCGCACCGGAACCCCGTCGCGGGCGGCCATGCTGATCAGCTCGGTGCGCAGCGGCCCCTGCTCCAGCGGGGTGAACCGGTTGAACACCGGCTCCACGAGCACCGGCAGCACGAACGACAGGAGCACCACCAGCAGGGCCGCGCCGGCCGCGCCGAACGCCCACCACCAGCGCGGGGCGAGCCGGATGACCGCGTAGAAGCCGAACAGCGCCACCGCACCGATCACGGCGCTGACCGCGTACGACTTGAGCAGGTCCACCGCCCAGCCGCCCCAGCCGTTGGTGCTCAGCCCGTAGCGGGTGAGGACGCTCTGCCGCCAGGCGGCGAACGGGAGGGTGACCAGGTCGGCGACGAGCACCACGGCCAGCCCGCCGAGCACCGCCTGCGCGGCCCAGTGCCCGCCGAACGGCCGGCCCGCCAGCTCGACCAGGCGGCTGCCCAGCGGGGTCAGCCCGAGCGCGAGGGCGACCAACAGGCCCACGGCGAGCGCCGTGTAGCCGCCGGGGCGCAACGCGGCGCGGAACTCCCGCCCCCGGGCCACCTGGTCGGCGGGCAGGTCACGCAGCGCGGCGAGCTGGTCGGCCCGGGGCGCCGGCGGCCGGTGCCACGGGACGAGCAGCGCGGCCGTCACCAGCAGGGCGAGCGTCAACCCGGCCAGGGTCAGCAGCGCCCAGCCGCGCGGGGTCACCGGCACACCGCCGTACCCGCCGCTGCGCGGGCTTCCTCACCGTTGCCGGCAGGCGCGCCGTCGTCGCGTCGTACCCCGCTCATCTGGCCGCTCCTCCCGCCGTGACCGCCCATCCTATGGCCCGCGAAAAGCCCGCTCCGGGCGCGGTGTTGGGGTCAGGCCACGCGGCGCGGGGCGCGCCGGCGGGCGGCCCCCGGGCGTGCGGGCGCGGACAGCACGTCCACGTCGAAGCCGGCCCGGGCGAACACCTCGATCGCCTGGATCTCGGCGGCGGCCAGCCCGGCCGTCGGGGAATCCTCGTCGAACAGGGCGGCCACCAGGCAGTCGGAACATCCGTCCGCCCGCCTCGCGCACCCGTCGCAGTCGATGAGCATCACGCCTCCTGATCCGTTCGCGATGAACGGCCGGCACAGTGTCGTCGCCGGCCGAGCACCGTCGGTCACATCGACGCTAGCCACCGGGTATGACAGAAACCCGGACAACCGCCCCGAGCGGCCGTTTGAGGGAGAGATCGACTCCAGATCAGCGATATCGGGGTATCACGGCCGACGCGAGCGGGCGTCAGGAACGGGCGAGGCGCCGCAGCAGCGAGTCGGCTCCCAGCGGGTACGCCCCGTGCCGGCGTACCCCGTCGGCGACCTCGCGGTCGGAGGAGACCACGACGACCGGACGGCCCGCCGGCTCGGCCCGGACCAGCCGCCGGATCAGCTCGTCGGCGGTCTCCCCCTTGCGGGAGAAGAGCACCCGTACGCCGCGCGGCGCCGGCGGCAGCCCGTGCATCCGCTCGGCGCCGTCGAAGACCACGGTGACCTCGTCGCCGGTCTGCGCGGCGATCCCGCCGAGCCCGGTGATCAGGCGTTTGCGCTGCTGCTCCAGCGACATCTCGCCGAAGCCGCGCTTGGTGACGTTGTAGCCGTCCACCACCAGGTGCGCCCGGGGCAGGGCGAGCAGCTGGTCGAGGCGGGCCGGGTCGTCGGTGTCCCGGGCACGCGCGGACGGGCCGGCCGGCGCGGTGCCGGGCTGCTCGGCGAACGCGTCGGCGACGAAATCGGCGGGGAGCTTGTCGACCGGGTCCAGTGCCAGCTCCCGGCGCAGCCCGACGGCGGCCTGGCCGATGGTCTCCAGCAGCAGCCAGAGCCGGGCGTCGTCGACCGAGCGGGCCTCCTTGGCGCTGGCCCGGGCCACCCCGGCGGCGGCCTCGGCCTCGGCCAGCCGGGCGCGGGCCCGGCGGAGCTCGGCGTCCACGTCGGCGCTGGCGCGTGCGGCCCGGCCGCGTTCGGTGGCCAGCAGCTCGGTGGCCCTGCGTTCGCGGGCCTGGGTCTCCCGCAGGGTGCGGGCCAACTGCCGGGACTCCTCGCGGAGCTGGCCCAGCTCCTCCCGGACGCGGGCGAGCTCGTCGCGGAGCTTCTCCGCCTCGACCCGGGCGACCGCCCGGTCGTGCTCGGCGCGGGTGGCCCGCTGCTCGGCCTCGCGGACCAGCTCGGCGACGACCGCGCTGTCGGCCTCGGCGCGGACCGCCGCACCGCTGGCGTCGATCAGCTCCCGCCAGCCGCGCGGTCGGGCCAGGTAGGCCAGTGCGGCCACCTCGACCGGGTCGGCGGCGGCCGGCGCGGTGCCCTCGACCACGGCCCCGCCGAGGTCTCCGGCGTCGGCCAGCACCCGCGCGGTGACCCGCTGCCGGAACAGCGGATCGGCGGTGAGCTGGGCGGCGATGGCGGGCGCGCCGAGCCGGGCCCGCCGGTTCGGGGCGAACTTGGCCACCCGGCGCAGCGGCACCGGCACCTCGTCGGCGGGCAGCCCGGGCAGCACCGCGGCGGTCATTGCCACGATCCGCTGACGGACCGGCTCGGGCAGGGTCGGCTCGGGCTCGACCGCGTGCCCGTCGCCCGGTGTCACCGGGTCGGATGTGCCCGATGTCCCGGTGACTACGTTGTCGTCCGGGTCGCCCGCGGCACCGTCGAACACGACCGGATCCTCCTGCGGGAGGTGGTCGTCGGACGGCTCGGTGAGGGGCATGTGGCAAGTCTCCCACCGCGACCGGGCCCACCGCCCGGTGAGTGAGCCGATCTCTCATCCTAGCCCCCATGGTGACTCGTGGGACCGCTGCGACGGGAGTGTCGGACCGTGGCGCTAGCGTGCCGCCGATGGCACAGGCGGAGTACGTCCAGGAGTCACTGGCCGGTCTCGACCCGGCGGTGGGTGGGGTGGACCCGGCGCTGCCGCTGTACGCGACCACCTTCGTGGTGGTCGACCTGGAGACCACCGGGGGCGCGCCCGACGGCGGCGGCATCACCGAGATCGGCGCGGTCAAGGTGCGCGGCGGCGAGCAGCTCGGCGTGCTGGCAACCCTGGTCAACCCGGGGCAGCCGATTCCGCCGTTCATCACCGTGCTGACCGGCATCACCCAGGCCATGCTGCTGCCCGCGCCGCCGATCGAGCAGGTGCTGCCGAGCTTCCTGGAGTTCATCGCCGACGCGGTGCTGGTGGCCCACAACGCTCCCTACGACGTGGGCTTCCTCAAGGCCGCCTGCGCCAAGCACGGCTACCGGTGGCCCAACCCCCGCGTGCTGGACACGGCGGCGCTGGCCCGCCGGGTGCTGACCCGCGACGAGGTGCCCAACCGCAAGCTGGGCACCCTGGCCGCCTACTTCCGCACCGCCACCCAGCCCACCCACCGCGCGCTGGACGACGCGAAGGCCACCGTCGACGTGCTGCACGGCCTGATCGGCCGGCTCGGTGGGCACCGGGTGGACACGGTCGGCGACGCCATCGAGTTCGCCCGCGCGGTCACTCCGACGCAGCGCCGCAAGCGGCACCTCGCCGAGGGGCTGCCGAAGGTTCCGGGGGTCTACATCTTCCGGGCCGCCGACGAGCGACCGCTCTACGTCGGCACCTCCGGCGACATCGCCACCCGGGTGCGCAGCTACTTCACGGCCGGCGAGAAGCGCGCCCGGATCTCCGAGATGCTGGCCGCGGCCGAGCGGGTCGAGGCCGTGGAGTGCGCGCACTCCCTGGAGGCGGAGGTCCGCGAGCTGCGGCTGATCGCCGCGCACGCCCCGCCGTACAACCGGCGGTCGAAGTACCCGGAGCGGATGGTCTGGCTCAAGCTGACCGACGGGCCGTACCCCCGGCTGTCGATCGTCCGCGACCTCTCCCCCACCGACACCGCCTACCTGGGGCCGTTCACCTCCCGGCGGGCCGCGGAGCTGGCCGCCGCGGGCTTCCACGACGCCGTGCCGCTGCGCCAGTGCACGCACCGGCTCTCGCTGCGGACCATCACGCCGGCCTGCGCGCTGGCCGAGCTGGGTCGCTGCCCGGCGCCCTGCGAGCACAAGATCACCCCCGAGGAGTACGACCACCGCGCCGCGGCCCCGTTCCGCACGGCGACCGCCAGCGACCCGCAGCAGGTGGTGGACGCGCTGCTGGCCCGGATCGACGTGCTCTCCGACGGCCAGCGCTACGAGGAGGCGGCGGTGGTGCGGTCCCGGCTGGCGGCCGTGCTGCGCGCCACCGTCCGGATGCAGCGGTTGGCCGCGCTGACCGGCATCGTCGAGCTGGCCGCGGCCCGGCCGGCCGCGCGTGGCGGCTGGGAGCTGGCCCTGGTGCGGCACGGCCGGCTGGCCGGGGCGGGGGTGTCCCCGCCGAACGTCCATCCGCGACCCACGCTCAACGCCATCCGGGCCACCGCCGAGACGGTCCCGGGCGGCCACGGCCCGGTGCCGGCGGCCACCGCCGAGGAGTCCGAGCGCATCCTGTCCTGGTTGGAGCGCCCGGAGACCCGGCTGGTGGAGATGTCCTCCGGTTGGTCGTCGCCGGTCGGTGGTGCGGGCCGGTTCCGTGACCTGCTGGCGAAGGCCGAGAACGGCGCGTCCCACCAACTCTCGACCGAACGCTCATGACCAAGTGACCGATCGGACTACGTCGACTCGCTTAGGCTGTTAGAGAAGTGCAGTCCTGCCCGATTCGTGGGCCTGCTCCCGACCGCCGGGTTCCGGTGGCCGAGGAGCCGGGGTGAGGAGGTGTCCCTCGTGGACGTCGACGCCGGACACGGCGCCGCCCTGGGGGGCGCCCTGCCGACCCAGTCCGGTGAGCTACCGCTGACCCGCCGGCTGCGGTCGTTGCTCACCTGGCCGACCACCGACTCCGATCCGGTCACGCAGCTGGTCCGGACCCATCGGGGCATCCACGCCGGCACCGATCCGGCCGTGCTGCGCCGGGCCTACACCATCGCGGAGAACATGCACCGCGGGCAGTTCCGCAAGAGCGGCGAGCCGTACATCACCCACCCACTCGCGGTGGCGCAGATCTGCGCCGAGCTGGGGATGGACACCACCACCCTGGTGGCGGCGCTGCTGCACGACACGGTGGAGGACACCCGCTACACGCTCCAGGCCCTCTCGGAGGACTTCGGCGGCGAGGTGGCCCACCTGGTCGACGGGGTGACCAAGTTCGACAAGGCGTTCTACGGCAAGGCCGCCGAGGCGGAGACGATCCGCAAGATGATCGTGGCGGCCGCCAAGGACGTCCGGGTGCTGATCATCAAGCTGGCCGACCGGCTGCACAACATGCGCACCCTCGGCGTGCGCTCGGCGTCGTCGCGGGAACGGATCGCCCGCAAGACCCAGGAGGTGCTCGTCCCGCTCTGCGACCGGCTGGGCATCCAGACCCTCAAGCGCGAGCTGGACGACGTGGTGCTGCTGCACCTGGAGCCCGACGAGCACGCCCGGCTGGCCCGGCACGTGCACGACCGGCCGGGCTGGGACGCGTACCTGGAGTCGGTGGTCACGCGCGCACGGGTCGCGCTGCGGCGCAGCCGGGTCGACGCCGAGGTGAGCCCCCGACCCCGGCACCTCTACTCGATCTGGAAGGACACGGTCGCCGGCGGCCACACCGCGCCGTTCGACCTGCCGCGCATCGCCGTGGTGGTCGACGGCCCGGCCACCGACTGTTACGCCGCGCTGGGCGCGATCCACGGCACCTGGCGACCGGTCCCGGGCCGTTTCAAGGACTTCATCGCCTCGCCGAAGAACAACCTCTACCGCTCCCTGCACACCAGCGTCTGCGGCCCGCAGGACCGCACGGTGGAGGTGCTGATCCGCACGGAGGAGATGCACCGCTCCGCCGAGTACGGCATCGCCGCCGACTTCCGCTTCCCCCGCAGCGGCAGCAGCAGCGCGGCGGCCCGCGCCGAGCAGCTCGACTGGCTGCGCCGGGTGCTCGACTGGGAGCCGGACGCCGCCGACCCGGCGCAGTTCCTCGAGTCGCTGCGCTGCGACCTCGCCGAGGGGCAGATCCAGGTCTTCTCCGACGGGCGGCAGGTGGTGCTGCCGGCCGGCGCCACACCGGTCGACCTCGCCTACGAGCTGGGCAGCGAGCGCGGCGACCACTGCCTCGCCGCCCGGATCAACGGCCGGCTCGCGCCGCTGAGCTCAGAGCTGGACGAGGGCGACGTGGTCGAGATCTTCACCGAGAACGACGGGGACAACGGCTTCGAGGCGGGCGTGGCGCCACGCGGCCCGCGCCGGGAATGGCTCGGCTTCGTCAAGTCGCCGCACGCGCAGATGCAGATCAACCGGTGGTTCGCCGAGCACACCGAGCCGGGCATCACCATCAGCGACAAGGTTCGCCTCGGCCGTGCCACCATCGGGCTCGCGCTGCGCCAGCACAACCGCGGTCTCGCCAGTGACCTGCCGCTGCTGCGCCTCTCCGAGGAGCTGGGCTACCCCGACCTGGAGACCCTGCTCGTCGCGGTCTTCGACCGGGTGATCGAACCGGACACCGTGGTACGCCAGCTCATCGACCTGGTCGACCATCGGCAGTGACCGGCGGTGCCCCAGCGCGTCCGAGGGACATTCGTGACCACTAGCCTGGAGTCATGATCCCCCGCTCCCGCGCCACCGGTCGGGCCATCTTCTACCAGGCTTTCTACCGGCTGCCCCTGCCGGTGCGCCGCCGCCTGGTGCGGTTGGCCGTGCCGAAGTACATCGTCGGCGCGGTCACCCTGGTCCGTGACGCCGAGGCGGCGGGCGCGGGCCGTCTGCTGCTGCTGCGCCAGCCGCCGGGCAAGGGCTGGTCGCTGCCCGCCGGTCTGCTGGACCGGGGCGAGGCCCCGGTGGTCGGCGCGGCCCGCGAGTTGTACGAGGAGTCGGGCATCCGGCTGCCCCCGTCCCGGCTGCGCCCGGCGGTGCCGAACGCGGTCGTGCACGCCAAGGGCTGGGTGGACATGGTCTTCGAGACGGAGGTGCCGGCCTCCGACACCGAGCTGGTGGTCGACGGCGCCGAGGTCTTCGAGGCCGCCTGGCACCCGCTCGACGATCTGCCCAAGCTGACCTGGCCGACGGCCCGGCTGCTCGCCTACTACGACATCGGGCCGCTGGCCGGGCAGTTCCCGCCGCCGGTACCCGACACCACGCCATGAGCGGGCCGGCCGGCACGCCGGCTGACGGCCTGCCGGGCGACGGGCGGGCGGAGGTGTGCGCGGTGGTGCTCGCCGCTGGCGAGGGCACCCGGCTGCGCCCGCTGACCGAACGGGTGCCCAAGGCGCTCTGCCCGGTGGGCAACGTGCCGCTGCTGGACCGGGCGCTGGCCCGGCTGGCCGGGCTCGGCCTGGCCGGTCCCGGCCGGGTCGCGGTGAACGCCTGCTACCTCGCCGACCAGGTGGTCGCACACGTCGGCGACCGTGCGCACCTGTCGGTCGAGCCCGGCGAACCGCTGGGCACCGCCGGCGGGGTGGCGAACCTGCGGGACTGGATCGACGGTCGGCCGGTGCTGGTCGGTAACGCCGACGCGTACCTCGCCGATCCTGCCGCTCCCCCGGGCCCGGACGTGGCAGCCCTGCTCGACGGCTGGGACGGGCACCGGGTACGCCTGCTGGGTCAGCCGGCCGCGGACCCGACGGCTCCGGGCACCTTCGCCGGGCACAGCTTCACCGGCTTCTCGCTGCTGCCCTGGCGGCTGGTCCGTGACCTGCCGGTGGTCTTCTCCGACCTGGTACGCGCGGTCTGGCGGCCCGCCGAGGCGGCCGGCGCGCTGGAGGTCGTCGCCTACCGGGGCACCTTCTACGACACCGGAACCCCGGCCGACTACCTGGCGGCCAACCTGCACGCGGCGGCCGGCGGCGCCGTGGTCGACCCGTCCGCGTCGGTGACCGGCCGCTGCGTGGAGTCGGTGGTCGGCGCGGGCGCGCGGGTGCACGGCGACGTGCGGCGCACGGTGGTCTGGCCGGGCGCGACGGTACGCGAGGACGAGCGGCTGTGCGACGTGATCCGGGCCGGGGACGGCTGCACCGTGCCGGCAGCCGCGCACGACTGAGCCCCGACGGCTCCCGCCTCCAGGCCCGGGCGGAAACATCTAGCATGGGCGACGACGCCGACGAACGGAGAAATGTGCCGTGATCACCGCGATCGTGCTGATCGACTGCGCCACCGACGCGATCCCCGAGGTCGCGGAGAACCTGGCCAACCTTCCCGGCGTGAGCGAGGTCTACTCGGTGGCCGGGCACGTCGACCTCATCGCCATCGTCCGGGTCCGCGAGTTCGACCAGATCGCCCAGGTCATCGCGGGCAGCATCTCCAAGGTGCCGGGCGTGCTCAACACCGAGTCGCACATCGCGTTCCGCGCGTACTCCCAGCACGACCTGGAGGAGGCGTTCGCGATCGGCCTGGCCAGCGCCGACTGACCCGCCGGCCGGTGCGGGACGCACGGCGGCCGGTCCACCACGTGGGTGGACCGGCCGTCTGCTGCCGCTACGTCAGCTCTCGGTCGGAGCCGGCGTCTCGGTGGTGCCGCCGCCCGGAGCCGGCGACTCGGTCGTGCCGCCCGGAGCCGGCGACTCGGTGCCGGTGCCGCCCGGAGCCGGCGACTCGGTGCCCGTGCCGCCCGGGCTGGGCGTGCCGCTGGCGCTGGCCTGCGGGACCGGGATGCCCAGCTGGTTGGCGAGCTGGACCAGCTCGTCATAGTGCGCCTGCAGGATCGGCAGGGCGGTCTGGGCCAACTGGACCACCGACTGCTCGGAGCCCTGCGAGATCTCCGTCTGGGTGGCCTGGATGGCCTGGACGTGACCGGCCAGCTCGCTGGTCACCCAGAGCCGGTCGAACTCCGCGCCGCTGGCGTTGTTCAGCTGGTCGATGACGGCCTGCTGATCGGCGCTGGGCTCGTTCGGCAGTTCCACCCCGAGCTGGGACGCGGTCTGCTGCACCGTCTGGTCCAGCTGGGTGTGGTCGGTCTTCAACATCGCGCCCAGGTCCTTGACCCCCTGGTTCTGGCCCTTCTGCTGGGCCAGGTCACCGGCGGTGATCTCGAACAGGTTGACCTGGTGCACCGCCTGCAGATACTGGGTGTCCTGCGTCGACGGCTGTGCCGCGGCCTGCGCGGCCGCGGCCGGCGCAATGCCGACCAGTACCAGCGCGGCCAACAGGCCGAGGCGTTTGATACCCAACATGCTTCCCCCCCTTGAGACGTTGGACCGCACGGATACCCGGCTCACCGGGGTTATTCCTGCGATCGCCCGTCGCGCGGGGTCGACCGGTCGCGCCGTGGCCGTCCGACTCCTGGCCGGATGGGCGGGGACGCCGAAACGACGTCGCGCCCGCCGGAAATCCGGCGGGCGCCACGTAACGGTGCGTTCGGTGGGTCAGCGGCGGCTCTCGCCGCTGCCGATCTCCTCGCGCTCCGGCCGGGCCTCGACGGGCGGGTGGCCCGGCGAGACCGGTGCCTCGACCGGCTTCTCGATCGGGTAGAAGAAGCCCCGGACCGCCGGGCCGAGAGCCCCGAGCCGGTTCATCTTCTTCGGCACCACCCAGCCGGCGTACTCCAGCTCGCCGTGGCCGTCCGCGTGCCCGTCGGCCGCGCTGAGCGGCTGGTGCACCTCGACGAACCGGCCGTCCGGCAGGCGCCGGATGATGCCGGTCTCCACGCCGTGCGCGAGCACCTCCCGGTCGTGCTGCTGCAGACCCAGGCAGAGCCGGTAGGTGACGTAGTACGCCAGCGGCGGGACCACCAGCAGGCCGATCCGGCCGGCCCAGGTCATCGCGTTGAGGCTGATCTGGAACTTGTCGGCGATCACGTCGTTGGCGCCGGAGAGCGTCAGCACGACGTAGAAGGCGACGGCCATGGCGCCGACCGCGGTCCGGGCCGGAACGTCGCGGGGCCGCTGGAGCAGGTTGTGGCTCTTGCGGTCCTTGAGGTGCCGGGCCTCCAGGAACGGGTACATCGTCGACAGGCCCACCAGGATGCCGGGCAGCACCACCGTCGGCCAGAACAGCGGCGGGATGACGTACCCGTCGCCGATCGGGATGGGGATCTCCCACGCCGGCATGAGCCGCGTCGAGCCGTCGAGGAACATGACGTACCAGTCGGGCTGGCTGGCGGCGGAGACCACCCATGCCTCGTACGGACCGAACAGCCAGATCGGGTTGATCTGGAACAGACCGCCCATCAGCGCGATGACGCCGAAGACGACCATGAAGAAGCCGCCCTGCTTCAGCGCGTACCGCGGGAACATCCGCTCGCCGACCACGTTGCCGTTGGTCCGGCCCGGGCCGGGCCACTGGGTGTGCTTCTGCTTGAAGACCAGGCCCAGGTGGACGCTGATCAGCGCGACCAGCAGGCCCGGGATGAGCAGCACGTGGGCGATGAAGAACCGGCTGATGATGATCGTGCCGGGGAACTCACCGCCGAAGATCGACGAGGTGAGCCAGGAGCCGATCACCGGGATGGACAGCATGATCGCCGAGGCGATCCGCAGGCCGGTGCCGGACAGGCCATCGTCCGGCAGGGAGTAACCGGTGAAGCCGGCCAGGAAGCCGACCCAGAACAGCAGCGAGCCGATGATCCAGTTGGTCTCCCGCGGCTTGCGGAAGGCGCCGGTGAAGAAGACCCGCAGCATGTGCACGACGATCGCGGCCATGAACAGCAGCGCCGCCCAGTGGTGCATCTGCCGCATCACCAGACCGCCCCGGACGTCGAACGACAGGTCCAGGCTGGAGGCGTACGCGGCGGACATCGGCGTGCCCTGCAACGGCGCGTAGCTGCCGTCGTAGACCACCTCGGTCATGGCGGGCTCGAAGAAGAAGGTCAGGAACACACCGGTCAGCAGCAGCACCACGAACGAGAACAGCGCGATCTCGCCGAGGAGGAAGGACCAGTGGTCCGGGAAGACCTTGTTCAGCAACCGGCGCAGCGGGGTGGCCACCTGGAAGCGGTCGTCCACTCCCACCGCGGCCTTGCCCGGCGTCGCCGCAAGGTCAAACTTTCGACGCTTCATGGCCGCTCCCAGAAATCAGGCCCGACGGTCTCGGTGTAGTCGGACTTCGCCACGAAGAAGCCCTCGGAGTCCACCTCGATCGGCAACTGCGGCAGCCGCCGGCTGGCGGGGCCGAAGACGGGCCGGGCGTTGTCGGTGATCAGGAACTGGGACTGGTGGCACGGGCAGAGCAGCCGGTTGGTCTGCTGCTCGAACAGGCTCGCGGGGCAGCCAGCGTGGGTGCAGATCTTGGAGTACGCGGCGTAGTTGCCCCACATGTAGTCGCCGTGGCCGATCCGCTCGTTCGCCCGGCGCGACTCCTGTGCGTCGGAGTCCCGCAGGTGGATCAGCAGCGTCGGCGAGTCGGCGTGCTGGTTGCTCACGCCGTGCTCGATGCCCGGGAAGACCGTCAGCTGGCCACCGCTGCTGATGTCCGCGGGGCGGACCGGCCGGCCGTCCTCGCGGACCAGGCGGACCCGCTCGCCGCCCTCGGCCGCCGCGAAGCCGGTGGTGAACATCTGGTTGTTCTTGTGCGGCTGGGAGATCAGACCGCCGACCAGCGGCGCCGCGACCACCGCGCCGACCGGCGCGAGACCGGCCAGCAGCGAGATGCCGAGCAGGGGGCGACGCTTCACACCCAGTTCGTCGGCCATGTAGAGCATGGTCTGGCCGGTGACGGTGCGGCTGTCCTCGTCCACCGCGCCCTCGTGCCGGTCCTGGATCGAGACCTCCTTGGGCAGCAACTTCTTGCCCCAGGTCAGGATGCCGAAGCCGACGGCGAGCAGCGCGACGCCGAGGGTGAGGCCGAGCAGCGGGGTGTAGAACTTGTCGCCGCCACGGCCCGGCTCGTACTGCCACGGCCACCAGATGTAGATCGCCAGGAAGGCGGTCGCCGCCAGGCCGGTGATCAGGAACATCCCCGCCACGAACCGGGTGAGGCGACGCTCGGCCTTGGTGCCGGGCTGCACCTGCGGTTCGTAGTGGACGATCTCGATGTCGTCCCGGCGCGCACCCTCGCGGACGATGTCGAACCGGGTCACCCCGGGCGCGTTGATGTCGAGCGGCTCCCGGGCCTGCTGGGCCTGGTGCTCCGTGCTCATGCCGTCACCTCGCTACGGGTGGCGCCGAGCGGCACCACAGCACTGAATCGGATGATCCGCTCGGTCACGACTTGCCCGCAATCCACAGGCTAGCGAAGACGAGCGCCACGATGCCAACCAGGAAGATCGCCAGACCCTCGGTGGACGGCCCGTACCGGCCGAGGTTGAACCCACCCGGGTCCTGGTCGTGCTTCAGCGTCTCCTGGATGTAGGCGATGATGTCGGCCTTCTGCTCCGGCCGAAGCTGGTTGTCGCCGAACACCGGCATGTTCTGCGGGCCGCTCAGCATCGCCGCGTAGATCTGCCGGTCGCTGGCCGGACGCAGGCTCGGGGCGAACTTGCCCGAGGAGAGCGCGCCGCCGCCACCGCCGAAGGCGTGGCACTGCGAGCAGTTGATCCGGAACAGCTCACCGCCGGCGGCGATGTTGGCGTCCTCGTGGAGGTTGTCACCCTCCGGCACGATCGGGCCGCCGCCGAGTTCCTGGATGTACTGGGCCAGCTGGCGGGTCTGCTCGTCGGTGAAGAGCGGGGGCTTGCGGTGCGCCTGGGCCTCCTGCCGGGCCATCGGCATCCGGCCGGAGCTGACCTGGAACTCGACCGAGGCCGCGCCGACGCCGATCAGGCTCGGCCCGCGACCCTCGACGCCCTGGGCGTTGCGTCCGTGGCAGGTCACACAGCTCACGTCGAACAGCGCCTTGCCCTCGGCGGCGGCACCGGTCAGCGGCGGGTTGTCCTGCGCCTGCGCGCCGGGGGCGAAGACGGTGTAGGCGCCGCCGGCGAGCATCAGCGCGGCGAACAGCCGGACCGCGGCACCCAGCCGGCGGCGGCCCCTGCTGCGCGCGGCGGGCCGCCCGCGCAACCGCGCGAGCAGACCGCGTCGGCGGTCGTTGTCAGAAGTCATGAGCTGTGTCCTTAACCGGTTGGACCTTGTCTCAGGGGACGGAGCAGCGGCGCGGTTCGTGACGCGCCAAGATCACTGAAGCCAGTAGATCATGGCGTACAGCCCGATCCACACGACGTCGACGAAGTGCCAGTAGTACGACACGACGATCGCTGAGGTCGCCTGCGCCGGCGTGAACCGGCCCATGGTCGTACGGATCATGAAGATGATGAAGGCGACCAGACCGCCGGTCACGTGCAGGCCGTGGAAGCCGGTGGTCAGGTAGAACATCGAGCCGTAGCCGTCTTCGTTGATCTTGACGCCCTCGTGCACCAGCGTGCGGTACTCGTTGAGCTGGCCGAGCACGAAGATCAGACCCATCACGAAGGTGATGGTGAACCAACGCCGCAGCGCGTGCACGTCGCCCTTCTCCGCGGCGAAGACGCCGAGCTGGCACGTCACCGACGAGAGCACCAGGATCACGGTGAAGGTGGTCGCGTACGGGATGTTCAGGTGCTCGGTGTGCTTCTCCCACTGCTCCGGCGCAGCCGCGCGGATGGAGAAGTACATCGCGAACAGCGCCGCGAAGAACATAAGTTCGCTGGAGAGCCACACGATCGTCCCGACGCTGACCATGTTGGGTCGGGTCAGGGAGTGGATCCGGCTCTTGTCAATGGCTGGGGCCGCAGTCACGCCGTCATTATTGCCCCTGACCGGGGCCGGCGATCAGCGGGGTGGCAAACCTGCGCCTTCCGTGGCCCGGGCGTCAGGGTCCGGTTCGCCTGGCCTAGCCTGAAAAGCGTGCTGCACGTCGATCCGATCCTCGCCGCGACCTCGGCCGTCCCGGCCGCGGTGCTCGCGGGCACCCCGGCGCTGGCCGCCGGGGGTGAGGCGACCCCGCCCCCGTTCACCGTCGGCACGGTGCTGACCGAGACCCGGCTGGACAGCTGGCTGGCCCTCGGCCTGGTGCTCGCCGCCGGCCTCTACCTCTACGGGGTGTACCGGCTGCGCCTGCGCGGCGACCGCTGGCCCATCTCCCGGACGGTGTTCTTCCTCGGCCCCGGCCTCGGCGGCATCGCGCTGGTCACGGTGAGCGGACTGCACGCGTACGACACCGCGCTGCTGTCGGTGCACATGATCCAGCACATGGTGCTCTCCATGGTGGCGCCGATCTTCCTCGCGCTGGGTGCGCCCATGACGCTGGCGCTGCGGACCCTCCCGCTCCGGCCGCGCAAGCGCCTGCTGGCGATCGTGCACAGCCGCGTCGCCCGGGTCTACAGCTTCCCGCTGGTGGCGTTCGCCATCTTCGTGGTCAACCCGTTCGCGCTGTACTTCAGCGACCTGTACCGCTTCACCTTGGAACACGCCTGGGCGCACGAGCTGGTGCACGCGCACTTCATCATGACCGGCTGCGTGTTCTTCTGGCCGCTGCTCGGCCTCGACCCGCTGCCCGGCCGCTGGCCGTACCCGGCGCGGGCGCTGCTGATGCTGCTCTCCGTGCCGTTCCACACCGTGCTCGGGCTCACCATCATGCAGAGCAGCACGCTCTTCGGCGGCGACTGGTACCCCTCGCTCAACCTGGGCTGGGCCGACCCCTGGGCTGACCAGGTGCTCGCCGGCGGCATCCTCTGGGCCGGAGGCGAGTTCGTCAGTGTGACGATGCTCGCGGTGCTGGTCGTGCAGTGGGTCAAGCAGTCCGAGCGGGAGGCCCGCCGGGTCGACCGCGAGCTGGACCGCCAGGAGGCGCGCGAACGCGCCGCCGACGCCGCGGCCGCCTGAGCTGCGCCGACGGTACGCCGGACACCCGGCGACGGGCGGGATGTCGACTGCGTCACGTCGACCGGTACGATCGGCGGGCAGCTACGAGGTGGGAGCCAGTCCAGCCATGAGCGATCGTCAGTGCACCGTCCTGCTCTACAGCGACGACCCGCAGGTCCGTGACCGGATGCGGCTGGCCGTCGGCACCCGGCCCGCGCCCGGGCTGCAGATCGAGTTCGTCGACGCGTCGACCTACGCCGAGACCATCCGGCTCGTCGACGACTACGAGATCGACCTGCTGCTGCTCGACGGCGAGGCCAGCCCGGGCGGCGGCATCGGCATCGCCCGGCAGATCAAGGACGACCGGGACGACGCTCCCCCGACCTGCGTGGTGATCGCCCGTGCCGCCGACCGATGGCTCGCCGCGTACGCCGAGGTCGACGCGACGCTGGTGCACCCGCTCGACCCGGTGACCACCGGCAGCACGGTGGCCGAGCTGCTGCGGACGCACGCACCCGCCTGACGTCCCCCGCATCCCGGCACCGCCACGGCGCCGGAGAAGTCGGCGCCGGTTCCAGCCCACCCGCACTTCGTACGCTCGGGAGGCCCGCCATGGGCGATCGGACCTGGCCGCACCTGCTCAACGCGCTGCTGCGCGGCGACGAGCTGTCCACCGCCGACACCGCCTGGGCGATGGGCGAGATCATGGCCGGCTCGGCGAGCGCGGCGCAGATCGCCGGCTTCGCCGTGGCGTTGCGGGCCAAGGGTGAGACCCCGGCCGAGTTGGCCGGCCTGGTGGAGGCGATGCTTGCTCGCTCGGTCCCGGTGGTGCTCCCCGAGGAGCTGCGCCGCACCGCGCTCGACGTGGTCGGCACCGGCGGTGACCTCGCCCACACGGTCAACATCTCCACGATGACGGCGCTGGTGGTCGCCGGCGCGGGCGTCCGCGTCGTGAAGCACGGCAACCGGGCCGCCTCCTCGCTGTGCGGCACCGCCGACCTGCTGGAGTTCCTCGGCATCCCGCTGGACCTGGGCCCCGAGCAGGTCGCCCGCTGTGTCGAGGAGGCGGGCATCGGGTTCTGCTTCGCGGCCCGGTTCCACCCCGGCATGCGGCACGCCGGCCCGGTCCGTCGCGAGGTGGGCGTGCCCACCTTCTTCAACTTTCTCGGCCCGCTGACCAACCCGGCCCGCCCCCGCGCCGGCGCGGTCGGCTGCTTCGACGCCCGGATGGCCCCGGTGATGGCCAGCGTCTTCGCCGGCCGCGGCGACTCGGCGATCGTGATGCGCGGCGAGGACGGGCTGGACGAGTTCACCACGGCCGCACCGACCCGGGTCTGGGCGGCACAGGGCGGCACCGTACGCGAGGCCGTGCTGGACGCGACGGACCTGGGGGTGCCCCGGTCCACCCTCAGCGACCTGCGCGGCGGTGACGCGGCGTACAACGCCGGCGTGGCCCGTCGCCTGCTGGCCGGCGAGACCGGCCCGGTGCGGGACGCGGTGCTGGTCAACGCCGCGGCGGCGCTGGCCACGCAGGGCCCGCTCGACGGCGACCTGACCGAGGCGCTGCGCGCGGGCCTGGACCGCGCGGCCGAGGCGATCGACTCCGGCGCGGCGGCCGCCACCCTCGACCGCTGGATCGAGACCGCCACCACGGCCTGACCCGACCCGCGTGCCTGCCCGCCGGCTGCTGCTGGGCGGAGCACGCGGAAATGTCGGACCCGGGTGCGAAACTACAGTCGAGTAGTTCTCCGCTTCCGTTACGCGCCGTTGTGGCCTCCGGGGGCGGCCCGCCCGTAATGAGAGGAGACGCCCGTGTCGGACCGCGAGCTCTACTGCGACGTCTGCGAGGGCGTGGCACCGTTCGAGGCGCCGCCCTGCGCCGACGGCCACGGCGCCGACTGTCCCGAGCTGGTCTGCACCGGCTGCGGCGCCGCCGTGGTGATCGCCACGTTCACCTTCGGCGTCACCCGACTGGCCGACCGCAGACGCCGCCAGCCCACCCGCCGCCGCGCCGCCTGAGCCACGACAGCGGCCGGAGAGCCAGGGCTCCCGGACGACGACGAAGGCCCGCTCCCCCACGGGGGGACGGGCCTTCGTGGTGATACGGGTCGGCCGCCACGGCGACCGGTCGGATCAGTGCTCGGCGGTGCGCCGGGTGCCGGTGTAGTACTCGAACAGCAGGCCGCAGGCGGCGAAGACGACCGCCACCATACCGGCGCCGACCAGCCACAACTGCCAGAACACCAGGCCCATGCCGGCGATCGCGGCGGCCAGCGCCAGACCGAACGGCCAGTAGCTGCCCGGGCTGAAGAAGCCGACCTCACCGGCGCCGTCAGCGATCTCGGCGTCCGGCCGGTCCTCCGGCCGCAGGTCGATGCGGCGGGACACGAACCAGAAGAAGCCGCCACACATCGTGCAGAGCAGGAAGGACAGCAGCAGCGCGACCGTGCCCACCCACTCGACAGCGCCGGACTCACCCGCGGTCCAGGCGCCGTAGAGGATCGTCGCGCCGGCCAGGAACGCGGCGATGATCAGGAAGATACGCCATTCGGTCTTCATGCCGCTGCCTCAGCTTCCCGTACCGGCCGGAATGTTGTCCGGGTTGAAGTTGCTCTGCGTCCGCCGGGTCTCGAACGGCTGCGTGGTCTCCGCGTACGGCTTCTCACCGATCTCGGTCAGCGCGTCCTGCGTGGACTTGCCGCTCTGCTTGGCCGCCAGGAACTGGTCGTACTGCTCCGGCGAGACCACCCGCAGCTCGAAGTTCATGAACGCGTGGTAGCTGCCGCACAGCTCGGCGCAGCGGCCGACGTAGGCACCCTCGGTCTCCAGACTGGAGACCTCGAACACGTTGCGGATCTTGCCCGGCATGACGTCCCGCTTGAACAGCAGCTCCGGCACCCAGAACGAGTGGATGACGTCGCGGCTGGTCTCCTCGAACCGGATGGACCGGTTGGTCGGGAGCACCAGTACCGGGATGACCTCGCTCGTGCCGAGCGTGGACGCGGTGGTGCGGGCGTCCGCGCCCTGCCCGTCGCGGTAGTTGAACTGCCAGTTCCACTTGAACGCGACGACCTCGACGATGACGTCCGGGTTCTTCGACACCTTGTTCACGTCGGTCTGCACGATCGCCGTGTAGTAGAAGAGCACCGAGACGATCAGGATCGGCGCGATGGTGTAGAGGAACTCCATCGGCATGTTGTAGCGGGTCTGCACCGGCAGCGCGTTGCCACGCTTGCGGTAACGCACGACACACCAGAAGATCAGGCCCCACACGAAGACGCCGACCGCGAGGGCGGCGATGCAGGAGGCGATCCACAGGTCGTACATCCGCCGGGACTCGGCCGAGATGCCGCCCTGCGGCCAGCCGAAGCCGTCGAAAGCCGCACCGACGTCACAGCCCGTGAGCAGCACCAGCAGCGCCACACCACCGAGACCGAGACCGGCCACCCGGCCGGCACCGCGCCGCCGGCGTCCACCGACCCCCGGGGAAGCGCTGTGCCGTACGGCCGACGACCGTACCTCCGAACTCCTTGCGACCACCTGGTCCTGCCTCCCTAGCGCGCCGCGGTGCGTCTTTCCTCAGCACCGGCGGCAAAGGCGTCACCGACGGTCGCAGATTACTCGACCATGACGGCCTCGGCCGTGGTGGGGTCACTGTCCGCCCCCATCGGGGGGATCCGGGGCATACCGCCGCGATAGCGTTGGGATCCGTGAGCGAGCCCCGCAGTCGCGAACAGAAGGCGGCACCGTGAGCGCATCCCCGGTCTACCTGGACGCGGCGACCGCCGCGCCGCTGCATCCAGTGGCCCGGCAGGCACTGCTGGCCGCCCTCGACGACGGCTGGGCCGACCCCGGCAAGCTCTACACCCAGGCCCGACGTGCCCGGCAACTGCTCGACGCCGCCCGCGAGGCCACCGCGCAGACGCTCGGCGTGCGCGCCGACGAGCTGTCCTTCACCCCCAGCGGTACGGCGGCAGCGCACGGCGCGGTGCTCGGTGGCCTGGCCGCGCGGCACCGGGTCGGGTCGACGCTGGTGCACTCGGCGATCGAGCACTCGGCGGTGCTGCACGCCGCGGAGCGGCACGTCGCGACCGGCGGCACCGCCGACGCGGTGCCCGTCGACCGGCTGGGCCGGCTGGACCTGACCGCCTGGTCGGACGCGGTCCGGGCCCCCGGCGTCGCGCTGGCCGCCCTGATCACCGCCAGTCACGAGGTGGGCACCGTGCAACCGGTCGTCGAGGCGGCCGCCGCGTGCGCCGACGCCGGGGTGCCGCTGTACGTCGACGCAGCGCAGTCGGTCGGGCGTGTGCCCCTGCCGGCCGGCTGGTCGGTGCTCAGCGCCAGCGCGCACAAGTGGGGCGGCCCTCCCGGGGTGGGGGTGCTGGCGGTCCGCAAGGGCACCCGCTGGGAGTCACCCTGGCCGGCCGACGAGCGGGAGGGCGGACGTACCCCCGGCGCGGTGAACCTGCCCGCGGTGGTGGCTGCGGCGGCGAGCCTGCGCGCGGCGGCGGCCGACGCCGCGGCGCAGGAGAGCCGGCTGGCGCCGCTGGTGGACCGGATCCGGGCGCGGGTCGCCGTGGAGGTGCCCGACGTGGAGGTGGTCGGCGACCCGGTGCACCGGCTCCCCCACCTGGTGACCTTCTCCTGCCTGTACGTCGACGGCGAGGCGCTGCTGCACGCGCTGGACAGGCGCGGCTTCGCCGTGTCGTCCGGCTCGTCCTGCACCTCGTCGACGCTGCGCCCGTCGCACGTGCTGGAGGCCATGGGGGTGCTCTCGCACGGCAACGTCCGGGTCAGCCTGCACCGGGAGACCACCGAGGCGGACGTGGAGCGGTTCCTCGCCGAACTGCCCGGCATCGTCGCCGGGCTGCGCGCCGAGGCGGGGGTGGTGGGGCTGTGACGATGCCGGACGAGGTGCTCGACTGCCGTGGCCAGCGCTGCCCGCTGCCGGTGATCGCGGCGGCCCGACGGATGCCCGAGGTGCCGGTCGGCACGGTGGTCCGGGTGCTCGCCGACGACCCCGCCGCGGCGGTGGACATCCCCGCCTGGTGCCGGATGCGCGGCCAGGAGTTCGTCGCCGCCATCACCGGCCCCGACGGCCCCGCCTACGACATCCGGCGCGCCCACTGACGTCTGCTCCGTGCCTGCGACGATGCGCTGCTCTTGATCGTTGGAGGCTCAGCGGTCTCTGTCACGGCGTGTCGCGCTGCTGAGCGTCCAACGATCAGGAAGGCCGACCGTAGAGCAGGAGGTCACTCACGGCAGGAGGTGCGGGCGGATCTCGTCGGCGGCCGTGTCGCCGTAGGACTCGGCGAGGCGCTTCACGAACAGGTCGCGGCGGACGTCGTACTCCTGGGTGCCGACGGTCTCCAGGACCAGCGTGGCCAGCAGGGAGCCGACCTGGGCGGCCCGCTCCAGGCCGAGCCCCCACGAGAGCGCGGTGAAGAAGCCGGCCCGGAAACCGTCGCCCACACCGGTCGGGTCGACCGCGCGGATCTCCCGCGCGATCGGCACGTGGATCGGGTCGATGCCGCGGCCCGCGATCTCCACACCGTGCTTGCCCAACGTGGTGACCCGCACCTTGACCAGGTCGAGCAGCTGGTCGTCGCTCAGCCCGGCCTTGCTCTGCAGCAGCGACTTCTCGTAGTCGTTGGTCATCAGGTACTCGGCGCCCTCGATCAGCGCCACCACGTCCTCCCCCGGCATCCGGGCGAGCTGCTGCGAGGGGTCGGCGGCGAACGCGTACCCACGGTCACGGCACTCGGCCGAGTGGCGCAGCATCGCCTCCGGGTCGTTGGCGCTGACCAGCACCAGGTCCAGGCCGCCGAGCCGGTCGGCGACCGGAGCCAGCTCGATGTTGCGGGCCTCACTCATCGCGCCGGCGTAGAACGACGCGATCTGGCACATGTCGGTGTCGGTGGTGCAGACGAACCGCGCGGTGTGGGCGACCTCGCTGATGTGCACCGAGTCGCAGTCCACGCCGTGCCGCTCCAGCCACGAGCGGTAGTCGGCGAAGTCGGCACCCACCGCGCCGAGCAGCACCGGACGCAGCCCGAGCTGTCCCATGCCGAAGGCGATGTTCGCCGCCACGCCGCCGCGGCGGAGCACCAGGTCGTCCACCAGGAACGAGAGGGACACCTTGTGCAGCTGATCGGCGATGAGCTGGTCGGCGAAGCGACCGGGGAAGCTCATCAGGTGATCGGTGGCGATCGAGCCGGTCACGGCGATCTTCATGTCAACCCTCGGGGTCGGGAGCAGGGCGCGGTCAGCCTACCGGCCCGGCCACCCGGCAGTGTCCGCTCGGTCGGACTACGGCAACCTGCGAGTAACCGCGCACCCAGCGCCGTCCCGGGACCGCTCCCATCCCCGCTGGTCACCGCTTGCACAACGACGACGGGGCCGTCCCGAAGGACGGCCCCGTCGTCGTTGGTGCGTGGCGTGACTCAGTTGAACGAGTCACCGCAGGCGCAGGAGTTGCCCGCGTTGGGGTTGTCGATGGTGAAGCCCTGAGCGTCGATCCGGTCGGCGAAGTCGATCGTCGCGCCGGACAGGTACGGGGCGCTCATCCGGTCGACGACGACCTCGACGCCACCGAAATCGGTGACGACGTCACCGTCGAGCGAACGCTCGTCGAAGAAGAGCTGGTACCGCAGGCCGGAGCAGCCACCCGGCTGCACCGCGACGCGGAGCCGCAGGTCGTCGCGGCCCTCCTGCTCGATCAGGGCCTTGACCTTCTGCGCCGCGACGTCGGTGAGGACGACGGAAGTAGGGGCCTTGGCCTCGGTCGACTCGGTCTGCGCTGGCGTGGTCACGTGGAAGTCTCCCTGCGCGGTATGGGTCCGGACGCACTGGCCAACGCCGCGCGCCGTCCAGTGATTCCCGGTTGTGGTCCAGGTCCGATCGTACGCCGCCCGGGCCGGACGCACCCGCGTGGCGTGACCCCCGCCGCAGGTCGGCCCGGTCGCGGCCACGCTCCCCGCGCGGCCGGAGCGCTCAGCGGCTCCACTGCCGGGCCAGCCGGGCGCCCAGCTCGCGCAGCCCGTCGGCCGGTCGGCTCATCGCGGCGGTGAGCCCGCCGCCCTCCTCCCCGCCGAAGTGCTCGACCAGGCTGTACGCGTCGGTCACCCCCGCCGCGGCGGCCTCCCGCCGGCCGGTGCTCACCTGCCCCGCCACCACCACGCAGGGGACCCCCCGGTCCCGGGCGGCCCCGGCCACCCCGGCGACCACCTTGCCGCGCAGCGACTGGTGGTCGAAGGACCCCTCGCCGGTGATCACCAGGTCGGCGGTGTCGAGCGCGGCGTCCAGCCTGGTGGCCCTGGTGACCAGGCCGATGCCCGACTCGCAGCCCCCGCCCAGGGCGAGGATGGTCGCACCGATGCCGCCGGCCGCACCCCCGCCGGGCAGCGCGCCGAGGCCCGCCGGGCAGCCGGGCAGGTCCCGCTCCAGCACCGCCGCGAAGCGCTCCAGCGCGGCGTCGAGCAGCAGCACGTCGGCCCGGTCGGCGCCCTTCTGCGGGCCGAACACGTTGCTCGCGCCGTGCAGGCCGAGCAGTGGGTTGTCCACGTCGGTGGCGGCGACCAGCCGGGCGCCGCGCAGCCGGGCGGCGCCGTCCAGCGCCGCGACCGCGGTCAGCGCGGCCCCGCCGTACGGCAGTGCCGCCCCGGCGGCGTCGAGCGGGGTCACGCCGAGCGCGGCCAGCATGCCGGCGCCGGCGTCGTTGGTGCCGGAGCCGCCCAGCCCGATCACCACCGTGCGGGCCCCGCTCTCCACCGCGGCGGCCACCAGCAGCCCCAGCCCGTACGACGTGGTGGCCTTCGGGTCCCGCTCGGCGGTGGCGAGCAGGTGCAGCCCGCACGCCTGGGCGCTCTCCAGGTAGGCGGTCGTGCCGTCGGCGGTGATCAGGATCTCACCGGCTGCCGGCCGGCCCAGCGGGTCGACCGTCCGCACCGGCACCCGCCGGCCGCCGAGGGCCTCGGCGAGCACCTCCACGAAGCCCGGCCCACCGTCGGCGAGTGGCCGGATCAGCAGCTCGTCACCGTCGGCGACGGTGCGCCACCCGGCGGCCACCGCGGCGGCCACCTCCGGTGCGGGCAGGGTGCCGGCGAACTTGTCGGGGCAGAGCAGCACACGCATGCCGAGCAGTGTGGCAGCCCACACCGACGGAAGCTGCGGCGCGCTCGCGCTGTGGGACCATGGGCTACGTGACTTCGACCTGGGTGGAACCCTCCAACACGGCGACGGCTCTGCTGCTGCTCGGCCGGGGCAGCGACCCCGACACCGAGCGCGGCGTCGAGTGTCCGGGCGACCTGCCGGCGCCCAGCGACCCCGACCTGGTGGCCCGCGCCACGGCGGCGAAGGCGAAGCTGGGCAGCAAGGTCTTCGTGCTGGGGCACCACTACCAGCGCGACGAGGTGATCCAGTTCGCGGACGTGACCGGCGACTCGTTCAAGCTCGCCCGGGAGGCCGCGGCCCGTCCGGACGCGGAGTACATCGTCTTCTGCGGCGTGCACTTCATGGCCGAGAGCGCCGACATCCTGACCACCGACGCCCAGCGGGTGATCCTCCCCGACCTGGCGGCGGGCTGCTCGATGGCGGACATGGCCGTGCTGGGCCAGGTCGAGGCCGCCTGGGACACGCTGAGCGAGCTGGGCATCGCCGGCGAGACGGTGCCGGTGACGTACATGAACTCCTCGGCCGACATCAAGGGCTTCGTCGGCCGGCACGGCGGCGTGGTCTGCACCTCCTCCAACGCCAAGCGCGCCCTGGACTGGGCGTTCGAGCAGGGGTCGAAGGTGCTCTTCCTGCCCGACCAGCACCTCGGCCGCAACACGGCGGTGCTGGAGATGGGCCTGTCGCTGGACGACTGCGTGCTCTACGACCCGCACAAGCCGGGCGGAGGGCTCACCCCGGAGCAGCTGCGCGACGCCAAGATGATCCTCTGGCGGGGGCACTGCTCGGTGCACGGCCGGTTCACGCTGGAGAGCGTCAACGACGTGCGGGAGCGGGTGCCGGGCGTCGACGTGCTGGTCCACCCGGAGTGCCGCCACGAGGTGGTCACGGCCTCCGACTACGTCGGGTCCACCGAGTACATCATCAAGACCATCGAGGCCGCCCCGGCCGGCTCGGCCTGGGCGCTCGGCACCGAGCTGAACCTGGTCCGCCGGCTGGCGCTGGCGCACCCGGACAAGCAGATCATGTTCCTGGACAAGGCGGTCTGCTACTGCTCGACGATGAATCGCATCGACCTGCCGCACCTGGTGTGGGCGCTGGAGGAACTGGTCGCCGGCCGGGTGGTCAACCAGATCACGGTGGACGCCGACACCGCGCACCACGCCCGGGTGGCCCTCGACCAGATGCTCGCCCTGCCCGGCGCGGTCACCCCGCCGCCAGTCGGAGTCTGATCACGCTGGGTAGTGCCCTTGGTACGCAAAAGTGCCGGATCACCGATTAATGCCACACACGGCGATGTGACCGAGTCCTTTTTCGTCACCGAGGGCTATGCTGCCGGAGCGACGACGCGAGCGGGCCGTTTCAGTATGGCCGCATCCTGGGTAGCGACAGGGTTCACGCTCCCCACCATCAACACGACAGCACCGACACGCTGGAGGTTGCGTTGACCGACGACGTCCTGGTCGTGCACGGAGGCACTCCGCTCGAAGGGCGGATCCGCGTGCGCGGCGCGAAGAACCTGGTTTCGAAGGCGATGGTCGCCGCGCTGCTCGGCGACACCCCGAGCCGGCTGTTCGACGTGCCGAAGATCCGCGACGTCGAGGTGGTCCGGGGCCTGCTCGGTCTGCACGGCGTCAAGGTGACCGACGGCACCGAGGACGGCGAGCTCGTCTTCGACCCCGCGAACGTGGAGAGCGCCAGCACCGACCAGATCAACGTGCACGCCGGCTCCAGCCGGATCCCGATCCTGTTCTGCGGCCCACTGCTGCACCGGCTCGGGCACGCGTTCATCCCCGACCTGGGCGGCTGCCACATCGGCCCGCGGCCGATCGACTTCCACCTGCAGGCGCTGCGCGAGTTCGGCGCCACGGTCGACAAGCGGCCCGAGGGGCTGCACCTGTCGGCGCCGAACGGGCTGCACGGCACGAAGTTCGCCCTGCCGTACCCGAGTGTCGGCGCAACCGAGCAGGTGCTGCTGACCGCGGTGATGGCCGAGGGCGTCACCGAGCTGCGCAACGCGGCGGTGGAGCCGGAGATCATCGACCTGATCTGCATCCTGCAGAAGATGGGCGCGATCATCAAGGTCCACACCGACCGGGTGATCGAGATCCAGGGCGTGCCGAAGCTGCACGGCTACACCCACCGACCGATCCCGGACCGGATCGAGGCGGCGAGCTGGGCTGCGGCCGCTCTGGCCACCCGCGGTCACGTCGAGGTGCTCGGCGCGCAGCAGGCCGACATGATGACCTTCCTGAACATCTTCCGGTCGGTCGGCGGCGAGTACGAGGTCACCGACGCCCGGCCGCCGAAGCTGGGCGACCTGGGCCAGGAGGGTGGCATCCGCTTCTGGCACCCGGGCGGCGAACTGAACGCCGTGGCGCTGGAGACCGACGTGCACCCCGGCTTCATGACCGACTGGCAGCAGCCGCTGGTCGTGGCCCTGACCCAGGCCCGCGGGCTGTCGATCGTCCACGAGACGGTCTACGAGCAGCGGTTGGGCTACACCGAGGCGCTGAACTCGATGGGCGCCAACATCCAGGTCTACCGGGACTGCCTCGGCGGCACCCCGTGCCGCTTCGGCCGGCGCAACTTCAAGCACTCGGCGGTCATCGCCGGGCCGAGCAAGCTGCACGCCGCCGACCTGGTCATCCCGGACCTGCGGGCCGGCTTCAGCCACCTGATCGCGGCGCTCGCGGCCGAGGGCACCTCCCGGGTGTACGGCGTCGACCTGATCAACCGCGGCTACGAGGACTTCGAGGCGAAGCTCGCCGACCTCGGCGCGCACGCCGAGCGTCCGTAACCTCGAACACCTTCCGTTCGCTACGACAACTCCAGCTCGGCGCGTCTGACACCGCGCTGCGACCTGGAGCCGTCGGCCCGGTGCACCGCGATGTGCACCGGGCGCGAACCGTTGGCTACCCTTGCCGCGTGCCGTCGCTCTTTCGCCGCAAGTCCACCGACCTCGTCGACGAGGCCGTCCCCCCGGTGACCCCCGAGGAGACCGCCGAGCGGTCCCGGGGCTACACCCCGGCCAAGGGTCGGGAGACGCCGAAGCGGCCGACCGTCGGTCGCCGCCCGGCCGGCCCCAGCCGCCCCCTGACGAAGGAGGAGGAGCGGGAGCGTCGCCGGCAGTTGCGTGCCGAGGCCGCGTCGGAGTTCCGCCGCGAGGGCGGCCCCCGCGACCGTGGCCCGGAGCGTCTGCTGGCCCGCAACGTGGTCGACTCCCGGCGTACCGTCGGCACCTGGTTCTTCGGCGGCGCGCTGATCGTGCTGATCGGGTCGAACGCGGCCATGCCGGCGCCGGTCCGGTTGATCTCCAACCTGCTCTGGGGCGCGTTGGCGCTGGGCGTGGTCGTCGACTCGATCCTGATCTGCCGCAAGATCGGCAAGCTGGTCCGGGAGCGCTTCCCGAAGACCGGCCAGCGGATGGGTTCGCTCTACCTCTACGCGGTCATGCGGTCGATCACCTTCCGGCGGATGCGCGCCCCGGCCCCCCAGGTCAAGATCGGCGACAAGGTCTGATCCCGGCTCAGGCCACGCCGAGCAGCCGCAGCACCGCCGTGGTGGCGGCGGCGCCGACCACCACCAGGACGAACGGCACCCGCCGCCAGGCGAGCAGCACGCCGACCAGCACCCCGGCCGGTCGTGCCCAGCCGGCGAACCGCCCGGCCTCGGTCACCGCCGCGGTGGCGGCCAGCGCGGCGAGCAACGCGGCGGCGCCGACCGGCAACAGCCGCCGGGACCAGTCGGGCAGGTCCAGCCGGTCACGCAGCAGGACACCGGCCAACCGGAAGCCATAGGTTCCGGCGGCCAACGCCAGGATCACCGCGATCAGCACGACATCTCCCCGGTGCGCTCGACGACGGCAGGCGCCGGTGGGCCGGCTCCGTCGGTCGGAGTGGACCGGCGGCGGAAGGCGACAGCGGCCGGTCCGGCGAGCGCGAGCAGCACCGGCAGCCCGGCCGGCAGCACCGGCGTGGCGACGACCGCCAGCGCGGCCCCGGCCAGCGCCGCGTGCCGGGTGTCCCGGTCGCGCAGGGACGGCAGCAGCAGTGCGATCAGTCCCGCCGGGAACGCGGCGTCGAGGCCGAGCGCGGCCGGGTCGCCGACCGTGCCACCGGCGAGCACGCCGAGCAGGGTGCCGACGTTCCAGGCCACGAAGAGCAGCGTGCCGGCCAGCCAGAACGCCCGACGCCGAGCCTCGCCGGCCGGTTGGGCCAGGGTGAACGCGGTCGTCTCGTCGGTCAGCAGGTGACTGCCGAGCAGCCGGTGCCGCAGTCGGGGGCCGAGGCTGTCGCCCACGGCGAGGCCGAACGGCAGGTGACGGGCGTTGAGCAGCAGCCCGGCCAGTACGGCGGCCAGCGGGCTGCCGGCGGCCACCAGGCCCACGGCCATGAACTGCGCGCCGCCGGCGTAGAGGACGGCGGACATGGTCAGGGTGGCCCACACGGGCAGCCCGGCGGCGACCGCCACCGCTCCGAACGAGGCACCCACCGCGATCATGGCCGCGCCGAGGGCCAGTACGTCACGAAGCATCCGGCCGACCGCTGTTCGTTGTACCGTACGCATGGTTCACCATGCTGAACATCTCACCGGTGTTCGTCAAACCGAACATTGATCCAATGGAGCGAACGGATGCCTCCCGAGCCGGCCGCACCCCTGGCCACCATCGCCGCCGCCCTGCGCCGGGAGCGGGAACGGGTCGGCATCTCGCTGACCGAGCTCGCCCGCCGGGCGGGCGTTGCCAAGTCCACCCTCTCCCAACTGGAGTCGGGCACCGGCAACCCGAGCGTGGAGACCCTCTGGGCGCTCGGCGTGGCGCTCGGTGTGCCGTTCAGCCGGCTCGTGGAGCCGGCCGACGACACCATCCGGGTGATCCGGGCCGGCGAAGGGCCACGCGTCCGCTCGGAGCAGGCCGACTTCACGGGCACGCTGCTCAGCGCCGGGGCGGCGCACCTGCGTCGGGACATCTACCTGATCGACCTGGAGCCGGGCGCCGTCCGGGCAGCGGAGGGGCACACCCCTCGCAGCATCGAGCACGTGGTGGTCGCAGCCGGCCGGCTGCGGGTGGGACCCGAAGGAGGCATGGTCGAGCTGGGCCCCGGCGACTACGCCACGTTCCCCGGTGACACCCCGCACCGCTACGAGGCCTTGGTGCCCGGGACCTTCGCCGTACTCATCATGGAACATCCCTAGAGGCCGGCGGTCCCGCCGGCGCCGACGAACCGGCAGATGGGCCTGCGCCGGAATCCAGTTTCGCTTATTGGCCCAAATGTCCGAAACCATGGGATAACGTTTGGGCCCGTGGGCGGCGCCACAGTGGCGGTGAGAGAGCCCACGCCGTTACCCTCCATCCGCAGCCACGCCCTGCCGGAATGGGCGACTTGACCGGCACGCGAGGCCCCAGCGCGACAATTTGCAACGAGGTGACAACGCCGTGAGCGAGCGGACGCGAGCCGGCCACCGGAGCGTGGCAGGCGGCGACCGGACGCCCGGCGGTCACCCGGTCGCGCTCGCGGACGGCCCGCCTCCGACGGGGAGCGGCCGACCGGCCGGGTGTGGCGACGGGCTCGACGGATGAACGGCCGCTACACCGACCGGTGGCCGGACCCGAACGAACCATCCTGGGTGGTCGAACCGACCACCGAGTGGCATCCCCAGTTCCCCGGCCAGCGCTACCCCGGCGACATCGGCCTGTCCCACCAGCCGCCCCCGCCGCCGCGCGGCCGGGCGACCGTGGTCGGCCGCACCGAGGTGCCTCCTCTTGCGCCCACCCGCCCCGACGGCACCTACCTCGGCCGCTCCTGGTCCGATGAGGAGCCGGCCGAGACGGCACCCTACGGCCGGTCCTGGCCCGACGAGGAGCCCGCCCACGGACGGTCCCGGAGCGACGACCGCCCGGCGGAGGCGTCCGCCTACGGCCGGCCCGACGGTGCCGACGCCGCGCGCTACGACCACGAACCGTACCGACGGCCGCTACCCGAGCCGACCCGGCGCGACGACCGCCGTTCCCCCGAGTCCGACCGGCGGACCGCCTGGTCCGACCGCCGCCCCGGCGAGGAACGGGCACCGGCCCGGGAGGCCGCCTGGCACCGGGACCAGCCCGCCGAGCGGTACGACAGCCGCCCACCCCGGCAGGAGCCGGCCGACCCGGAGCGGGGGTACCGGCCCGCGCCACCGGTGTCCCCCGCACCGCGCACCCAGCCCGGCTGGGTGCCGGAGCCGGAGGAGGCGCCACGCCGGCGCGGCACACCGGAGCGACCGGCAGCCGGATACGACCGGCGCCCCGACGACGGCTACGGCACCCGGCACCCCGACGGCTACGGCACCCGGCCCGCCCGCGGCACCGACGGCCGGACGGCCGACGGCTGGGCCGCCGACGGCGCTGGTCAGTGGGCCACCGTGGACGGCCGGTCGCGGTACCGCGACGACAGGTACCCCGACCGGGCCGCCGAGGACACGCGCCGCCCTGATCGCGGTGCCGACAGCGCACGCCGCCCGGACCGGGTCACGGAGGAGAACGGCCGCCCCGACCGGGACGCGCGCCACCCCGACCGCGCCGCGGACGACGCGCGACCGGCGGCACGGGCCCGCACGGACGCCGGTCCACCCGGCGAGCGGCGGTACCACCCGGACGAGCGGGTCGGCCCGCCACAGACGCCCGACGATGGACGCCGCCGTCGGCCGGAACCGGAGACACCCGGTCAGCCGCGCCGGGACGACGAGCGGCGTCGACCCGACGCCGACCCGCACCGGCAGGCACCCCGCGACGCGGCGGCCCGAGCCGAGGCGTACCCGGACCGGCGCCCCCGCGAGGAGATCCGGCCGGAGGTCTACCGCGAGGAGGCCTACCGCGAGCCCCGGCCGCAGCCGGGCCACCGACCGGACGGCGGCCTGCCCTGGCCGCCGCCGGGTCCCGTACGCCCGGACCGCACCCGCGAGCCGGGCTACCGTGCCGAGCCGCACCAGACCGCCGACCCGCACCGCACGGCCGAGCCGGGCGTCCCGTCGCGGCCGCCCGCACAGCAGCCGACCGCGCCGTCCCGGTACGACGATCGACCGGCACGCCCCGCCGCGACGGCTCCGCCCGCCCAGGCCACCTCCGGCAGGGCCGCCCCGGTTCCGCCGGTCTCTCCGGAGCGACCGGTGTCGCCGGCACCCGGCCGGGACCGACCGGTCTCTCCCGCCCCTGTCTCCCCCGCTCCGGCGGACCACGAGCGTCGCCCGGCGGCCCACATCCCGCCCGCTCGCCCGGATCGGGACCGGCCGGTGTCGGCGGCCCCGGTCTCCCCGGCGACGGACGTACCCGTCTCCGGTCCGCCGGCCGCCCGACTCCGGCTGGAGTACCTGCCCGCTCCGGTGGACCCACCGCTGCCCGACGAGCGCCCGGACCACCAGCGGCACGGCGGCGAGCCCACCACGGACCGCCGCCCGGTCAACGGGCCACTGGGCGCCACGCCGACGGCCGACCGTCGGCCAACAGCGCCGGCGCACCCGACAGCGCCGGAGCGGCCTGCCTCGACCGGTAACACGCGTCCACCGGTCGCGCCGCCACCCACCTGGCAGGTTGCGGATCCCCCGGCCACTCGGCCGGCACCGACACCTCCCGCACCGACACCTTCCGCACCGACACCTCCGGCCCCGGCAACACCGACACACCCGGTCCCGACGCCCACGGCGACGGACGCCGGGTCGGCGCTTCCGATCGCCCCCGGCAGGCCACGCCGGTACGTACCGCCGCCGCCGTCGGAACCGCCCCTGGCACCCGCTCCAGAGCCGGCGGAGACGCCCGTCACCGGCGGACCGGCCGCCTGGTTCAGCCCCGCCCAGTCCGACTCCGACCAGGACGAGTCCGCGACGGACCGCCCACCCACCGACGCCGCGGACGATCGACTGGCGACCGACGCCGAAGCCGGGTCCCCGGCACCGGCCGGAACGGAGCGCGAACCGTCAGCCCCGGTCGCCGAACCAGCCGTCGCTGACGAGACGACCGACCGGCACCCCGACGGGGCGGCCGACCGGCGCCCCGCCGTGGCGAGTGACCCGGCTCCAGACGGAGCGGTCGCCCGACCGGTCTCCGCGCCGCCCGGCCCACCGGTGTCCACACCGGCAGTCCAGCCGGTCTCCGCACCGCCGGCGCGTCCCTTCTCGGCACCGCCGGCCGCACCGGTCTCCGGCGACCGCGACCCCTGGACCGACGACACGGGCACCGAACCGGGGTCCAGTGTCGGGTGGACAGCGGCCGACGCACCCGGGCCGATCTCCGCACCGCCGGTCCACCCGGTCTCCGCACCGCCGGTCCACCCGGTCTCCGGTGCACCCCGTAGCTCGGTGGACGACCTGCTCGACGACACGCAGGCCGCCGTTGAGTCGACACCGACCGAAGCCGACCGGCCGGTCTCCGGTACGCCGAGCACCGAGACAGGGCACCACCAGACCGAACTCTCCGCCGAGGCCGACCACCCGGTCTCCAGCCCGCCGAACACGCCGACCTCCGGCGCGCCCCCCGCCTGGGTGGCCGATCGCCGCGCCGACCCGGAACCAGTGGACCGGCCGACGTCGGCGCCGCCCGCGTTCGGTGCGCAAGCGCCGATCCCCGCCCAGGTGGACCGGCCGGTCTCCGCACCCCCGGACGGAAACACGGACCCGGTCGAGCGCGACCCGGCCGGACAGGCATCGGCCTCGTCGCACGACCCGTCGGCGGACACGGCCTCCGGTTGGAGCACCGCCGGACCGGCGGCCGGCACGCACCCGGACGACCGGCCCGCAGCGGGTGGGCCGCCGGACCGACCCGCGCCGACCGACCACGACGCGGTACACCCCGTCTCGGCCCCTCCGGTCTCGGCCCCACCCGCACCACCTGCGGCAGCAGCGCCCGTCTCCGCGCCGCCCGCAGCGCCGGTCTCCGCGGCACCCATCTCCGCACCGCCCGTCTCCGCACCGCCCGTCTCCGCACCGCCGGACGTCGCCACACCGGTCTCCGGGCCGCCGGCGTACGAGCGGCCGGTCTCCGGGCCGCCGGCGTACGAACAGCCGGTGTCCGCACCGCCGGTCGCCGCGGAATCCATCTCCGCACCGCCCGTCTCCGCACCGCCGGACGTCGCCACACCGGTCTCCGGGCCGCCGGCGTACGAGCGGCCAATCTCCGGGCCGCCGTCGTACGAACAGCCGGTGTCCGCGCCGCCTGCCGGAGCCGTTCCCGGGCCGCGGGGCGGGTCATCCGAGGAGAACGTGCCGGTGTCGGCGCCGCCCGACACTCCGCCGCCGGCGGCACCTCGCCGGACGTTGGCCGACCAGGGTGACCCGGAGCAGGTCCTCGGGGCGTACCGCTGGCGGCTCGACCCGGTCACCCTGCGGGAGGATCTGACGGAGCCCGACGAGCTACGGGCGATCCGGCGGCGGCTGACCGAGAAGTTGGGTTCGGCCGTCGACAACCGGGCCAGGGCTCGGCTGCTCAGCCTGCGGGCGGTGGCGTCCCGGATCCTCGGCGACCTCGACGACGCGCTGGCCGACGGCCGGCTCGCCCTCACCTACGCCGAGGCCACCGGCGAGCTGCGCCGGACGGCGCTGGCCCAGGCCCGGCTGGCCCACGTGCTGCGCTGGCGCGGGGACTTCGCCGAAGCCGACCAGCTCTTCGCCCAGGCGAACTCCATCGAGCTGCCCGACCGGCTGCGGGCCGCGCTGCACGAACACGCCGGTCGGTCCTGCTACGACCAGGGCCGGCTCATGGAGGCCTGCCAGCACTTCGAGTGGGCGCTCGACCTGCGCGGGGCCGGCGACCCCGACCTGCTGGACCGGATCCGGGTGGCCCTCGACGCGGTCACCGCACGGGCCACGGCGCAGGGCTTCGGGCCGTACCCCCGGGGTCGGGACGAGGTGCTCGACCGTGACCGCCCCCCGCTGCCGGTGCGGGACGGACCGCTGTGGGGCTACACCGACGCGGACGGCGACCTGATCATCCCCGCCCGGTACGCGGAGGTGCAGCCGTTCCACGACGGGCTGGCCTGGGTCCGCCGGCCGGAGACCGACCGGTGGTCGTTGATTAACCTGCTCGGTACGACGGTGATCCCGCCGACGTACCGCGCGGCGCGTCCGTTCAGCGACGGCCTGGCCTGGGTGGCGGACAGCGCGAACGGCTGGCAGGCGATCGACGCCACCAACGCGGTCCACGTTCCGCCCGGTTTCGCCGAGGTGCGACCGTTCCGTCGTGGGGTGGCCGCGGTACGGCGGGAGGGGTGGGGCGCGGTCGACCGGACCGGCCGGATCGTGGTCCCGACCCGCCACAACGGCTTCGTGACCGAGCTGGCCGATGGCCAGCAGGTCGACGGCTTCACCGACGAGGGCCTCGCGGTGGTCGACGTGGCCGGCCGGCGCGGTGTGGTGGACCGCGGCGGCTCGGTGCTGGTCGCGCCGGCACACCCGATGCTGGTCATCCACCCGGTGGCGTTCCTGGTGGGCAGCGGCCCCGGTCGGTGGGGCGCGCTGGACCGCCGCGGCGAGCCGCTGATCGACCCGGTGCACCCGGACCGGGCCGCGGTGCTGGCGGAGATCGACCGGCTGCTCACCGATGCCAACCCGGTGCTCTGAACCGGTTCGGCGCTTGTAAACCAGCGGGGCTAGGGTCGGGGCATGGAATTCCGACACCTGGGCCGTTCCGGCCTGATGGTCAGCGAGATCTCGTACGGCAACTGGATCACCCACGGTTCGCAGGTCGAGGAGGACGCCGCGTTCGCCTGCGTCCGGGCCGCCCTCGACGCGGGCATCACCACCTTCGACACCGCCGACGTGTACGCCGGCACCCGGGCGGAGGACGTGCTCGGCCGGGCGCTGCAGAACGAGCGCCGTGAGGGCCTGGAGATCTTCACCAAGGTCTACTGGCCGACCGGGCCGGGTCGCAACGACCGTGGCCTGTCCCGCAAGCACATCATGGAGTCGATCAACGGCTCGCTGCGCCGGCTGCGCACCGACTACGTGGACCTCTACCAGGCCCACCGGTACGACCACAGCACGCCGCTGGAAGAGACGATGGAGGCGTTCGCCGACGTCGTGCACTCCGGCAAGGCGCACTACATCGGTGTCTCCGAGTGGACTGCCGCGCAGCTGCGCGCCGCCCACCCACTCGCCCGGGAGCTGCACATCCCGCTGGTCTCCAACCAGCCGCAGTACTCGATGCTCTGGCGGGTCATCGAGGCCGAGGTCGTGCCGGCGAGCGAGGAGCTGGGCATCGGCCAGATCGTCTGGTCGCCGATGGCGCAGGGCGTGCTGTCCGGCAAGTACCTGCCGGGGCAGCCGCCGCCGGCCGGTTCCCGGGCCACCGACGAGAAGTCCGGCGCGGGCTTCATCTCCCGGTTCATGACCGACGAGGTGCTGACCCGGGTCCAGCAGCTCAAGCCGCTGGCCGAGCAGGCCGGGCTGAGCATGGCCCAGCTCGCCGTGGCGTGGGTGTTGCAGAACCCGAACGTCTCCTCGGCCATCATCGGCGCGTCCCGCCCGGAGCAGGTGCACGACAACGTGAAGGCCGCCGGGGTGAAGCTCGACGCCGAGCTGCTCAAGGCGATCGACGAGATCGTCGAGCCGGTGACGGAGCGGAACCCGGAGAAGACCGAGTCCCCCGCCCAGCGCCCGTAACGCTCGGCCCTCGACCGCACCGATCCAGGGTCTGGCGCCAGACCCTGGATCGGTGTGGCGGGGTCAGCCCTGCCAGAAGCGGATCAGCTGAAGGCCGGTCGCGTAGAGCCAGGAGGGCAGGCCCAGGGCGTCTCCCACGGCGAAGACCCCGTCGAAGAACCAGCCGCCGATGCGCGGGTTCCACAGCAGCGCGAAGAGCAGCAGGAAGCCGTACGGGGCGAACAGGTCGTACATCCGGCGCCACTGCGGGTTGAGCCACGGCTGGATCATGTTGCCGCCGTCCAGGCCGGGGACCGGCAGAAGGTTCAGCACGCTCGCGGTGAGCTGGAGGAAGGCCAGCAGCGCCACTCCGGCCCAGAACTCCACCGGGCCGCCCGCCGGTGCGCCGATCCGTATCGCCGCGACCAGCACCAGCGTGAACAACACGTTGGTCGCCGGGCCGGCGAGGCTGACCAGGGTGTGCCGCAGCCGGCCCGGGATGGCGTGCCGGTCCACCCACACCGCGCCGCCGGGCAGGCCGATGCCGCCGAGCAGCACCACCACGACCGGCAGCACGATCGACAGCAGCGGGTGGGTGTACTTCAACGGGTTGAGCGTCAGGTAGCCGCGGTGGGCGATGTCCCGGTCGCCGGCGCGGAAGGCCACCACCGCGTGGGCGTACTCGTGCAGGCAGAGTGACACCAGCCAGCCGGAGACCACGAAGAGGAACACGTCGAACCGGACGCTGCCGTACCCCTTCCAGGTCAGCACGCCGCTGACCACGAAGAGGGCGACCAGGCCGAGGAAGACCGGGCTGGGCCGGAACGCCGCCCGTGGCACCCCGAGCACCAGCCGTTCCCCGCCCGGCCGGTCGTAGCCCATCACTCGGCCGTGGGCAGCAGGCTCATCCGGTAGTCCACCCGGTCGTCTTCGACGAGCGCGACCGAGGTGACGCCGGACGCCGCGAGCTCCCGCCAGGTCTGACCGATCCAGGATTCGGCGTCGGCCTGGCTGCCGAACGACTCCGCCGGTCCCTCGACCGCCTGGCCGTCCGTGCCCTCGTACCGCCAGCTCCACGCCATGCCGCGTCTCCCCTCGCCGCTGATGTCCCCGTGGGACGAACCCTCGCCAGCGTAGTCGGCCCGGCGCGCAACGACCGCTCGCTCGCCCTCGGCCGAGACCCACGGGTTGATCAATCCCCGTCGACGCGGGCCGGTACGGTGGCTCGGTGCTGACACGGGGAGTGCTGCTCGGGGACCGGTACCGGCTGGGCGAACGGGTGGCGACGGGCGGGATGGGGGCGGTCTGGCGCGGCACCGACGTGCTGCTGGAACGCGAGGTGGCGGTGAAGGTGCTGCTGCCGTCGCTGGTCGCCGACCCGGAGTTCACCGCCCGGTTCCGGGCCGAGGCGCGGATGTTGGCGGCGCTGCGGCACCCCGGCGTGGTGGCCGTGCACGACGTCGGGCAGGCCGTGCTGGCCGACGGCAGCCGGGTCGACTACCTGGTGATGGAGTACGTCGAGGGCGAGCCGTTGTCCGCCCGGGTGCGCGGGACGGGCCGACTGGACCCGGCGACCACCATGTCGGTGCTGGCGCAGGCGGCGGACGCGCTGCACACCGCCCACCTCGCCGGCATCGTGCACCGGGACGTGAAGCCGGGCAACCTGCTGGTCAAGGCCGACGGTCGGGTGGTGCTGGTCGACTTCGGCATCGCCCGCTCCACCACCATGGCGGGGCTCACCGCCGCGAACATGGTGCTCGGCACCGCCTCGTACATGTCGCCCGAGCAGGCCACCGGCCAGCAGGTCTCCCCCGCCACCGACGTCTACGCGCTCGGCGCGGTGGCGTACTTCTGCCTGGCCGGACAGCCGCCGTTCGACGGGGACAACCCTCTCGCCGTGGCGCTGCGGCACGCGCAGGAGGAACCGGCGCCGCTGCCGGCGGACACCCCGCCGGCCGTGGCGGCGGTGGTCGCCCGCGCGCTGGCCAAGCGTCCCGAGGACCGCTTCGGCAGCGCCGCCGAGCTGGCCGGCGCCGCCGCCGACGCCCGCGACGCGACCCTGGCGAGCATCCCGGTCGCCGCCCGCCCACCGTGGGCGGTGGCCGCCCCCACCCCGGGCGCCCCGATCCCGACCCCGCCGCCCGTCCCGACGCCCACGTCGCCGACCCCCGCGCCGCCGTCCGCGCCGACGCCGGCCCCGCCGACGGACCCCCGTCCCCCGGTCGTCCTGGCGAGCGAACCGACGGGGACCCGGCCGACGCGGGAGGACGCGCTCCGGCCGGGCTCGGCCCGACGGCGTCTGCCACTGCTGGTCGGCGCCGGTGTGGTCGCCCTCGTCGCGCTGGTCGCCGTGGCCGTGGCGGTACTGCGACCCGACGGGGAGCCCGGCGGCGCGGAGCTTCCGCCGGCGCTGGCCGGCGAGTCCGCGTCGGCCTCGGACGTCCCGGCGCCGAGCGGCGACGCGACCACCCCGGGGCTCCGGCCGAGCGGCACGCCGGGCGCCAGCCGCAGCGCGACAGCCGACCCGACCGGCACCGGCGGCGAACCCGGCGCGCCGGCCAGCGGTGACCCGGCCCCCCGCACCGCGGCACCGGGGAGCACACCCACCGGGTCCGCCAGCAGCAGGCCGACATCCGGTGGCAGCCCGGTGGAGCGGCCCAACCCGTACACGGCCGCGCAGGCGTGCGGCAGCGGCTACCAGGTGATCGACTCGGCGACGTTGACCGGCGGTGACGGCCGCCGTAAGGGCCGGGTCTACCTGCTCTACCACTCCGGCAGCGGCGCCAACTGCGTGGTCACCCTCAAGGACACCGCGGTCGGCACACGGTCGGCGGTCTCGGCGTACCTGGAGGTGCAGGGGGGTGCCCGCAGCACCGACAGCGGGTCCTTCGACTACTACGCCGGGCCGGTACGGGCCAGCGCCGCCGGAAAGTGTGTGAAGTGGGGCGGCGCCACCGGCGGGGTCAGCTACGGCAGCGGGTTCGAACACTGCGGCTGACCACATCGCGAGCGCCGGGCCGGCAGGCAGCGGGACACCGGGCGGCCTTAAGGTACGGGCATGTCCGTTGACGGGTGGAACACGGTCCTGGTGCTCGGCGGTATCCGGTCCGGCAAGTCCGAGTTCGCCGAGTCCCTGGTCACCGACGCGCCGGTGGTCCGCTACCTCGCCACCGCGCCCGAGGGGGACCCGGAGGACACCGAGTGGGCGACCCGGCTCGCGGCGCACCGCGCCCGACGGCCGGGCAGCTGGACCACCGAGGAGACCGCCGCCGACCCGCGGCGTCTGGCCGACGTGCTCGAGTCCGCCCAGCCCAACGAGACGCTGCTCGTGGACGACCTGGGCGGCTGGGTGACGGTGCTGCTCGACCCGGATCACCAGCCCGCCGACGACCTCGCGACGATCGCCGAGCTGGCCGAGGCGCTGCGCGGGTGCTCGGCACGGGTGGTGCTGGTCAGCCCCGAGGTGGGGCTGTCACTGGTGCCGACCACGCCGCTGGGCCGGGCGTTCACCGACGCGCTCGGCGCGGCCAACCGCGCGGTGGCGGACGCCTGCGACGCGGTGGTGCTGGTGGTCGCCGGTCAGCCGGTCTGGCTGAAGCCGGCCGTCGCACCCGTGAGCACGTCGGAGACCGCGACCGCGTCGGCGTCGGTCGGCTCCGGGGCGGTCGTCTCCGCGCCCGTCGGCGTCAGCCTGGCCGACAGCGAGCCCACCCCCGAGGTGCAGCTGCCGGACGTGCTGACCCACACGCCGCCGGTCGCCCCCAACCAGGAGCCCGGCAACCCCTGGGCCGCACCGACCATGGCGCTGCCGATAGTGGCCACCGGGTTGGTCATCCAGCCCGGCATGGAGCTGCCGATGCCCGACGAGCACACCGGGCCGCAGGCGGTGGACCGGCTGGCCACCCTCGACGTTCCCGGTGCCGGGCTGGGCGTGCTCGACCGGGTGGTCGGCTTCGCCGCGGCCACCCAGGGCACCCCGACCCCGGTCGCCTGGAGTTCGGTACGGGTGCTGCTGCTGCACGGCGACCACGCCGGCGGGGCGTCCGCCGGCGCCGTGGCCGGGGATTCGGCGCGCCGGGCCGCGCAGGCCCGCGCCGGCCAGGGTGCGCTGGCCCGGCTGGCCGCCGAGAGTGGTGCCAGCCTGCAGGTGGTGGACACTCCGGCCGCCGCCCCGATCGAGGACCAGCCGGCGCTCGCCCCGGAGCAGGTGGAGTCCGCACTGCGCTACGGCTGGCGGTTGGCCGAGCAGGCCGCCGACGCCGGCGTAGAGCTGCTCGTGCTGGGCGCGTGCGGCGCCGGCACCGAGGCGGCCGCCGCGGCGGTGCTGGCGGCCACGGCGGGCGCCGAGCCGCAGGCCGTGCTCAGCCGGGTGATCACCGACTCCGGCGAGATCGACGACGCGGCCTGGATGATCCGCTGCGCGACGGTACGCGACGCGCTGCACCGCACCCGTCGCTCCCCGCGCAGCGCCAAGGACGTGCTGGCCGAACTGGGCGGCGGCGACGTGGCGGTCGCCACCGGCGTGCTGCTCGGGGCCACCGCCCGCCGGGTACCGGTGCTGCTGGACGGGCCGGTCGGCCTGGCCGCCGGCATGGTCAGTCGCGATCTGGCCGGGCAGGCGCGGCACTGGTGCCTGCTCGCCGACCACGGCGGGCACCCGGCGGTGCGGCTGGCCGCCGACGTGCTCGGCATCACCCCGCTGCTCGACCTGCGGCTGGACCTCGGCGAGGGGGCGAACGCCCTGGTCGCGCTCCCGCTGCTGCGCTCGGTGCTGGCGCTGGCCGCCGCGCTGCCGGTCCACCCGTCGCTGGCCACCGGAGAGCCGGACCACGAGCAGCCGGAGTCCGGCGCCCCGGAGCCCACCGAGCCGGAGTACACCGACCCGGAGTTCGTCGAGCCTGAGCCGGACGGACCGGGCCCGGCCACCACCGGGGCCGACGAGCAGGCCGCGTCGGGCTGGCGTGCCGGCTGAGTCGCGGCTCGCCGCGGGGGCCCGGCTGGCGGTCACCACGTTCAGCATCCTGCCGGTGCGGGCCGGGCGGATCGACTGTCCGGTGGCGGGTACCGCGATGGCGCTCGCCCCGGCGGTCGGGGTGCTGCTCGGCGCGCTGCTGGCCGGTGTCCTGCTGCTGGTCGGTGCGCTCGCTCCCCCGCTGGTGGCCGCCGGCGTGACGGTGGGCGCCGCCGCCCTGCTCACCCGAGGTCTGCACCTGGACGGGCTGGCCGACACCGTGGACGCGCTCGGCTCGTACCGGCGGGGCGCCGCCGCGCTGGAGATCATGAAGAAGCCGGACGTCGGCCCGTTCGGGGTGGTCGCCCTGGTGGTGGTCCTGCTGGTGCAGGCGGCGGCACTCGCCGAGCTCGCCGGGCGGTCCTGGCCCGCCTGCCTCGCGGCGGTGGTCACGGCGACCGCCGCCGGGCGGCTGGGCGTGACGGTGGCCTGCCGGCGGGGCGTACCGGCGGCCCGGCCGGACGGCCTGGGAGCCATGGTGGCCGGAACGGTCGGCCCGCTGGCGCTGGCCGCCGGCGCGGTCGCTGTCGTGCTGCTGGCGGTGCCCGCGGTGCCGGACCGGCCGTGGCAGGGGCCACTGGCCGTCGCCGGCGCGCTCGCCGTCGCGGTGCCGCTGCTCACCCACGTGGTACGCCGGCTCGGCGGGATCACCGGCGACGTGCTCGGCGCGACCGTCGAGGTGGTCACCACGCTGGTCTACCTGGGTCTGGTGCTGTCCGGCTGAACCGGGTGAGGCGGGCCGGGTAGCGTTCGCCTCGACAGCACCGGCGCCGCCACCGGGGGACAAGAATGCTCATCACGGACGACTTCCTGCCCGTACCGGTTCCGGAGTCGCTCAGCGCGACCTACCTGGTGCCGATGGCCGGGCTGCCGAAGGTCAGCCCCAAGACCGCTGTGGCGGCCCTGACCGGCCGGCTGGCCGAACCGGTGCACGGCCTGGCCCGGCAGATGCTCGACAGCCCGCTGATGAGCGTGGACACCCGGCCGATCGCGGAGTTCCCCGAGCTGCCGCCGGATCTGCTCACCGCGTTCGGTGCCACCGAGGCGCAGTTGGCGCGGCTGGCCGCGGCAAGCCACCTGGTGGTGGTGCAGGCCGAGTACCGGCCGGGCTGGCCGCCGGCGCACGAGTGGTCGGCCCGCGCGGTCGCGGCGGCGGTCGCGGAGTCCGTCGGCAGCGACGTGGTGGACGTCTTCGGCCTCCAGTTCCTCGACCCGGCGACCGCGTTGCGCTCGCTGCCCGACGAGCAGGGCCGGATCCGGTTGGTGGACTGGGTGCTGGTGCCGTACTCCTCGGATGTGGAGGGTCTGTGGTTCACCACCAAGGGCCTGCGCCGCTTCGGGCTGCTGGAGTTGCAGACCCAGGGGGTGCCCGACCACCTCACCCGGGCCTGGGGTGCGGTGATGACCGGGGCGGCCCGGCGGCTGCTGCGGGACTGGACCGACGGGCTCAACGGCGAGGAGGTGCCGGCGTTCGTGCAGTTGCCGGTGCTGGCCACGGTGACCGGGCACGACATCGCGGTGGCGTACGGCAACCCGGACCAGCACGGCGCGACCGCTCCGGTGCTGCTGCGCCTGGAGCTGGACCCGGCGACCGACCCGGAGGCCGACTCGTTCCTCAGCCTGCGCCCGCCGCTGGGGCATCCCGGTCCCGACGGGCGCTACTACGCGGCCGCCTGCGCGACGCTGTTCGCGGGAATCCAGCCGGACGTGCGCTACGCCCGCTCCGGTGACGCGATGAGTCGGGCGGTCGCCACCGCCCGCGCCGCGCTGGGTGACGCCCGGGCCCGGTTCGTGGCCGGGCAACTGCCGGCGGAGTCGCAACTGGTGGTCAAGTACGGCCTGCCCGGCGACGACGGCCCGGAGTACGTGTGGGCGGGTGTCACGTCGTGGGACGCTCCGGAGCGGATCGTCGGTGTCAGCGCCAGCGACGCGGCCAGCGACCCCTCGGTCCGCATCGGCGCCCCGGTCGTGGTGGAGGCGGCCGACGTGGTCGACTGGGCGGTGCTGGACGGCACCGGCGTCATCGAGGGCGGCTGGACCCAGGCCGTCCTGGACTCGGGCGAACCCCCCACCCCCTGAACCCCGGCCCCACCCCCGGTTACTTCACCGAGGGGGTGACGAAGGGGGGCTTGGTGATCTGCATGGGGGCTCGGCGGCCGCGGATCTCGATGTCCACGACGTCGCCGTCGGCGAGCTTGGCGTCGGTGTCCAGCAGGGCCAGGGCGACGCCCTGCTTGCGGGTCGGCGAGAAGGTGCCGCTGGTCACCGTGCCGACCTGCGCGTCACCGACGTGCAGGGTCATCCCGGGCCGGGGAATGGCCCGGTCGACGGCCACCAGGCCGCGCAGCGTGCGCCGAGGGCCGGCGGTCTTCTCGGCGAGCAGGGCGTCGCGGCCCCAGAAGGCCGGCTTGTCCCAGCCCACCGCCCAGCCGGAGCGGGCCTGCACGGGGCTGATCTCCAGGGAGAGGTCCTGCCCGTGCAGCGGGTAGCCCATCTCGGTGCGCAGCGTGTCCCGGGCGGCCAGGCCGCAGGCACGCAGCTCGACGCCCTCGCCGGCGGCGAAGAGCGCGTCCCAGACCGTGACGGCGTGCTCGGCCGGCACCACCAGCTCGTAGCCCAGCTCGCCGGTGTAGCCGGTACGGCACACCGTCAGCTCCACCCCGGCCAGGCTGGCGGCGGAGAAGCTCATGTAGCCGTGCTCGGTGGGCAGACCGAGGGTGGTCAGCAACTCCGCCGAGCGCGGGCCCTGCACGGCCAGCACCGCGTACGCCTCGTGCTCGTCGGTGACGGTCACCTGCTCGGGGGCGGCGGCGCGCAACCGGCGCACCACCTCGGCGGTGTTCGCCGCGTTCGGGATGAGGAAGACGTGGTCGTCGGCGTACAGGTAGGCGATGATGTCGTCCACCACGCCGCCGGTGGCGTCGTCGCAGCAGAGCGTGTACTGGGCCCGACCGGGGCCGATCCGGCCCAGGTCGTTGCTGAGGCAGGCGTTGACGAACTCGGCCGCGCCGGGGCCGCTCACCCGGGCCTTGCCCAGGTGCGACACGTCGAAGACCCCCACCGCGGTACGCACGGCGGTGTGCTCCTTGAGCACCCCGCCGCCGGCGTACTCCAGCGGCATCTCCCAGCCCCCGAAGGGGGCGAACTTGGCGCCGGCGGCGGTGTGCCGCTCGTGCAGCGGGGAACGGCGCAGCCGGGTCTCGGCGGCGGCGGAGGTCACGTCGGTCATGGGTGGCAACTTACCGGGGGCAACGCCGCTGGTTAGCATCGGCGGGACCCTGTCGGCGCCATCGACGGGACAGCCCTGACGTCCGGCGGGTAGGTTCCGCCGGAGACCTTCACCGCCGGTACGCGACGCCGCGACCGGCCCGGCCCGCCCGGAGTAGCTTCAGTGACATCACCCCGCACCACCATCCTGAGCCTGGTCGACACCGACCCGGCGGAGCTCGCCGTCGACGCGATCGTGATCGGCGTGCACAGCCAGACCGGAGAGCAGGGCGCCACCAGCGGCCTCGCCGGCACCCTGCTGCTGGCCAGCGGCGCGGAGAGCATCGCCGCCGCGTTCGACGGCAAGCTGACCGAGACGCTGGCGCTGCTCGGCGCGACCGGTGGCCCCGGCGAGGTGATCAAGCTGGCCACCCTGGGCACGGTCACCGCCCCGGTGGTCGCGGCGGTCGGGCTCGGCCCGGAGCCGTCGGGTGCCGCTCCGGCCCCGGAGACGCTGCGCCGGGCGGCCGGCGCGGCGATCCGCGCACTGGCGGGCGCGGCGAAGGTGGCGCTGGCCATGCCGCTGCCGGACGACGCCGACGCGCCGGCCGCGTTGCGCGCGGTCGCCGAGGGCGCGCTGCTCGGCGGGTACCGGTTCGCCGGCTACAAGACCCGCCCGCAGCCGGCCCGGCGGGAGCCGGTCGCCGAGGTACTGGTCGCGGTGCCGGACGCCGGTGACGCGGGCGCCCAGGCGGAGATCAGCCGGGCGCAGGCGGTGGCCGGCGCGGTCCGGCTCAGCCGGGACTGGGTGAACACCGCGCCGAACGAGCTGCGTCCGCCGTCGTTCGCCGAAGCGGTGGCCGACGCCGCCCGTGCCGCGGGCCTCGGGGTCGAGGTGCTGGACGAGGCGGCGCTGGCCGCCGGCGGCTACGGCGGCATCATCGCCGTCGGGCAGGGCTCGGAGGCCCCGCCGCGGCTGGTGAAGCTGACCTACACGCCGGAGGGGGGCGGCAACGGCAAGCGGGTCGCGCTGGTCGGCAAGGGCATCACCTTCGACACCGGCGGCATCTCGATCAAGCCGGCGCAGGGCATGTGGGAGATGAAGTCCGACATGGCGGGCGCCGCCGCGGTGGGTGCGGCCATGCTGGCGATCGCCGCGCTCAAGCCGGCGGTGGCGGTCAACGCCTACCTGCCAATGGCGGAGAACATGCCGTCGGGCACCAGCTACCGGCCGGGCGACGTGATCAGCATGTACAGCGGCAAGAAGGTCGAGGTGCTCAACACCGACGCCGAGGGCCGGATGATCCTGGCCGACGCCATCGCCCGCGCCTGCGAGGACGGCACCGACTACCTGTTCGAGACCTCCACCCTGACCGGCGGCCAGGTGATCGCGCTGGGCAAGCGGATGGCCGGCGTGATGGGCACCCCGGAGCTGTGCGAGCGGGTCCGGACGGTCGGCGACGCCGTCGGCGAGCCGGCCTGGCCGATGCCGCTGCCGGACGACGTGCGCAAGGGCATGGACTCCGAGGTGGCGGACATCTCGCAGGTCAACGCCGGGATGGACCGGGCCGGTCACATGCTGCAGGGCGGCGTGTTCCTGCGCGAGTTCGTGACCGACGACGTGGCCTGGGCGCACATCGACATCGCCGGGCCGGGCTACCACTCGGGTGAGCCGGTCGGCTACTGGACCAAGGGTGGCACCGGCGTCCCGGTCCGTACCCTCGTGCAGCTGGTGGAGGACGTCGCCGTCAACGGCTGACCGCCACCTGACCTCGACGACGACCGGGGCGCCCCCTGCTGGGGGGCGCCCCGGTCGTCGTTTCAGTACAGCTCGGGGCGGCGTTTGCGGCGCTCGTTGAAGTCGCGCATCCGCTGCGGGTAGCCCATCAGCCGCACGTCGTACACGGGGATGCCCATCCGGTACGCGAAGCGGCGCGCGCCGTCCGGGCCGTCGATCCGCCGGCGGGTCCACTCCCCGTCGTCGGCGATCAGGATGACCGTGGTCTCGGTCACCGTCGTCCTCGGCTCGATGAACGCCTCGACGCCGCGCCGGCTCCGGACGAAGTTCTCCAGATGGTCCAGGTCGCCACGATCGGCGGCGCGGTCATGGCTCGGCACACGCGCCTGCTTGCGGCGGCGGAACAACCCCACCGGACCTCTCCCCCATGTTCTGTCATCGACATCGGTGCCAAGGGTACGTGTCGCCGACGTGTCGTTGGGCACCTCGGTACGCACCCTGTGCCCAGTGGTGACAAGATGACCGAGGTGGGGTGTGTCCGTGTTACCCCTCCGTGACCCCCGATGCAGTGACGCGACCTGGGAGTTGAGCGTGAGCGAGCCGAACGACGCAACCTTCGACATTGTCATCCTCGGAGGTGGCAGCGGCGGCTACGCGGCGGCGCTGCGCGCCGCCCAGCTGGACCTCTCCGTCGCGCTGATCGAGAAGGGCAAGCTCGGGGGCACCTGCCTGCACAACGGCTGCATCCCGACGAAGGCCCTGCTGCACGCGGCGGAGATCGCCGACCAGGCCCGCGAGTCGGAGCAGTTCGGTGTGAAGGCCGAGCTGATCGGCATCGACATGGCCGGGGTCAACGCGTACAAGGACGGCGTGGTCTCCCGCCTCTACAAGGGCCTGCAGGGCCTGGTCGGTGGCTCGAAGAACATCACCTTCGTGGCGGGCGCCGGCAAGCTGGTCGGCAAGAACGTGGTCGAGGTGGACGGCAAGCGCTACACCGGCCGCAACGTGGTCCTGGCCTCCGGTTCGTACGCCAAGAGCCTGCCCGGCCTGGAGGTCGACGGCGAGCGGATCATCACGAGCGACCACGCCCTCACCATGGACCGGGTGCCGTCGTCGGTGATCGTCCTCGGTGGCGGCGTCATCGGCGTCGAGTTCGCCAGCGTGTGGAAGTCCTTCGGTGTGGACGTGACGATCGTCGAGGCGCTGCCCCGGCTGGTCGCCGCCGAGGACGAGGAGTCGTCGAAGGCGCTGGAGCGGGCGTTCCGCAAGCGGAAGATCAACTTTAAGGTCGGCAAGCCGTTCGAGAAGGTCGAGAAGACCGAGAGCGGCGTCAAGCTGACCATCCAGGGCGGAGAGACCGTCGAGGCCGAGCTGCTGCTCGTCGCCGTCGGTCGCGGCCCGAACACGGCCAACCTCGGGTACGAGGAGCAGGGCGTCAAGATGGACCGCGGCTACGTGCTGACCGACGAGCGACTGCGCACCAGCGTGCCGAACGTCTACGCGGTCGGCGACATCGTGCCCGGCCTCCAGCTCGCACACCGGGGCTTCCAGCAGGGCATCTTCGTGGCCGAGGAGATCGCCGGGCAGACCCCCGCCGTGATCGACGAGGTCGGCATCCCGCGCGTTACCTACAGCGACCCGGAGCTGGCGTCGGTGGGTCTCACCGAGGCGAAGGCCAAGGAGCAGTACGGCGCCGACAAGGTCAAGACGTACAACTACAACCTGGGCGGCAACGGCAAGAGCCAGATCCTCAAGACCACCGGCTTCGTGAAGCTGGTCCGGGTCGAGGACGGCCCGGTGGTCGGCGTACACATGGTCGGAGCCCGGGTGGGTGAGCTGATCGGTGAGGCGCAGCTCATCTACAACTGGGAGGCCTACCCGGCCGAGGTCGCCCAGCTCGTGCACGCTCACCCGACCCAGAACGAGGCCTTGGGCGAGGCGCACCTGGCCCTCGCCGGCAAGCCGCTGCACGCGCACGCCTGATCATTCAAACCGCGGCGTCCGGCGACGGGCGAAGATCCCCTAGGGGAATGAAGGAGTCTGGAGAAAATGCCGGTATCGGTCACCATGCCCCGGCTCGGCGAGAGCGTCACCGAGGGCACCGTCACTCGCTGGCTCAAGCAGGAGGGCGACACGGTCGAGGTCGACGAGCCTCTGCTCGAGGTCTCCACCGACAAGGTCGACACCGAGATCCCGTCGCCCGCGGCGGGCGTGCTGAGCCGGATCGTGGTCGGTGAGGACGAGACCGCCGAGGTCGGCAGCGAGCTGGCCGTCATCGCCGGTGAGGGCGAGTCGGCCGGTGGCGGCGAGGCCGCCCCGCAGGAGCAGCAGCAGGCCCCGGCCGAGTCGGTCGAGCCGGCCGCCGAGCCGACGGCCGCCGCCGAGGGCACCGCCGACGAGGTGGCCCAGGACGAGGCACCGACCGAGACGCCGGCTCCGGCCGCCGCCTCGTCGGGCGAGGGCACCGCGGTGAAGATGCCGGCCCTGGGCGAGAGCGTCACCGAGGGTACGGTCACCCGCTGGCTGAAGCAGGTCGGCGAGACCATCGAGGTCGACGAGCCGCTGTTGGAGGTCTCCACCGACAAGGTCGACACGGAGATCCCGTCTCCGGTCGCCGGCACGGTCCTGGAGATCAAGGTCGCCGAGGACGAGACGGCCGCCGTCGGCGCCGATCTGGCGATCATCGGCGTCTCCGGCGCGGCCCCCGCACCGGCGAAGCCCGAGCCGAAGCCCGAGCCTGCGGCGGCAGCGCCGAAGGCCGAGCCGAAGCCGGAGCCGAAGGTCGAGGAGCCGACCCCCGGCATGTCGTACAACGAGCCGGCCGCGGAGACCGAGCAGGCCGCGCAGCCGGCGAAGGCCGAGCAGGCCGCCCAGCCGTCCGCGCCGACCCCGGCGCCGCAGCGTCCCACCGCGCCCGCCCAGGGTGGCGGCGAGGAGGCCGCCGGCTACGTCACGCCGCTGGTCCGCAAGCTGGCCAGTGAGCACGGCGTCGACCTGTCCTCGCTGAACGGCACCGGTGTGGGTGGCCGGATCCGTAAGCAGGACGTGCTGGAGGCGGCGGAGAAGGCGAAGGCGAAGGCGGCCAAGGCCGCTCCCGCCGCGCCGCAACCGGCCGCCGCGGCACCGTCGGCGGCTCCGGCCAAGCCGGCCGCGAAGCCGCAGCCGAGCGCCAAGCGGGGCACCACGGAGAAGCTGCCGAGGATCCGGGCGACCATCGCCAAGCGGATGCAGCAGTCGCTGCACGAGACGGCACAGCTGACCACGGTCGTCGAGGTCGACGTCACCAAGGTTGCCAAGCTGCGGGCCCAGGCCAAGGACTCGTTCCAGGCCAAGCACGGCGTGAAGCTGTCCTTCCTGCCGTTCTTCGCCCTCGCCGCCATCGAGGCGCTCCAGACCCACCCGATCATCCAGGCCAGCATGGACCTGGACGGCGGCACGATCACCTACCCGGCCGCCGAGCATCTCGGCATCGCCGTGGACACCGAGCGCGGGCTGCTCGTGCCGGTCATCCACAACGCCGGTGACCTCAACATGGGCGGCATCGCCAAGCGGATCGCCGACCTGGCCGAGCGCACCCGGGCCAACAAGATCACCCCGGACGAGATGGCCGGGGCGACCTTCACGCTGACCAACACGGGCAGCCGGGGCGCGCTCTTCGACACTCCGATCGTGCCGTCGCCGCAGTCGGCGATGCTCGGTACGGGTGCCGTGGTGAAGCGGCCGGTCGTGGTCAACGACCCGGAGCTGGGCGAGGTCATCGCGGTCCGGTCGATGGTCTACCTGGCCATGTCCTACGACCACCGGCTGATCGACGGCGCCGACGCGGCCCGCTTCCTGACCGCGGTCAAGGAGCGGCTGGAGGCCGGCAACTTCGAGTCGGAGCTGGGCCTGGCCTGATCCCGAGCCAACCGAAGAAGGGCGCCCCGGTCGTCGACCGGGGCGCCCTTCTCGTCGTTCCTGGTGGAGCGGGCGGGATCTCAGCCCTTGAGCAGCTGGGTCGAGACCTGCCAGAGCCGCTCGGCGGCCTCCGGGTCGAGTGCGTACGCGGCGACACCGCGCCGTTCGCCGGGCTGGGCCAGGCCGGCCTCCTGGCAGTCCTCGAAGTACCGCCCGCCAGCCCCGTCGATCAGCGGGGACGCGGCGACCAGCACCGAGGTGGCGGCGCCCTGCTCGACGGTCTTCCAGGCCGCCGCGTTGCCCGCGCGCAGCCGGTTGAGCTCCTCCTCGCTGACGTAGCGCTGGAGGTTGGTCTGGATCGCCCCGGGCATCAACGAGTTGGCCACGATGCCGTCGTCGGCCCAGAGCCGGGTCGCCTCCACGGCGAAGAGCACGTTGGCCGTCTTGGACTGCCCGTACGCCTCCCACGGCTCGTACGGCCGGCGCTCGTACTGGATGTCCTCGAAGACCACCGGTGAGCGCAGGTGGGCGGCGGAGCTGACCGAGGCGATCCGTGCCCCGTCGGCGGCGGCCAGCGCCGGGCGCAGGCCGGTGGCGAGCGCGAAGTGCCCCAGGTGGTTGGTGGCGAACTGCATCTCCCAGCCCTGCGGGGTCCGCATCTCGGGCGCGGCCATGATGCCGGCGTTGTTGACCAGCATGTGCAGTGGGCCGTCCCAGTTGGCCACGAAGTCCGCCACCGAGCCCTGGTCGGCGAGGTCCAGTGGGGCGACCAGGATGCGGTCGTTGCCGGTGCTGGCCGTGATGTCGTCGGCGGCGCGGTGCCCGGCGTCGGTGTTGCGGACGGCCAGGGTGACCTGCGCGCCGGCGCTGGCCAGGGCGCGGGCGGTCTCGACACCGATGCCGGACGACCCGCCGGTGACGATCGCCCGCCGCCCGCCGAGGTCCACGCCCTGGATCACGTCCATGGCGGTGGAGTCATGGGTGAACGGTGTGGTGATCGGGGTGCTCGTCGTCATGATCCATCCTTGTCGGGGTGGGGCGGACCGACCGGCCCGCCACTACGATGGAAGCGGAGGATCCTCCGCTACGGTCGAGACTAACCGGAGTGCCCTCCGGATACCACTGCGGGGTGCGCCCGTCGGTCCGTACCAGCCAAGGAGGAGACGTGTCGGACACCGGCCCCCGCCCACTACGGGCGGACGCCGCGCGCAACCGCGAGCGACTGCTGAAGGCCGCGGTCCAGGCGTTTTCCCGCCCCGGGCCGGAGGTAACGCTCGACGCCATCGCCAGGGAGGCGGGTGTGGGCATCGGCACGCTCTACCGCCACTTCCCCACCCGGGAGGCGCTGGTCGAGGCGGCGTACCGCAACGAGCTGGGCAAGCTCTGCGACGCCTCCCGCGAGCTGCTCGACCGGTTGCCGCCGGATCGGGCGCTCCGGGGCTGGATGTCCCGGTTCATCGACTACCTCACCACCAAGCGTGGCATGTCCGACGCCCTGCGCCTGGTGATCGCCGCAGGCACCAACCCGTACGCGCAGAGCCGCGACCGCCTGCTGGAGGCGTTGGGCCGGCTGCTGGACGCGGGCATCGCCGCGGGCACCCTCCGGGCCGACGTCGAAACCGGCGACGTGCTGGCTGGCCTGAGCGGCATCTCCCTGGCCTCCGGCGAGCGCGCACAGGCCGACCGACTGCTCGACCTGCTGATGGACGGCCTGCGGCACCGGCCGACGGGCTGACCCGTTCCGACCTCCGGCCGGACCGGACGCTGCCAGAGTGGGACCGTGGGCGGCTACCGGCGGCGTGGACGACTGGGTCCGGCCGTCCCGATCGCTCCCGGCGCCCGGGTGGACAAGTTCGAGGTGTTCTTCGACCTCGTCTTCGTCTTCTCGTTCTTCATCATCACCCGGGCGACCGCCGCGAACATCTCCGGCCGGCAACTGCTGCACGCCGGCCTGGTGCTCGCCGTGCTCTGGTGGATCTGGGTGGTGCACAGCCTGGTCGCCACCCGGGTCCGGCTCGGCGAGGGTTACGTGCCGGTGCTCATGGTCATCGCGATGGCCGCCCTGTTCGCGTTCGCGCTGGCGCTGCCGCAGGCGTTCAACGACCCGAGGGGCGGCGCCGCCGGCCCGATGCTGGTGGCCATCAGCTACGTCGTGGTCCGGGCCGTCCACATGATCCTCTATCAGCATGTGGTGCGGGACAGCCCGCAGGAACGCCGGCAACTGCGCCGCTTCGCCCCGGAGCTGGCGCTGAGCATCGTGCTGCTGCTGGCCGCCGCCCTGATCCCGCCGCAGATCGCCGACCCCGACCGGGCCGCGATGGTCCGCGACGCCCTGTGGATCACCGTGGTGCTGGTCCAGTACGCCACCGGCTTCATCGTCGGCACCTGGGGCTGGGGGGTGACCAGCGCCGAGCACTGGACGGAGCGCTACGACCTCATTCTGATCATCGCGCTGGGCGAGTCGGTGATCTCCGTGGGCGTGGGTGGCAACCTGCTCGTCGGCAAGCCGGTCACCTGGCCGGCGGTGGCCGCCGCGACGCTCGGGATCTTCTTCACCGCCGCCCTGTGGTGGGCGCACTTCGACTTCGTCGGCCCGGCCGCCCGGATCGCCTTGCACGCGGCGGAGGGCAGCGCCCGGGTGGCGATGGCCCGCGACGCGTACGCGTACCTCTACCTTCCGATGATCGCCGCGGTGATCCTCTTCTCGATCGGCAGCGAGGAGATCCTCCACCAGATCACCGACCCGGCCGGCGGAGCCGCCGAACGGATCGAGGGGCCCGCCGTGCCGATGCTGTTCGGCGGGGTGATCTGTTACCTCGCGGCCAACCTGCTGTTCCAGCTGCGCACCCTGCACACCGTCACCTGGACCCGGATCGGCGTGCTGGTGGTCCTGGTGGCGGCCCTGCCGATCGGGCAGCACCTGCCGGCGCTGGGCGCACTCGGCCTCCTCACCGCCATCTGCGTGGGGCTGGTGGCCGTCGAGGTGCTGGTGATGTCGGGGTCCCGGCACGCGCTGCGCCGCGCCGTCTTCGAGGAGCGCACCACCCACGAGGCCCACGAGGCCGACTTCCGGGCACGCTGGCACGACCTCAGGGAACCCGACGAGCCCACCACCCCGTGACCGTCCCGGGATAGGCTACGGCCCAGCGTCGCGGTGCACCCGGCACGAAGGCCGCCGTGGGCATGGAGGCGCGGGGACAGCATGGGATCAACGTGCACCCAACCGGTTCACCGGCCGGCCGGCTCGCCGCCGTCGGCAATCAGATGATCGAGCTCCACCTCTGGCTCAGCGCGGAACTCGCCCGCCTCCGGGCGAGCCTCGACGACACCACCCCCGATGCCCGCCCGTCGCGGGATCTGCGGGCCCACTGCCTCACCTTCTGCGCCGCCCTCGGCCGCCACCACACCGGCGAGGACGGCGGCGCCTTCCGGCTCCTGGCCGACCAGGTCCCCGAACTGCGCCCGGTGATCGACAACCTGATCGTCGACCACGAGGTGGTGGCGGGAATCCTGGCGCGCGTCGAGGAGCTGCTGGACGACGCGACGGCGGTGCCGGCCGCCCAGCTGCGCGCCGAGCTGGACGGGCTGGCCGCGCTGCTGGAGTCGCATTTCCGGTACGAGGAGAAGCGGCTCGTCGCCGCGTTGAACGCGCTCACCGGCCGCCCCGGGACCGCCGAGGACCTCCTCGGCCTGACCGCGCCGCCGCGACCCGCCGGCTGACCGCCGCCCGGCCGCCCGAGCCACCTACGGCACGGGCCGGGCGGCCTCCGCCGGCTGCCCGGCCTCCGGGGCCGGGCCGGGCAGTCGCTCGTAGAAACGGATCTTCTCCCGGAGGTGGTCGTACTGACGCTGGAGCAGGCGCATCTGCTCCTCCACCCGCACCGCGTGCCGTTTCAGCAGCTCACGCCGCTGGTCGGCGGTGTGCTCGCCCTCCCGGGCCAGCTGCGCGTAGCGGCACATCTGGGCGATCGGCATCCCCGTGTCGCGCAGGCAGCGGAACAGCACCAACCAGCTCAGGTCGTCGTCGGTGAAGACCCGCTGGCCGCCCGCCGTGCGGCCCACGTCGGCGAGCAGGCCGATCTTCTCGTAGTAGCGGAGGGTGTCCAGGCTGAAGCCGCTGCGCCGGGCGGCCTCGGAAGGGGCGTAACCGCTCATGTCCCGCGATGCTAGTGCTTGACCTGGAGCGCACTCCAGGTTGGAGGCTGGCCGGCATGACGACGACACGGACGCTGGGACGCAGCGGCATCGAGGTGAGCGCGATCGGGATGGGTTGCTGGGCGATCGGCGGTCCGCTCTGGGGCGACGGTGGGCAGCCGTTCGGCTGGGGCGAGGTGGACGACGACGAGTCGATCCGCACCATCCACCGCGCGCTCGACCTCGGGGTGACGCTGTTCGACACCGCCAGCAACTACGGCGCCGGGCACAGCGAGCGGATCCTCGGCCGAGCCCTGGCCGGCCGGCGGGACAGCGCGGTGATCGCCACCAAGTTCGGCAACGTCAGCGAGGAGGCCACCCGGCGGGCGCTCGGCACCGACGCCAGCCCGGCCTTCGCGGTGCGCAGCCTGGAGGACTCGCTGCGCCGGCTCGGCACCGACCACGTCGACCTCTACCAACTGCACATCAACGCACTGCCGGTGCCCGCCGCGCTCGACCTGGTCGGCACGCTGGAGGCCCTGGTCGACCAGGGCAAGATCCGGGCGTACGGATGGAGCACCGACGACCCGGCCTCGGCGGAGGCTTTCGCCGCGGCCGGCACACACTGCGCCGCCATCCAGCACGACGAGTCGGTGCTGCGGGACAACGCGGCGGTGCTGGCGGTCTGCGACAGCCACGACCTGGCCAGCCTCAACCGTGGGCCGCTGGCGATGGGGCTGCTCACCGGGTCGACCCGGGCGGTCGGCACCGACGACGTACGTGGGCGCGCACCCGAGTGGCTGGAGTGGTTCACCGACGGCCGGCCGACGCCACGCTGGGCGGCCCGGGTCGAGCAGGTCCGCGCGGCGCTCACCGCCGACGGCCGCACCCTGGCCCAGGGCGCGCTCGGTTGGCTGCTGGCGCGCAGCCCGCGCACCGTGCCGATCCCCGGTCTGCGTACGGTCGCGCAGGCCGAGGAGAACCTGGCCACCCTGACGCTCGGCCCGCTGAGCGCCGAGGCGTACACCGAGGTGGAGCGACTGCTGGCCGACCTGCGCCCGGCCCACGCGGCCTGACCACCGGGGCCGTCCCGGTCGCTCCGGCCACCAGAATCGGCATGGTTCCCCCTCTGGAGTCCTCGCGCATCCGCCGGCGGTGTTCTGGGCGAAGATGGGGGCATGCGGATCCTTCTGGCCGGCGCGTCCGGCTTCCTCGGCACCCGACTGATCGACCGGCTCTCGGCCGACGGGCACCAGGTCACCCGGCTGGTCCGCCGGCCGGCGCGCGACGCGCGGGAGCGGCGGTGGGATCCGTCCGCCGGGCAGCTCGACCCGGCGACCCTCGCCGGGTCGGACGTGGTGGTCAACCTGGCCGGCGCGGGGGTCGGCGACAAGCGGTGGAACGACGACTACCGGCGGTTGATCCGTACCAGCCGGGTGGACACGAGCAGCACCCTGGCGACCACCATCGCCGGGCTACCGGCCGCCGACCGTCCGCGGGTGCTGCTGAACTCGTCGGCGGTGGGCTGGTACGGCAACACCGGCGACCGGGTCGTCGAGGAGGACGCCCCGGCCGGTGAGGGCTTCCTGGCCGACGTCTGCCGGGTCTGGGAGGCCGCGACCCGGCCGGCGGAGGACGCCGGGGTACGCGTGGTGCGGCTGCGCACCGGCCTGCCGCTGCACCGCGACGGTGGGCTCCTCAAGCCGCAACTGCTGCCGTTCAGGCTGGGCGTCGCCGGCCGGCTCGGCAGTGGTCGTCAGTGGCTGCCGTGGATCTCGATGGCCGACTGGCTGGACGCGGTCGGCTTCCTGCTGGACCACGACGACATCGCCGGCCCGGTGAACGTGGTGGGGCCGAACCCGGTGACGAACGCCGAGTTCACGCGCGAACTGGCCCGGCAGTTGCACCGGCCGGCGATCATCCCGATCCCGGCGCTGGCCCTCAAGGCGGCCCTCGGTGGTTTCGCCCACGAGGCGCTCACCAGCACCCGCGTCCTCCCCGGCGTCCTCACCCGGGCCGGCTACCCCTACCACCACCCCGACCTCTCCTCCGCCCTGCACGCCGCGCTGACCGAGTGACGCGAGGGCCCCTCCCGTCGGGTCGGGAAGGGCCCTCGCGCGGTGGTGGTGGGTCAGCAGCCGACGACCCAGTAGTTGGGGCCGGTCTGCTTGAGGGCGCTGGTGTAGAAGGTGTTGTAGAGGCCCATCCGCTGGTTGGAGCCGTTCGCGTACGCGTAGCCCGCGGACTGGTAGGCCCGACCGGCGGTGACGTGCGCGTAGTTGGTGGCGGTCACGCAGGTCGCCGGCGTGGTCGGCGTGGGCGTCGGGGTGGGGGTGGGAGTCGGGTTGGTCCCGCCGCCGTTGAGCCCGAAGAAGAGCGCGTCCCGGTAGGTCGAGCAGATGGTGTCGAGGAAGTACGCGCCGGCGGTGCCGCACTGGTCGGCGCCGGAGCCCGGGTCGACCGGGGTGCCGTGGCCCATCCCGGAGACCCGGTAGAGCCGTACGTCGTCGTTGCCGTACACCTCCAGGCTGGTGCCGCCGGGCAGCGACGAGGTGCTGCTCGGAGTCTGCGAGACCCCTCGCACGTTGGTCCACTGGTCGCGCGACTCGGTGCCGTTGAGCGGGGCGACCGTGGTGTCCGAGGTGCCGTGCCAGATGGCCACGCGGGGCCGCCGGCCGGTGTAGCCGGAGTACGCGCCACGGACCAGGTCGCCCCAGGCGGCCGGGCTCTTGTCCGTGCCCGGGTTCATGCAGCTGAACGCGTTGACCATGCTGGTGGCGCACCGGTACGGGATGCCCGCGATGATCGACCCGGCGGCGAAGACGTCCGGGTAGGTGGCCAGCATGACGGAGCTCATGGCCGCGCCCGCGGAGAGGCCGCTGACGAAGACCCGGTTGCCGTCCACCCCGAAGTTCGCCTTGGCGTGGTCGACCATCTGCTTGATCGACAACGCCTCACCCTGCCCCCGGGCGGTGTCGCCGGTCTCGAACCAGTTGAAGCAGGCGTTGGCGTTGTTGCCGGACTTCTGCTCCGCCACGATCAGCGCGAACCCCCACTGGTCGGCGTACTTGCGCCAGCCGGAGTTGGTGAAGTAGCCGGACGCGTTCTGCGTGCAGCCGTGCAGCAGCACCACGGCGGGCGCGTTGGCCGGCATGTTGTCCGGCCGGTAGGCGTACATGGAGAGGTTGCCGGGGTTGGATCCGAAGCTGGCGACCGCCGTGAGGCTGGCGGCCTGGGCGGGCACGGCGAGGGTGACGACGCCGGCGGCGGCGAGCACGAGCCCGGCGACCACGCCGGTCAGCCGGGTGAGCAGGGATGAGGAGCGGCGCACGGCGGCCTCCCGGGGCGGATTGTGAACTGGGTCACGGTCGAGTTGCCGAGACGTTACGTCGATGTGTCGTTGCTATGACATGGGGCACACTCACACATTCATCTTCATGAAGATGTGCTGTCGATCCGGCCCACTCGTGGAGGGTTGTGCGCCCGAAGGTTCCGTGTCTGACCGGCCGGTCCAGGTCCGGTTGGTAACGTCCGCTGCGTGCCGTCCTCCCCGTCGCTGGCCACCGGGCCCGCACCCGCGTCACCGCCGCGCGCCGCCCGGGACCGCCGGGCCGACCTGATCGTCGTGCTGGTGGCGCTCGCCCTCGCCGTCTGGGTGACCAGCGGGCTGTGGCGGGACCCGAACCTGCGCACCATCACCGTCAACTCCAGCGACCAGGCGCTCTTCGAGTGGCTGCTGGCCTTCGGCGGGCACGCGGTCACCCACGGGGACAACCCGCTCTTCACGTACCTGATCAACGTCCCGGACGGGGTCAACCTCGCGGTCAACACCTCGATCACGGTGTACGCGGTGGTCTTCGCCCCCCTCACGTACCTGATCGGGCCGCCGGCGACCTTCCTGGTGATCCTCACCCTGAACCTGTTCGCCACCGCGCTGGCCTGGTACTGGCTGCTCTCCCGGCACCTGCTCCGCAGCGGGCTGGCCGCCGGGATCGGCGCGTTGTTCATCGCCTACTCCCCCGGCATGGTCTCGCACGCCAACGCCCACCTGAACTGGACGGCCGGCTGGCTGGTGCCGCTGCTGATCTGGCGACTGTTCGCGCTGCGCCGCCCCGGACACTGGCTCCGGGACGGGGTGATCCTCGGCGTCGCGGTCGCGCTGGCGTTCTCGATCGCCGCCGAGGGCCTGTTCTTCACCGCGCTCGCGCTCGGCCTGTTCGTCGCCGTCTGGGCGGTGCACCCGACCCACCGGGACGAGGCGCGGGCCGCGCTGCCCACCTTCCTGCGCGGGCTCGGGGTGACCGCGGTGGTGGCCGGCGTGCTGCTGTCGTACCCGCTGTGGCTGCACTTCGCCGGGCCGCAGCGGTTCCACGGCACCGGGTTCGACCCGGTGATCCACTCCGAGGACATCGTGGCGTTCGCCGCCTTCCCGCGACGCTCGCTGGCCGGCGAGGCCGGGCTGGGCACCGCGCTGGCGCCGAACCCGACCGAGGAGAACTCGTTCTTCGGGATCCCGCTGCTCGTGCTCGCCGTGGTCTGCTTCGTCGCGCTCTGGCGGCGCGCCGACGCCGGCCGCCGGGCCGTCCTCTGGGCGCTGGGCGCCACCGCGCTGATCTTCACGGTGCTCTCCTTCGGCCCGGTGGCGAAGGTCGACGGGCGACGCACCGACCTGCCGATGCCGTTCGACCTGCTCGGGCAGTTGCCGGTGGTGAACGCCGCGCTGCCCGCCCGGCTGGCCCTGGTCGTCGCGCCGGTGATCGGGGTGCTGCTGGCGTACACCGTCGATCAACTGCGCGCCGCGCCACCCCGGCACCGCTCCACGGAGCTGGCCTGGGCGCTCGGTTTCGCGGTGGCCCTGCTGCCGCTGCTGCCCACCCCGCTGCTGACCCGCGAGCGGGAGCCCATCCCGCAGTTCATCACGGCCGGCACCTGGCGGGAGTACGTCTCCCCCGGCGGAGTGCTCACCCCGCTGCCGCTGACCGTGGACATCTACCCGGACGGTCAGCGCTGGCAGGCGTACGCGCTGTCGCACGGGCACGGTGAGTTCGCCATTCCGGGTGGGTTCTTCCTCGGCCCCGGCGGCCCGGACGGGCGCGGCCGGATCGGGCCGGTGCCACGCACCCTGAGCGCGCTGATGGACCAGGCCGGCCGGACCGGGCTGGTGCCGATCGTCACCGACGGCACCATCCGGGAGGTGCGCTCCGACCTGCGGCACTGGCGGATCGAGACGGTGGTCCTCGCCGACGAGGTGCACGGCGCGAAGTTCGACGTCGACGAGGAAGCGGTCCGGCGTACCGCCACCGCCCTGTTCGGGGAACCGCAACGGGTGGACGACGTCTGGCTCTGGCGCGTTCCGTCGTCCTGACCCGCCGCGGTGAGGCGGCTCACCAGGGATCGGAGCCGCTGGCGGGACTACGCTGAGGGGCGTGACGACGACGACCTCCGGCCTGACGGCCGTCCGTGCCGGCCTGCTCGAATACCAGGCCGCCTGGGACGAGCAGCGCCGCCTGCACGAGTCGGTGGTGGCCGGCGAGCGCGGCGACACCGTGCTGCTGCTGGAGCATCCGAGCGTGTACACCGCCGGCAAGCGCACCGAGCCGTGGGACCGGCCGGCGGACGGCACCCCGGTCGTCGACGTGGACCGCGGCGGCAAGATCACCTGGCATGGGCCGGGGCAGCTCGTCGGCTACCCGATCCTCCGGCTGCCCGACCCGGTGGACGTGGTCGCCTACGTGCGCCGCACCGAGGAGCTGCTGATCGACGTGTGCGCCGAGTTCGGCCTGGCCGCCGGCAGGGTCGAGGGCCGCAGCGGGGTCTGGGTGCCCGAGGACGACCGGGGGCCGGCCCGCAAGGTGGCCGCCATCGGCATCCGGGTCGCCCGGGGCGTCACCCTGCACGGCTTCTCCATCAACTGCGACTGCGACCTGACGTCCTTCGACCGGATCGTGCCGTGCGGCATCCGGGACGCCGGCGTCACCTCGCTCACCGCCGAGCTGGGCCGCACGATCACCGTCGCGGACGTGCTGCCGGTGGTCGAGCGTCGACTGTCCACCCTCGTCGAGGTCTGAGCACGTCGAGGTCTGAGCAAACAGGGCCCGGCGCACGGGCCGGGGCATCGCGCCTCGGCCCGTGCGCCTTTTCTCACGGCGTGAGGCGGTGCAGGTCGCGCGGGAACGCGGTGACCTCCCGGATGTTGGCCGCGCCGACCAGGCGGGCCACGAAGCGCTCCAGGCCGATGGCGAAGCCGCCGTGCGGTGGCATGCCGTGCCGGAACGCGTCCAGATACCCGGCGTACGGCTTGACCGGCTCGCCGCGGGCCGCCAGCGCCGCCAGGTAGTCGGCGTGCCGGTGCAGCCGCTGCCCGCCGGTGACCAGCTCCAGGCCACGGAAGAGCAGGTCGAAACCGTTCGAGTACGCCGGCCGGGCCGGGTCCGGGTGGGTGTAGAAGGGTCGCTTCGCCATCGGGTAGCCGGTGACGAAGAGGAACTCCGACCCGTGCTCCCGGCGGGCCCACTCCCCCAGGGCCCGCTCGTGGGCGGGCGCGAGGTCCGGCTCGTCCTCGGGTGCGCCGGCGATGCGCAGCGCCTCGGTGAAGTGCACCGCCGGGATCTCCGCCGGCACGGCCGGCGCCTCGACGCCGAGCGTCGCCAGTGCACCCGCGGCCCGCTCGCCCACCGCGCCCAGCATCCCGGCCACGACGTCGCGCAACACGCGCATCACGTCCCGGTGGTCGGCGACGAACCCCAGCTCCGCGTCGAGCGAGGTGTACTGCGCGAGGTGCCGGACGGTGTCGTGCGGCTCGGCCCGGAACACCGGCCCCACCTCGTAGACCCGTTCGAAGACGCCGACCATCAGTTGCTTGTAGAACTGCGGTGACTGGGCCAGGTACGCGGGCCGGCCGAACCAGTCCAGGGCGAACACGTTGGCGCCGCTCTCGGTCGACGAGCTGACCACCTTCGGAGTGTGGATCTCCACGAAGTCCCGGGCGTCGAGCGTGGCCCGGAACCCGGCCACCGCGGCCGCCGAGACGCGCAGCGCGGCCGACCGGGTGGGGTGCCGCAGCGCCGTCGGCGCGTGGTCGAGCTGGGTGGGCAGGCTCGCGGTGAGCGCCGGCCGGTACAGGTCGAACGGTGGCGGCACGGCGGGCGGGCCGAGCGGGCGTACCGTCGGGTTGGTCAGCTCGACCCCGGCGGGCGCGGTGCCGTTCGCGGTGGCCGTGCCGACCACCTCGACCACGGTTTCCTCGGTGAGTTTCTCCAGGTCGGCGCGGGCGGCCGGGTCGGTGACGACGACCTGGGCCAGGCCGGCGGCGTCCCGCACGATCAGGAACGCCACCGACTTCAGCAGCCGGCGGCGGTGCACCCAGCCGGCGATCCGCACGGTCGTGCCGACGTGGAGGTGCAGGTGGTGGGAAAGGACGCGTTGCATGGTGGGCTGCTCCTCGGTCAATCGCGACGCCTTCGCCGCCCCGGGGAGGCGAAGCGTCGCATCAGCCCCAGGGAGGTGTGGGCGAGCGGGAACCTCGCGGTGCCACCACACCTTCGCCCCCGCCGGAGCGGGAGCCTCGTTCGTCGCCTGATGACCGGGGCCAGCCGGGCGGGCTCTACTGGGCACGGGGATGAGGCCCCGCAACCGTTCTTCCCGCAGCTCGGGAGGGTCTTCGCGCACCGGCGCCAGACCGCCTCTCAGCACCGGCGGCTCTCTGGACTGGCGGGTCGGCGCGCTACTCGGCTCCGTCGTCGCTGTTGCCGGTGACGGTAGCAGCCGACCGACGTGAGTGTGACGCCTATTTTCGACCCGCCGGTGTCGGGCGTCACAACATCCGCGGCGTGATGCCGGTCGCCTGACGCACATAGACGGTGGCCGTCGGGCGTAGGCTCGTTTTCGTGACGATCGAGCACTCCGCGCCGACGACCGGCCAGGCAGCGCGCACCGCAACGGCCGCCCCCGAGGGGCGTCGGCTGCTGCGGATCGAGGCGCGCAACGCCGAGACGCCGATCGAGCGCAAGCCGCCATGGATCAAGGTCAAGGCCAAGATGGGGCCGGAGTACACCCAGCTGCGCGGGCTCGTCTCGCGCGAGGGCCTGCACACCGTCTGCCAGGAGGCCGGCTGCCCCAACATCTACGAGTGCTGGGAAGACCGCGAGGCGACCTTCCTCATCGGCGGCGACCAGTGCACCCGGCGCTGTGACTTCTGCCAGATCGACACGGGCAAGCCGGCCGAGTTCGACGCCGACGAGCCCCGCCGGGTCGCCGAGTCGGTGGTCTCGATGGGGCTGCGCTACGCCACCATCACCGGCGTCGCCCGTGACGACCTGCCCGACGGCGGCGCCTGGCTCTACGCCGAGACCGTCCGGCAGATCCACGCCCTCCAGCCCGGCTGCGGCGTCGAGCTGCTGATCCCGGACTTCAACGCCGTTCCCGAGCAGCTGGCCGAGGTCTTCGGCTCCCGCCCCGAGGTGCTGGCACACAACGTCGAGACGGTGCCGCGCATCTTCAAGCGGATCCGGCCGGCGTTCCGCTACGACCGCTCGCTGGACGTGATCCGGCAGGCCCGCGCCGACGGTCTGGTCACCAAGAGCAACCTGATCCTGGGCATGGGCGAGGAGCGGGCCGAGGTCTCCCAGGCGCTCCGCGACCTGCACGAGGCCGGCTGCGAGCTGATCACCATCACGCAGTACCTGCGCCCCTCGCCCCGGCACCACCCGGTGACCCGCTGGGTCAAGCCGGAGGAGTTCGTGGAGCTGCGCGAGGAGGCCGAGGAGATCGGCTTCGCCGGGGTGATGAGCGGGCCGCTGGTGCGCTCGTCGTACCGGGCCGGCCGGCTCTACCGGCAGGCGCTCGACGCCCGCGCCGGCGCCCCGGTCGCCACCGCGGGCTGACCCCGACCGGCCTGTCGGCCGGGCGGCCCCGTCGCCCGACGGGCGGGTGCCATGATCGTGCGATGACCGTCGGGGTACGCGAGCAGCCACGCGGCGCGGGTCGACCGCGTCCCCGGCCCGGTGCGCACCTCGGCCTGGTCGGCTGGCTCACCGGGCTGGCCCTGCTCGCCGGGGTGGGTTACCGACTCTGGCTGCTGGGTCACGCCGCGCCCGCGACGAACAGCGACGAGGCCACCACGGGCCTGGCCGCGCTGCACATCGCCCGGGGAGAGAACTTCCCGGTCTGGTTCTACGGCCAGCAGTACATGGGCACGCTGGAGGCCTACCTCGCCGCGCCGGTGTTCGCCCTGGCCGGCGGGCCGTCGCTGCTCGGCCTGCGGCTGCCCACACTGCTGCTGTACGCCGTCTTCCTGCTGCTGGCCTGGCGGTTGACGCTGCGGCTGACCGGGGACCGCTGGTTCGGGCTGTTCGTGGTGGCGCTGCTCGCCCTCGGCTCCGACCGGGTGGTCAAGAACCAGCTCATCGCTGGCGGCGGCTATCCCGAGATGAACGCCGCCGGGGTGGCGCTCGCCCTGCTCGCCCTGGACCTGGCCGCCGGCCGGCCGGGGCGGCGGCTCCTCCGCTGGGGGGCGTGGGGATTCCTGGCCGGGCTGATGCTCTGGGTCGACCCGCTGGTGCTGCCGTACGTCGTGGCCACCGGGGCGGTGCTGGTCGCGTTCCGTCGCCACGAGGTGCGCGGGGCGGCCGGGGTGCTGCTCGGAGCCGCCGCCGTGCTGGGGGCCGCCCCGCTGCTCGTACACAGCCTGCTGACCGGCCGGAACCCGCTGCACGCGGTGCTCGCCGCCGGCGGGGCGAACGCCAGCGCGGGCTGGGCGGACCGGCTGCACGGCGGGCTGCTGCTCGGCCCGCCGTTGGGCATGGGGTTCTGCGGGCCGGGGCGGTGCGCCGACTGGCAGCTGTGGTGGGCGCTGGCACTGCCGGTGCTGCTGGCCGTCGCCGCCGGCACCGCCTGGCGGGCCACGCGTCGGCCGACCACCGCCACGGTCGACCCGTCGTCCCGGGTAGCGCCGGCGATGCGGCTGGCTCTCGTGCTGGCCTCGGTGGTCACCCTCGTCGCGTACACCGTGAGCAGTGCCGCCGGGCTCACCCCGGTGGAGAGTTCCCGCTACCTGTCCTGCCTGCTCATCTCCCTGCCCGCGCTGCTCTGGCCACTGTGGGCGGCTGCCCGACGCACGACCGGTTGGACGCCACTCCGTACGGTCGCGCTGGTCGTGCTCGCCGCCACGGTGGGCACCGCCGCCCACGCCACCTGGGGCGCCACGCAGACCGCCCCGGCGAGCAGGGCCGCCGAGGCCCGGCACGCCGAGCTGGTGACCACCCTGCGGCAGCTCGGCGTACGGCACGTGCTCGCCGGCTACTGGACCTGCAACCGGCTCACCTTCGCCAGCGCCGAGGACGTGGTCTGCGCGGTCGTCGACGACACACTGTGCCCCGGCTTCGACCGTTACCCCGCGTACCGGCGGGAGGTGGAGCGGGCGGCGGCACCGGCCTGGGTCGCGCCGGTCGACTCACCGCTGGCGGCCCGGCTCGACGACCGGCTGCGCGCCGCCCCGGGCAGCCTGGACCTGGTCACCGTCGACGGCTGGCGGATCTACCTGCCCCGCGCCTGACGGCCGGCGCGCCGGTCAGCGAGGTACGGCCGGCTCGGTGAGCAGGCCGAGGCGGTGGGCCAGCGCGGCGGCCTCCACCCGGTTGGTCACACCCAGCTTCGCGATGATCCGGGACACGTGCACGCTGGCCGTCTTCGGCGAGATGAACAGCCGCTCGGCGATGCGGCTGTTGCTGTGTCCCTCGGCGACCAGGCGCAGCACCTCCCGCTCCCGAGCGGTCAGCAGCTCGGCGCCGGGGCCGACCTGACCCGACCCGCGCAGGCCGACCCGGCGGGCCAGGACGGCGGCCGACTCGGCCAGCGGGATCGCACCCAGCCGCCGGGCGATCTCGGCGGCCTCGGTGACCGCCGCCGCCACCTCGTCCCGCTCGCCGCCGGCGGCCGCCGCCTCGGCCAGCGCCAGCAACGCCCGACCCAGCGGATACGGCTGCCCGTCGACGCGCCACGCGTCCACCGCGGCCCGCCATGCCGGCAGCGCCTGATCGCCGGCCGCGAGCAGCGCCGTGACCTGGGCGGCGTGCGCCCGCGCGGCCGGGTGCCGGGCGGGCAGGTCGGCGGCGAGCGCCGCGACGGCGGCGGCCAACTCCCGGTCGCCCACGCGGGCGGCCGTGCGGGCGGCGGCACTGAGCACCGGCCAACCCTCGCGCGGCATCCGCGGCAGACTCTCGTCCGCCAGCGCGACGTGGGCCACCCGGACCGCCTCGACCTTGTCGTCGGCTGCCAGCGCCGACTCGATGCCCAACTCGTGCAGCGGTAGCCGATGGTTCGGCCACAGGTAGGGCCGGCCGAGGAAGGCCAGCGCCCGACCGACCGTCTCGTCGGCGCCCGGGTGGGCACGGGCCAGCCGCAGCCCGGCGGCCAACTGGAGCCAGTGCAGCTCGGTGACGCCGGACAGATCGATGCGGGCGGCCTCCGCGCACACCGCCGCGGCCTCGTCCCACCGGCCCAGCGCGATCAGCGCCTCGGCCCGGTTCGACAGCAGGTACGCCCCGGTGGATCGGCTGATGCCCACCCGGCGTGCCTCGGCCACGCCGCCGGCGGCCGCCTCCGCGGATTCGGCGTAGTGGCCCAGCTCGCAGAGCACGTCCGACTGGTACACCTTGGCGAGCACCAGGGTCGGCGCGTCCCCGGCCGCGCGGGCCACCGACTCGGCGCGGCGCAGCTCTGCCAGCCCTCTTTCGAGGTCCCGCTCGCCGTGGCAGAGCAGGGCGATCCGGGTGGGCATCAGCGCCAGGTCCGCGCCGATCGCCTCGGCGTCGGCGCTCGCCTCGGCAGCGACCTGCGCCGCCTGCGGGGGGTCGATCCGCACCAGGTGCGCGGCGATGTCACCGAGCAGCCGTACCCGCTCCACGCCGGCCGGGCCGCCCACCGCCAGCCGGTACGCCTCACCCAGCTCCCTGCTGCCGTCGCTCTTTCCGAGCAGGGCCAGCAGCCGCCCCCGCTGAACCAGCAGGCGGGCCGCGCGCAGTGGCGCGCAGTCGGCGTCCACTTCGGCCAGTGCGGCCCGGGTCAGGGTGATCGCCCGGCTGAAGTCACCGGCCGTGACGGCCGCGTCGAGGGTCTGCTCCAGCAACGCCAGGTGGTCCATGCCGAGCCGGTCGGCGGCGTCGGGCACCAGCTCCCACAGCTCGAGCACCCGCTCCAGCAGTCGGCGCTGCTCCGCGTACGCGTACCGGTCGGCGGCCGCGGCGGCGGCGACGTGCGCGGCGGTGAGCGCCCGGGGGTGATCGTGCGCGGCGTACCAGTGGTGAGCGATCTCGGCCGGGGCCCGGCCGGCGGCGACGAGGTGGGGCTGGGCCTCGATGGCGGCGGCGAACCGGGCGTGCAGCCGGGCGTGCTCGCCGGGCAGCAGCTCGTCGTGCACGGCCTCGCGGACCAGCGCGTGCCGGAACTCGTAGTCGCCGTCCGGGTCGGCCACCACGAGTTGGGCGGCCACGGCGGCGCGCAGCGCGTCCTCCAGTTCCGCGTCCGGCAGCCCGGCGACCTCGGCGAGCAGGTCGTGGGCGAAGCGGCTGCCACCGGCCGCGGCGATCCGCAGCACCCGCTGGGCCGGCTCCGGCAGCCGGTCCACGCGGGCCAGCAGCAGGTCACGCAGCGTCTCGGGAAGTGCCGCACAGCCGAGCGGGTCGCCGGCGACGGCCAGCTCCTCGATGAAGAAGGGATTGCCCTGGGTGCGGTCGTGGACGTCGTCGACGGCCCGGGCGGCCGGTTCGAAGCCGAGCAGGTCGGCGAGGATCGCGCCGGTGCCGTCCCGGTCCAGGCGGCCCACCTCCACCCGCTCGACGCCCCGGGCCCGGTCCAGCTCGGCCAGGAAGGGGCGCAGGGGATGCCCGCGCTGCAGTTCGTCGGTGCGGTAGGTGCAGACCAGCAGCAGCCGACCCGGCCGGGCGGCTCGAACCAGGAAGCCGATCAGATCCCGGGTGGAGCGGTCGGCCCAGTGCAGGTCCTCGATCGTCAGCACCAGCGGCCTGTCGTCCGCGAGCCGCTGGAACAGCTCGGCGACGAGGTCGAACAGGTAGCCGCGCGGGGCGTCGGTGAGCGGCGCGGCGACCGGTGCCGCCTGCGCCGCCGGTGCCCGGCCCAGCTCGGGCAGCAGTCGGGCGAACTCCGCCTCGTAGCCGGCGAAGACCTCGGCACCGTCGGCGCGCAGCACCGCGCGCAGGGCGGCGGCGAACGGCGCGAAGGGCAGGCCCGCCTCGCCCAGCTCCAGGCACTGGCCCACCAGCACGCGGGCACCCGTGTCGGTCGCCCAGCCGGCGAACTCCTCCAGCAGCCGGGTCTTACCCACACCCGCCTCGCCACCGACCAGCACGGTGGTCGGTTCCCCCGCCCGGGCGCGGGAGAGGGCGTCGCGCAGCGCCGCGCTCTCCCGGTCGCGGCCGACGAGGACGGAGCTGGCGGCACGTACGGTCACGGGAACGAGCATGCCATGACGGCCGCCGCCACCGGCCCCGCCGATCGGGCGGTGACCGGGCGGCGGGGCCGTCTCGGCAGGCGCGGCACCACCGGCCGGTGGTGCCGGCGGCACGGTCACGATCACCGGCGGGCATCGCTGCTGCGGGACACCTGCTGGTGCCGGCCCAGCCAACCGTGGCCGACGCGACGCGCCAGCGACCTGGCGAGCCGGTCCGCCGCCGCCTCGGCGCGCAGCTCGGCGGCGTGCGTGTGGTGCAGGGAGAGCAGGAATTCCGCGTCGTTGCCGAACATGTCGGGCTCCTTCAGGGTCGTCGTCATCTGCTGACCATGACTCTTCGCCTGAAGGCCCCGACCGGGCATGAGCACACCGCCTGATCTTCCCCGGCGCCACCCTCCTTACGCGCCCGCCGGAAACGTCTGAGGCGACGTAAGGTACTCAGCCGGCCGGCACCCGGACGCGGATCAACGGAGCCGGCGGCGCCCACTAGACTCTGCGGCATGGCAAAGCCCCAGGAGAAGGTCTCGTTCGGCCAGCGGCTGAAGCAGATCGGGATGGTGTTCCAGTTCACCGCCAAGCAGGACCGGTGGTTCGCGCCGCTGGTCGCCGCCGCGGTGCTCATCCCGCTCGCCCTCACCGTGGTCGCGGTCATCCTCTGGAGCTGGATCTGGCTCCCGATCGGCATCCTGTTCGTCCTGCTCGCGGTGCTGATCGTGCTGAACCTGCGGTCCAACAAGGCGATGATGAACGCCGCCGAGGGGCAGCCCGGCGCGGCGGCGCAGATCATGGAGAACATGCGCGGCGACTGGCGGGTGACCCCGGCCGTCAGCTCCACCACGCAGATGGACATGGTCCACCTGGTGATCGGCCGGCCCGGCGTGATCCTGCTGGCCGAGGGCAACCCGCAGCGGGTGCGTGGCCTGCTCGGGCAGGAGAAGCGGCGGCTGTCCAAGGTGATCGGCTCCGCCCCGCTGCACGACTACGTGATCGGGCAGGACGAGGGCGAGCTGCCGATCCGCAAGCTGCGCACGACGCTGCTGCGCCTGCCCCGCGCGCTCTCCGGCAAGGACGTCAACTCGCTGGACAAGCGGCTCAAGGCGCTCACCGCCCGGCCGCAGATGCCCAAGGGCGCGATCCCGAAGAACATGCGGCCGCCGGGCACCTTCCGCCAGTCGCGGGGCCGCTGACCCCTGCGGTACGCCCCAGAGAGCCGGACCCCACGGGTCCGGCTCTCTGCTGTCGGCTCCACCGCCTCCCCGACCCTGCCGGCGGTCCCCCGCGTATCAGCGGCGGGGCGCGTCGACGATGACCGAGTCGGTGAGGCGGTCGTGCAGGCCCCGGCGGTGCTCGTCCATGATCAGCGCGGGGACGACGAGGGCCAGCAGCAGGCCCCGGATGAGCCCTCGGAGCAGCCCGATCCGGCCGCCGTCGGCCCAGCCCACGCAGCGGATCCTCGTGATGTACATGCCCGGCGTCTGGGCGAACAGGCCGAGGAAGATGGCGTACACGAGGACCAGCACCAGCACCGGCGCCCAGCCGTCACGCACGGGGTCGGCGAAGATGTTGGCCGCCAGCAGGCAGAGCACCCAGTCGATGATCAGCGCCCCGAACCGCCGACCGAGGCTCGGCGGGGTGAAGGTGGCGTCGGTGGCGGGCGCTGCCGGGGCGTGCGGATTGGTCACAGCGGTCAAGGGTATCCGCGTCGGGATTTCGGCTTCCGGGTGCCGCCCACCGCTCCGTGCTGAATCGGGCCAATCGCATCAGATGTCTTTACACTGGCGCAGTCGGTACGGCGTTCGCGGCAGGCCGAGGGCGGTGGGAGTGCGTCGCTGACGCTCCGCGAGGGACGTAACACGGCAGAAACACAGGAGACACGGCCGGGCAACCCCCCGGCCATAGCGTCGCCAGAAGCCTAGCCACCCAGTGGACGTGC